>NZ_JAVDWJ010000004.1:0-414053 GCF_031457295.1 Caulobacter sp. BE254 | reverse complement strand
CCGCGCCCCCGACGGGGCCGAGGTCAAGACCACGCTGGACCTGCTCAAAGGCTTGTCGCTCAAGGGTTGCCTGGTCACCGCCGACGCCCTGCACGCCCACCCGGCCATGGCCAAGGCGGTGCGCAAGGCCGGCGCCCACTACGCCCTGGGCCTCAAGGCCAACCGGCCAAAACTGCTGGCCCACGTCCAGGCCGCCTTCGACGCGGCCGGCGACAATCTGCCCGTCCACCAGACCCTGGAGACCCGCCATGGCCGCCGCGAACTGCGCGCCGCCAGCGTCCTTCCAGCCGCCAAGCTGGCCGCCGATCCCGGCTGGACCGACCTGGTCGCCATCGGTCGCATCCAGGCCGAGCGCACCAAGGACGGCAGGACCGCCGCCTCCACCCGCTACATCCTGCTGTCGCGCAAACTCAGCCCGGCCAAGCTGGCCCAAGTCGTTCGCGCCCACTGGTCCATCGAAAATCACCTGCACTGGACCCTCGACGTGGTCTTCGATGAGGACGACGCCAGATCCCGGAAAAATCATGCTCCCGAAAACCTCGCCGTCATCAGACGACTGGCCATGGGCATGCTCAGCTCACACCCCGACACCAAGTCCATCTCACGCAAAATGAAGATCGCCTGCTGGCGGCAAGCCTTCTTCTTCGAGCTCTTTGCTCATATGCGATAGCCCTGCCCTGTGGGGGAGGTGTCGGCGCAGCCGACGGAGGGGGGAGTGATCGGCCGATGGCCACAGCCCGGATCGACGATCCTAAAACTCCCCCCACCGATCGCTGCGCGATCGCCTCCCCCACAGGGGGAGGATCTGGAAGAGCCGGTCCGTAGGGGGCAAGTGGTCGTCGCACCACGCTTTCGTTTCCGCCCCGGGCCTTCTATATCCAACCGCTCCTCGACTCCCCCGGAAGACCCATGGCCCGCATCCTGATCACCTCCGCCCTGCCGTACATCAACGGGATCAAGCACCTGGGCAATCTGGCGGGATCGATGCTGCCGGCCGATGTCTACGCCCGCTTCCAGCGGGCCCGCGGCCATGACACCCTCTATATCTGCGCCACCGACGAGCACGGCACCCCGGCCGAGCTGGCCGCCGCCGCCGCCGGCCAGGACGTGGCCAGCTACTGCGCCGAGCAGCACGTGCTGCAGCACGACGTCGGCCGCGCCTTCGGCCTGTCCTGGGACCATTTCGGCCGCTCGTCCTCGCCGCAGAACCACCGCCTGACCCAGCACTTCTGCGAGGTGCTGGAAGACCGTGGCCTGATCGAGGAACGTGTCGACCAGATGGTCTATTCCATCGACGACGGCCGCTTCCTGCCCGACCGCTACATCGAGGGCACCTGCCCGCACTGCGGCTTCGACAAGGCGCGCGGCGACCAGTGCGACAACTGCGGCAACCTGCTGGATCCCACCGAGCTGAAGGATCCCTATTCGGTGATCTCCGGATCGCGGAACCTGGAGGTGCGCGACACCCGCCACCTCTACCTGCTGCAGACCAGGATGGCCGACCGCATCCGGGCCTGGATCGACGGTCATCCCGACTGGCAGCTGCTGGCCAAGTCGATCGCCTACAAGCACCTGGACGAGGGCCTGATCGACCGCGGCATCACCCGCGACCTCAGCTGGGGCATCCCGGTGACCAAGGGCGAGTTCCCGCGCCCTGGCTTCGAGGACAAGGTCTTCTACGTCTGGTTTGACGCGCCGATCGAATATATCGCCGCCACCCAGGAATGGGCCGAGGCTGGGCCGAACCGCGACTGGAAGTCGTGGTGGCGCACCGACGCGGGGGCGGACGACGTCCGCTACGTCCAGTTCATGGGCAAGGACAACGTCGCCTTCCACACCGTCAGCTTCCCGGCCACCATCCTCGGCTCGGAAGAGCCGTGGAAGAGCGTCGACATGCTCAAGGCCTTCAACTGGCTCAACTGGTACGGCGGCAAGTTCTCGACCTCGAACCGGCGCGGCGTGTTCATGGACGCCGCCCTGGAGATCCTGCCGCCGGACCTGTGGCGCTGGTACCTGACCTCCAATTCGCCGGAGAGCAGCGACACCGCCTTCACCTGGGAGCAGTTCGCCAGCGCCGTGAACCGCGACCTGGCCGACGTACTGGGCAATTTCGTCAACCGCATCCTGAAGTTCACCGAAGGCAAGTTCGACGGCGTGATCCCCGATGGCGGCGCGCCCGGCCCGCTGGAGGAGAAGCTCTACGCCGACGTCTCGGCCCGCCTGGCCGATCTCGCCGAGCAGATGGAGGCCATCGAGGTGCGCAAGAGCGCCCAGGCCCTGCGGGCGCTTTGGGTGGTCGGCAACGAGTACCTGCAGGAGGCCGCCCCGTGGACGGCGATCAAGACCGACCGCGACCGCGCCGCCGTGATCGTCCGCACCGCCCTGAACCTGGCGGCCCTATACGCTCGGATCTCCGCCCCGTTCATCCCGTTCGCCGCCGAGAAGATCGGCGAGGCCTTCCAGCTGGCCTGGCCGCCGGCCTGGCCGACCACGAACGCCGCCGCCGAGCTGTCGAGCCTGCCGGTCGGCCTACCGGTTCGCGCGCCGGACGTGCTGTTCAAGAAGATTGAGGACGAACAGATCGCCGAATGGACCGCGCGGTTCGGCGGGGCGGAGTAGGGTGACGCGCCCGGCCGGGGCAGGGCGCTTTTCCGCCCAGGCCCGCCTGGGCCTGTTCTACGTCGTCTCCTATCTCGGCACCGGCGTCAGCCTGCCGTACATCGCCACCTATTTCCGCTCGCGCGGCCTGACCGGGGCCGAGATCGGGGCGGTCCTGGCCGTGCCCCTGCTGGCCAGGCCGTTCCTGGGACCAGGGCTGGCGGTGTGGGCCGACGGCTTCACCCTGCGTCGCACGCCCCTGGCGCTGCTGGCCCTAGGGGCGGCGGCCGGCTACCTGGCCATGACGTTCGCCTCGGGTTTCTGGGGCCTGCTGGCCTGCTGGCTGGTCGGCATGACCTGCCTGACCACCCTGACGCCGCTGATCGACGTGATCACCCTGCGGCGCTCGCGGCTGGACGGCTTCAACTACGGCGTGCCGCGCGGCGCGGGCTCGGCGGCCTTCATCGTCGCCAACCTGGCCATGGGCGCGATCCTGGCGGTCATGGCCCCCGGCGTCATCGCCGCCTGGATCACCGCGGCGGCGGTCGGCGTCGCCCTGGTCTCGGTGCTGGTTCTGCCGCCCGACCGCGTCCTCGACGTGGGCGTCGCCAAGCTGGGCCGCGCCGAGCGCTGGAAGGGCCTGGGCGGCCTGCTGCGCGACCAGACCTTCGTGCTGGCCGTGATCACCGCCGGCCTGATCCAGGGGGCGCACGCCTTCTACTACGGCTTCTCGGCCCTGCTCTGGCGGCAGCAGGGGATTTCGGCCCCGATGATCGGCGTGCTGTGGGGCGTCGGCGTGGCGGTCGAGGTCGGCTTCATGTGGTTCGCCGAGCCGTGGCGGCGCAAGATGGGACCGGAGAAGCTGCTGGTGCTGGGCGGTGGCGCGGCCCTGCTGCGCTGGACCGCCTACGCCTTCGCCCCGCCGCTGTGGCTGCTGTTCCCGCTGCAGGCCCTGCACGCCCTGACCTTCGCGGCCAGCTTCATGGCTTCGCTGCGGCTGATCGAGCGCCTGGCCCCGCCGCAAAGCGCCTCGGCCGCCCAGGCGATCAACTCGGCCCTGTCGGCCGGCTTCATGCTGGGCGTCGGCACCCTGGCCTCGGGTCCGCTGTTCGACGCCTTCGGGACCCGGGGCTACCTGGCCATGGCGGCGATGGGCGGGCTGGGCTTGATCGGGGCGACCCAGCTTCTAAAGCGGACGCGCTGAATGGCCGTCCTCGTCCTTCGACAGGCTCGGGATGAGGACGAATTCAACGCGGGCGCAGAACAAATCCTCATCCTGAACTTGTCGAAGGACGAGGATTTCGCCGCGTCAGATCTCGTAGTCGATCTCGCCTTCCAGCCAGGCGACGATGCGCTCGGCGGCGGCGACCGGGTCCATCTTGGTGGTGTCGATCACCAATTCGGCAGCTTCGGGGGCCTCATAGGGGCTGTCGATGCCGGTGAAGTTCTTCAGCTGTCCGGCGCGGGCCTTCTTGTAGAGGCCCTTTACGTCACGCTGTTCGGCCACGGCCAGGGGCGTGTCGACGAAGACCTCGACGAACTCACCGTCGTCGAGGATTTCGCGGGCCAGGCGGCGCTCGGCGCGGAACGGCGAGATGAAGGCGGTCAGCACGATCAGGCCGGCGTCGACCATCAGCTTGGCGACCTCGGCGACCCGGCGGATGTTCTCGACCCGGTCCTCCTCGGTGAAGCCCAGGTTGCGGTTGAGGCCGTGGCGGACATTGTCGCCGTCCAGCAGATAGGTGTGCCGGCCCAGGGCGTGCAGACGCTTTTCGACCAGGTTGGCGATGGTCGACTTGCCCGCCCCCGACAGGCCCGTCAGCCACACCACCCGGCCGCGCTGGCCCTTCAGGGCCGCCCGCGAGGCCTTGCCCACGTCGGTGTGCTGCCAGTGGATGTTATCGGCCCGGCGCAGGGCGAAGTTGATCAACCCCGCCCCGACGGTGCGGTTGCTGATCCGGTCGATCAGGATGAACCCGCCCAGGTCGCGGTTTTGGGCGTAGGGCTCGAACGGTATGGCCTGGTCCAGCGACAGGTTGACCAGGCCGATCTCGTTGAGCTCCAGCTTCTTGGCGGCCAGGTGCTCCAGGGTGTTGACGTTCACCCGGTGCTTGATCTCCGTGACGCTGGCCCCGACCATCCGCGTGCCGATCTTCAGCAGGTAGGCGCGGCCGGGCGGCAGGGGCTCGTCGTCCATCCACACCACGGTGGCCTCGAACTGGCCGGCCACGGCGACAGGGTCGTTGGCGGCCACCAGGATGTCGCCGCGGCTGACGTCGATCTCGTCGGCCAGGGTGATCGTCACCGATTGGCCGGCGAAGGCCTCGTCCAGGTCGTCGGGCTTGGTGACGATGCGGGCCACGGTGCTTTCGCGACCCGAGGGCAGGGACTTGATCCGGTCGCCGGGCTTGACGGTCCCCGCGGCGATCTGGCCCGAGAAGCCGCGGAAGTCGAGGTTGGGGCGGTTGACCCACTGCACGGGCATGCGGAACGACTGGCTTCGCAGGTCGTCCTCGACCTGGACCTCCTCCAGCCAGTCCATAAGGATCGGCCCTTGATACCATGGCGAGTCCTCGCCACGGCTGGCCATGTTGGCCCCGGTCAGGCCCGAGATCGGGATCGGGGTGAAGACCTCCAGGCCGATCTGGTCGGCGAAGGCGCGATAGTCGGCGACGATGGCCTGGAAGGTCGCCTGGTCCCAGCCGACCAGGTCCATCTTGTTGACCGCCAGCACCACGTGGCGGATGCCCAGCAGCTTGACCAGGTAAGAGTGGCGGCGGGTCTGGGTCAGCACGCCCTTGCGCGCGTCGATCAGGATCACGGCCGCGTCGGCGGTCGAGGCGCCGGTGACCATGTTGCGGGTGTACTGCTCGTGGCCGGGGGTGTCGGCGACGATGAACTTGCGCTTGTCGGTGGCGAAGAAGCGGTAGGCCACGTCGATGGTGATGCCCTGTTCGCGCTCGGCGGCCAGGCCGTCGACCAGCAGGGCGAAGTCGATCGCCCCGCCCTGGGTTCCCACCCGCCGGCTGTCGGCTTCGAGGGCCGCCATCTGGTCCTCGAAGATCATCTTGCTGTCGTAGAGCAGCCGGCCGATCAGGGTCGACTTGCCGTCGTCCACCGACCCGCAGGTGATGAAGCGCAGCAGCGACTTGTGCTGGTGGGCGACCAGATAGGCGTCGATGTCGTCGGCGATCAGGTCGGAGGGCTTGTAGACCGTGGCCTTGTCGGCCGTGACGGGGGCGGCGGCGGTCATCTAGAAATAGCCCTCCTGCTTCTTCTTCTCCATCGAGGCGGACTGGTCGTGGTCGATGACCCGGCCCTGGCGCTCGCTGGTGGTGGTCAGCAGCATCTCCTGGATCACTTCGGGCAGGGTGGCCGCGGTGCTCTCGACCGCCCCGGTCAGCGGATAGCAGCCCAGGGTGCGGAACCGCACGCTGCGCATCTGCGGGACCTCGCCGGGCCGCAGGCGGAAGCGATCGTCGTCGACCATGATCAGCGACCCGTCGCGCTCGACCACCGGCCGCTCGGCGGCGAAGTACAGCGGCACGATCGGGATGTTCTCAAGATGGATGTATTGCCAGACGTCCAGCTCGGTCCAGTTGGAGATCGGGAACACCCGCAGGCTCTCGCCCGGGTGCTTGCGAGTGTTGTAGAGCTTCCACAGCTCGGGCCGCTGGTCCTTGGGATCCCAGCGCTGCTCAGTGGTGCGGAAGCTGAACACCCGCTCCTTGGCGCGGCTCTTCTCCTCGTCGCGCCGCGCCCCGCCGAACGCGGCGTCGAAACCGTACTTGGCCAGGGCCTGCTTGAGACCCTCGGTCTTCCACAGGTCGGTGTGCAAGGCGCTGCCGTGGTCGAACGGGTTGATCCCCCGCGCCTCGGCGTCCGGGTTTTTGTGGACCAGAAGGTCGAAGCCCAGCTGGGCGGCGATGGTGTCGCGCAGCTCGTACATGGCCCGGAACTTCCAGGTGGTGTCGACATGCAGCAGCGGGAACGGCGGCTTGGACGGATAGAACGCCTTGGCCGCTAGGTGCAGCATCACCGCGCTGTCCTTGCCGATCGAGTACAGCATCACCGGGTTCTCGCACTCGGCCGCCACCTCCCGCAGAATGTGGATGCTCTCGGCTTCCAAACGCTGCAGGTGCGTCAGCCTCGCCGGGCTGAGCTTGGCCGAAGTCGGCCCGGTCATGGACAAATCCGCAAAGGCGTCGTGCGACAGCGAAGCGACTTGGGTAGGGGGCAAAGCGCGTATCCGCAAATGGAAAGCTCCGCCGACGCACGAAAGGCGCGACGACGGGGCGGTGATCCTGAGCGTGGACCTAGGTCTCGCGAGGCCGGCGGGCAAGGCGGGGAAATCTGCAGGCGCTGTGAGCTTCGATGGACCTCCCGGACGGCGCGGCGTGGCGAGCGGCGCCGTTTCATGACCAAAAGTTCATTCGCGCGACGCGGCGAAGCATTGCATAACGCCGCTATCGGAAAATGGACTTCCCGATGTCATCCTTGGCCGAATTCCTCGCCGCGATCATGCTCTGGCTTTCGTCGATGGCCCTTTGCCAGTTCGGCATGGCCGTCGAGCATCGGGCCAAGTCCCCGCCCAAGGCCGAGCGGGTCATCGCCCGCACCCCCCGTCAACAGGCCGTGCAGGCCGTCGAGCGCTGTCCCCGTCTGCATACGGCCGAGATCAGCGCCTAGGCTCTCCCTTCGCCAACCCCTGTCCAGGATGGGAAATCCGGCGGAACCCGCTATGCGCGCCGGCTTTTCGCCGCTAGGTTTATTCGTTGCGTGCGAGAGGGGCGTCCGCGCGGCGATGTTCATCCGGCCCCAAGCCGTTTCGCCCTGGGACTATGGCTGCGTATGAAGCCCAAGAAGCGCCAACCGCTTGATTTCACCGGCATTCCGATGGAGCCGCCGGTCGAGGACGCCGGTCGTTCCGCCGAGACGGACGTCCAGCCCGATGCGGACGCGCCGGTCAGCGAACCCGACCTGGATCTGGACATCGCCGCCGTTCCCGACGCGCCGGCCCCGCCGGCTCTTGATCGCGGGCCTCTGGATCTAGGCGCCGAGCCGGCGGCCGAGCCGTTTGTCGCGCCGATTCCCGAAACGCCTCGCGTCAGCGCGCGGCGCGGCTTTTTCGGCGCGTCCAAGCCGCAGCCCCAGCCTGTCGCCGAGACCTTCCAACCCGTCGAGCCTCCCAAGGCCGATATCGAGGCCCCCGCACCGGAGGCCGTGATCGCACGGGCGCCGCCGCTGAAGTCGAACTTCAAGCCGCCCGAGCCGGAGGCGGATCCCGCCCCGTTCACCCCGGCCCGAGGCCGGCGCAGCGCGCCGATCGAGGCCGAGCCGCTGGCGCCGCTGCCCTCGTTCCTGACCGCGCCCGTCTCGACGGCCCAGGCCGCCCAGCCGCCGGCGCCGGTGGTCGAGCCGGAGCCTCCGGCCGCGTCCCAGCGGTTCGAGGCGGCGGTCTCCAAACCGCGCGAGACCGCGCCGGTTTCGCCAGTCACTCCCTTGTCCACCGCCCGCGAAGGCAAGAAGCCTATGCCCGCGCCGCTGTTCTGGAGCCTGGCGGTCGCCGCCGCGGCGCTCTGGACGCTGGGACCGATCGCCTTCGCGCTCGGCTACGGCGCCGGCGTGCCCGCCTTGAAGGTCGACCAGTTCGCCCTGATGGTGTTCGCAGCCCTGGCCGTCGGCCCGGCCGCGTTCACCCTGCTGGGCGCCTACATGCTGCGCCAGGCCTTGGGGGTCTCGGCCGAGTTGAAGCACACCCGGATCATGACCGACCGCCTGGTCAGCCCGGCCGCCCTGGCGGCGGCGGGCGTCGACGGCGTGGTCGAGCGCATCCGCGATCAGATCGACGCGGCGACGGCCGCCGCCGAGGCGGCCCGCGCCCGGGTTCAGGACCTGCGCGAGGCCCTGGCCGAGGAAACCCTGGCCCTGTCCCAGACCACCAGCGAGTCCGCGCGGATGGTCAAGCAGCTGTCCGAAGGGCTGGGCCACGAGCGCCAGGCCATGCACGCGCTGTCCACCACCCTGGACGCTCAGTCCACGGCCGTGGTCGAGGCCATCGGCAGCCAGGCGCGCATGGTCGCCGAGGCCTCCGACCTGGCGGAGACCCAGTTGCGCGAGGCCGAGGCGGCGCTGGCCGCCCGGGCCGCCGACCTGGCCGCCGCCGCGGCCGAGGCGTCCGACGCCGCGCGGGTGGGGGCCGAGGACCTGTCGCGCCAGATCGCCCGCCTGGAAACCGCCGGCCAGGGCGTCGGCGACCAGATGAGCGCCGTCGAACGCAACCTGGCCGCCCAGCGCGCCGCCCTGGTCGCCGCCAGCCAGTCGCTGCGCACCGACCAGGAGGACTTCGCCGCCGAGAGCGAGACCCGCACAGCCCAACTGACCGAATTCATCGGCCACACTCGCGCCGGCGCCACCGAGATGGGCGACATGGCGGCCATGGGCGCCGAGGTGCTGCGTGGCCTGATCGGGGCCGCGGCCCAGCAGCTGCGCGAGGTCGCCGAGACCGCCCGGGCCGAACGCGAGGCCCTGGCCGCCGAGACCTCCAGCGCCATCGCCGCCCTGGCCAGCGCCGCCGGCGGTCAGCGGGCCGACCTGGAAGGAGCCTTGACCCAGGCCATGGAGGCGATGGCCGGGGCGGCCCGCAAGGCCAACGAAGGCGTCGAGCAGCGCGTCGAGGCCGCCCGCGTCCGCGTCGACCAGCTCAACGAGATCGCCTTCGCCGCCGGCCAGAAGGCCGACACGGTGTTCGAATCGCGCATGGACGAGGCTCGCGACCTGATCGAGCAGTCGGCCCAGGTGGTCGAGCAGGCCGGGGCCCGCACGGCCCAGAAGCTGTCCGAGAGCGTCGAGGCGGCGCGCGCCACCATCGCCGAGATGGAGGCCATGCTGGCCGATGTCGGCCGCCGCACCGCCGACCTGCCCGCCGAGGCCCTGGCCCGCGCCAACGAGGTTCGGGCCCAGATCGAGCAGGGCATCGAGGACCTGCGCAACTCGGCGCGCCGGACCGCTGAGGAGACGGCGGCGATCGACCAGGCCTTCCAGGAACGGGTCCGCCGCAACTACGACATGCTCAGCGAGGCGGTCGGCCGGATGAACGCCGCGCCGCCCGTCGCCCCGCCGACCGCGACGCCGACCCGCGCGCCACCGCCGCTGAACCGGCAGGTCCCGGCCGCGCCGCCTCCTCAGCCCGCAACGCCGCCCGCGCCGCCGCCCGCCCCCAAGCCCGCCAACGAGCCCGCCAACGAGCCCGGCGCCGAAGAGGCTGGCCTGCGCCCACGCCTGCGCCTGACGCCCACCGCCACCGACGACGAGTTCCGCTCGGTGTTCGACGCCGCCGGCGGCCGTACCGCCGCACCCGCGCCGCCGCCGGCCGAACGGGTCGAGCCGCAGCAGCCCGGCGGCGGCCTGTCGTGGCGCAGCCTGCTGTCGGGCCTGGAAAGCGCCGCGCCGGGCGACGCCGCCCTGGGCGAGAAGATGGCCGGCGAGATCCTGGCCATGGGCATCGACCCCACGGCCTTGCTGCCTCGCGCCCGCATCGACGAGATCGCCGCCACGATCCAGACCCACGACGAGGGCGGAGCGCGCGAGGTGGTCAAGAAGCTGGCCCCGGCCGCCATCCGCCGGCTGGTTCGCCGGCTGTTCTCGGACGCGCCGCTGCGGGCCGAGGCCGAGCGCTTCCTGCGCCGCTACGCCGGCATGATGGACGAGGCCTCCGAACAGGATCGCGAGGGCTTCCTGGTGGCGGCCTTGCTGTCGTCGGACGCCGGCCGCGCCTACCTGCTGCTGGACGCCGCCTTCGGGGACCTGGCTTAAGAGCATGGCCTGACGTGAAGCGCCTGTTCGATGCGGCGGTGTCCGCGGCGGCGCTGCTGCTGCTGGCGATCCCGCTGCTGGTGGTGGCGGCGGTCGTGCGCCTGACCTCGCCGGGACCGGCCTTGCACTGGTCCAAGCGGGTGGGGCGCGACAACGTCCTGTTCGCCATGCCCAAGTTCCGGACCATGCGGATCGATACGCCTCAGGTCGCCACCCACCTGCTGGAGGACGCCGACCGCTGGCTGACGCCGCCCGGCGCCTTCCTGCGCCGGACCAGCCTGGACGAGCTGCCGCAGCTGTGGAGCGTGCTGGTCGGCGACATGAGCCTGGTCGGGCCCAGGCCGGCGCTGTTCAACCAGGACGACCTGGTCGCGCTGCGGACGGCGGCCGGGGTCGAGGCGCTGCGGCCCGGCGTCACCGGCTGGGCGCAGGTCAACGGCCGCGACGAGGTGTCCGTCCCCGAAAAGGTGGCGCTGGACGCCGAATACCTGCGGCGGCAGGGGTTCTGGTTCGACCTGGCGATCCTGCTGCGGACCGTGCTGCCGGTCGTCACCGGTAAGGGCGTGACGCGGTAGCGGAACGGCGACCGGGACACACGCGGTGTATCCCGATCGAACGGCTAGGCCAGTTCCGCGTACGCCTTCTCCAGCGCCCCCACGAAGGTCGCGTTCCCCGCCAGGTCGCGGTTGAACACCGGCTCCAGTTTCAAAAACTGGGCGACGTCGGCCTTGGCGTCACCGGTGCAGGCGGCCGCCGTTTCGACCAGGCGATCGGCCAGGGGATCGACGATCTTGACGCCTTCCGCCGCGCGGCGACGGACGAAGTGCATCCAGGCCGCCAGGGGCAGGGCGAGGCGGTCGACCGGACGGCCGGCTTCCAGGGCGTCGGCCACGGTGCCGAGGATGCGGAACGGCAGCTTCTGCGAGCCGTCCCAGGCGATCTGGCTCAGCAGGTGGCGGATCTCGGGATTGCGGAACCGGCCCAGGATCGCCTGGCCATAGGCCAGGAGGTCCAGGCCGCGCGGCGCGGTCAGGGTCGGGATGATGTCCTGGACCATCAGGTCCTCGGCGATCCGGGCCAGGTCCGGGTCGCTGATCGCCTCGAACACCGTCTCATGGCCCTTCAGCAGGCCGACATAGGCGATGGTCGAATGGACGCCGTTCAGCAGCCGCAACTTGGCGCGTTCGAAGCCGCGCACGTCGTCGGTCAGGGTGACGCCGACGCTGGCCAGGTCCGGCGCGTCCGGTCCCAGCACGTCCTCGACCACCCATTGGGTGAAGGCCTCGCGCTGGATCGGCCAGGCGTCGGTCAGGCCGGTGGCCGCCTCGACCCGGGCGCGCAGGGCGTCGTCGGTGGCGGGGGTGATGCTGTCGACCATGGTGCGCGGGAAGCGACCCTCGGCCTCGATCCAGGCGGCGAGCGCGGAGTCGATCGACTCGGCGAAGGCGACGACCGCCGCCTTCAGCCGCCACCCGTTATCAGCGAGGTTGTCGCAGGCGACCACGGCGTAGGGCGGCAGGCCGGCCTGATGGCGGCGGCGCAGACCCTCGACGATGTAGCCGACCGCGCTGACCGGCTCGCGCGGATGGGCCAGGTCGTGAACGATGTCGGGGTGGGCGACGTCCAGCTTGCCGTCGCCGGTCAGGCAGTAGCCCTTCTCGGTGACGGTCAGGGTGACCACGCGGGTGGTGGGGGCGGCCAGGCGAGCGAAGACCCCCGGCGGATCCTCGGGCGCGACCAGCACTTCCAGGATCGAGCCGACCACGCGGAACGTGGTCTCGGCGTCCAGCTGGGCCAGGGTGTAGAGGCCGTCCTGCGGCTGCAGGGCGTCGCGGACGCCCGGGCTCTTCAGCGACACCGCGCAGAGGCCCCAGTGCGGATCCTTGGCCAGCAGTTGGTCGAAATAGAAGGCCTGGTGGGCGCGGTGGAAGGCCCCGGGGCCGAAATGCACGACGCCGACCGTGACCTTGTCGCGGTCATAGGCGGGCAGGGCGACGCCGGGCGCGGCGGCCGGATAGCTGACGGCGTTGAGGCGGAGAGGACGGGAAAGGGTGTCGGTCAAAGGGTAACGCCTTGTTTCCAGATGGCGATTTCACGCTCGCCGTTGAGTTCGGCCTTGGTCGGCTGGCCCGAGGCAGTGGCCACGACCAGATCCATCAGGGAGTCGGCCGCCGCGTCCATGGTCTGGCCCGCCAGCACGACCCCGGCGTCGAAGTCGATCCAGCCGGGCTTGCGGGCGGCCAGGGCCGAGTTCGAGGCGATCTTCAGGGTCGGGGCGGGGAAGCCCAGCGGCGTGCCGCGGCCGGTGGTGAACAGGATCACCGTCGCCCCGGCCGCCGTCAGGGCGGTGGAGGAGACGGCGTCGTTGCCGGGAGCTTCCAGCAGGGTCAGGCCGTGCGGGCCGACCTGCTCGCCGTAGCGCAGCACCTCGACCAGCGGCGCGCGGCCGCCCTTCTGCACCGCGCCGAGGGACTTTTCCTCGAGCGTGGTGATGCCGCCGGCGATGTTGCCGGGCGAGGGGTTCTCGTAGATCGGCTGGTGGTTGTCGATGAAGTAGCGCTTGAAGTCGTCGATCACCCCGACCGCTTCGTCGAACACTTGGCGGGTCGCGGCGCGGGCCAGCAGCACGCCCTCGGCGCCGAACACCTCGGGGATCTCGGTCAGCACCGGGGTGCCGCCCGCGTCGGAGACCTTGTCGGCGATGCGGCCGACCAGGGGATTGGCGGTGACGCCCGAGAAGCCGTCCGAGCCGCCGCACTTCAGACCGACCACCAGGTCCGAAAGCGGGGCGGGTTCGCGCCGGTCGCGCTCGGCGATGGCGACCAGTTCTTCCACGGCCTCCAGGCCGTCCTCCAGTTCGTCCTCGACCATCTGAGTGGTGAACGAGCGCAGGCGCTCCGGATCCAGGCCCGGGGCCGAATCCAGCAGGGCCTTCAGCTGATTGTTCTCGCAGCCCAGGCCCAGGATCAGCACGCCGCCGGCGTTGGGGTGGGCGGCGAGGCCCGCGATCAGCTTGCGGGTGTGGGTCAGGTCGTCGCCAAGCTGCGAGCAGCCGAACGGGTGGGGGAAGGCGAAGACGCCGTCGACGCGGCTGGCGAAACGGGCGTTGGCCTTTTCGGCGATCCGCCGGGCGGTGTTGGCCACGCAGCCGACGGTGCACAGCACCCAGATCTCGTTGCGGGTGCCGACCCGGCCGTTCTTGCGGCGATAGCCGAGGAAGGTCCCGGCCGGCGGGGCGGCGTGCGGTTCGGGACGGGCGTCGGCATAGGCGAAGTCCTCGACGCCCGACAGGCGGGTCTCGACATTGTGGACGTGCACGTGGTCACCGACCACGATGTCCGCGGTCGCCCGGCCGATCGGCCAGCCGTATTTGAGGACGTCCTCGCCCTGGCCCACCGCGCGCACCGCGATCTTGTGGCCCTTGGGAATGTCGACGCGCGCGACGATCGTCTGGCCGTGCAGGTCCAGCGCCTCGCCGGCGAGCAGGTCGCGCAAGGCGGTCGCCACGTGGTCGCGCGGATCGACGCCGTGGATCGATTCGGAGGGAAGGGGAGTGGGTTCGCTTATCAAAGCCTTGGCCATTGGAACTTTTCGTGCTGCCCTTCTGGTCTGTACGTCGGGGAAACCGGTGTCACCATAGGGCAATTGCGCCCGAAAGTGCATTTGTAGCGACGCCGTCGGCGGTAGGGTATGACAAAACGGAACAACGATCGCCGCATGGAAACGCTTTGACCTCGTCCAAGACCCCCTTGCCGGACACCGATGGCGTCGAAATCGACGCCGGCCTGGAGGCTGGCCTCGAAGGCGGCCGCAAGCGTGCGACCATCAACGACATCGCCCGCCTGGCCGGTGTGTCGAAGAAGACCGTCTCGCGGGTCATCAACCAGTCGCCCTTCGTGCGCGACGAAACCCGCGAGCGCATCGAGGCGGTGATCGCCGAGTGGGGCTACGCGCCCGATCCCCAGGCCCGGGGCCTGGCGTTCCGCCGTTCGTTCCTGATCGGCATGATCTACGACAACCCCAACCCGCAATATGTCGTCAACATGCAGCTGGGCCTGCTGGACGGCATCCGCGGCTCCGGCTTCGAGCTGGTCGTGCACCCTTGCGACCGCTCCAGCCCGACCTTCCTGCAGGACGTGCGCTCGTTCGTTGAGCGCCAGAAGCTGTTCGGCGTCGTGCTGCCGCCCTCGGTGTCGGAAGACGAACGGGTGGCCAAGCTGCTGGGCGAGATCGGCTGCGAATATATCCGCATCGCCTCGGTCGAGCTGGACAAGCCCGAGCACATGATTGTCGGCCACGACCGGCTGGGGGCCGAGGCCATGGGCGCCCACCTGGTCGAGCTGGGCCATCGGCGGATCGGCTTCATCAGCGGCCTGCCCAGCTTCCGCTCGTCGCACGAGCGGCGAGGGGGGTTCGAGGACGCCCTGAACAAGGCCGGCCTGAAGCTGGAATCGAACTACGTCGTCCAGGGCGCCTACACTTTCGAGTCGGGCCTGGCTTGCGGCGAGGCGCTGCTGTCCCAGACCCCCCGACCGACCGCCATCTTCGCCGGCAACGACGAAATGGCCGCCGGCGTGCTGCAGGCGGCCCGCCGCGCGGGGCTGCAGGTGCCGGCCGACCTGACCGTGGTCGGGTTCGACGACTTCCAGATCGCCCAGGCCGTCTGGCCGCCTCTGACCACGATCCACATTCCGACCCGGGAAGTGGGACGCATCGCCGCCGAGAAGCTGATCGGCGCGGCGGCTCGCGAAAAGCGTGACCCCAACAGCACGATCCCCTATCTGGTCGTCCGGGAGTCGTCGGGCGCCCCGCCGGCGGGGTAGGATCGCGGGCGCTTTGGCTTGCATGGCGCCATGACACCGGTTACCAACCGCGTCGAAAACGGCCTGCCAAAGCCGTCGGCGGAGTAGGGAGTAAGAAGCGCCATGACCCGGCCCCTGGTTTTTTCCGACGATCGCCTGTTTCCGGCCGACGAGCGCACGCGGGGCGTGGCCAGGGCGCTGTATGGCCAGGTCAAGACCCTGCCGATCATCAGCCCGCACGGGCACACCGACCCGGCCTGGTTCGCGACCAACGCCCCGTTCGAGGACGCCACCGACCTGTTGCTGGCGCCCGACCACTACCTGTTCCGGATGCTCTACAGCCAGGGGATCAGCCTGGACGCGCTGAAGGTGCGGTCCAAGGCCGGCGTGCCCGCCACCGATCCGCGCGAGGCCTGGCGCCTGCTGGCCAGCAACTTCCACCTGTTTCGCGGCACGCCGTCGTGGCTGTGGCTCAACCACGTGTTCAGCCAGGTGTTCGGCCTGAAGGTGTTCCTGGGCGCCGAGACCTCCGACCTCTATTTCGACACCATCAACGAAGCGCTGGCGACGGAGGCCTTCCGTCCCCGCGCCCTGTTCGACCGCTTCAACATTGAGACCCTGGCCACCACCGAGGGCCCGCAGGACCGGCTCGAGCACCACAAGGCCATTCGCGAGAGCGGCTGGGGCGGCCACGTGGTCACCGCCTATCGCCCTGACGCGGTGATCGACTTCGAGGACGAGCGCTTCGGCCGCTCGTTCGAGCGTTTCGCCGAGGTGTCCGGCCAGGACGTCACGAGCTGGAAGGGCTATCTGGAAGGCCATCGCGTTCGTCGCCAGGCCTTCATCGCGGCCGGCGCCACCTCGTCCGACCACGGCCACCCGACCGCCGCCACCGCCGACCTGTCCGAAGCCGACGCCGAGGCCCTGTTCCAGAGCCTGATGAAGGGCGAGGTCACCCCGGCCAAGGCTGAGCTGTTCCGCGCCCAGATGCTGACCGAGATGGCTCGCATGAGCCTGGACGACGGCCTGGTCATGCAGATCCACCCCGGCTCGCACCGCAACCACAACGCCGCCCTGCTGGCCAGCCATGGCCGCGACAAGGGCGCCGACATCCCGATGCGCACCGAATATGTCGAGGCGCTGAAGCCGCTGCTGACGCGCTTCGGCAACGACCCGCGCCTGTCGATCATCCTGTTCACCCTGGACGAGACCGTCTACAGCCGCGAGCTGGCCCCGCTGGCCGGCCACTATCCGGTGCTGAAGCTGGGTCCGTCCTGGTGGTTCCACGACAGCCCCGAGGGCATGATGCGGTTCCGCGAGCAGGTCACCGAGACCGCCGGCTTCTACAACACCGTCGGCTTCAACGACGACACCCGCGCCTTCCTGTCGATCCCCGCCCGCCACGACGTGGCCCGCCGCGTCGACAGCGCCTTCCTGGCGCGCATGGTGTGCGAGCATCGCATGGACGAGGTCGAGGCCGCCGAGCTGATCGTCGACCTGACCTACAACCTGCCCAAGAAGGCCTACAAACTCGACCAACGGCCCGACTGGGCCCGGCCGGTCCAGCCGATCAAACACGCCGCCGAATAGATTTTCCGGAGCCTCCCGATGTTCACCAAGACCTACCACGCCACCCACCCGGACATGATGTTCGCGGTCAGCAATGACGACCTGCGCGATCGCTACCTGATGGACGGCCTGTTCGCCGCCGACGATATCGTGCTGCACTACAACCACGCCGAGCGCTTCGTGGTCGGCGGCGCCGCGCCGGTGTCCAAGGGCGTCAAGCTGCCCGACCAGACCGAGCCGGCCTCGGCCGCCGGCCACCCTTTCCTGGAGCGCCGCGAACTGGGCGCGATCAATGTCGGCGGCGGCAAGGGCAAGGTCACGGTCGACGGCGTGGCCTACGACATCGAGCCGCGCGACGGCATCTACGTGACCATGGGCGCCAAGGACGTGGTGTTCGAAAGCGTCGACCCCGCCAACCCGGCCCGCTTCTACCTGACCAGCCTGCCGGCCCACGCCGCGTTCGAAACCAAGAAGCTGGAATTCGCCAACGCCGTCCCGCTGGAGCGCGGCGCGTTGGAGACCTCCAACGAGCGCACCATCTACCAGTACATCGTGCCGACCACCTGCAAGTCGGCCCAGCTGCTGCTGGGCATGACCGTGCTGAAGCCGGGCAGCGTCTGGAACACCATGCCGCCCCACCTGCACGACCGCCGCTCGGAGGCCTATTTCTACTTCGGCCTCGGCGAGAACGACCGGGTCTTCCACTACATGGGCGAGCCGGACGAGATGCGTCACATCGTGATCGCCAACGAGGAAGCGGTGATGAGCCCGCCGTGGTCGATCCACATGGGTTCGGGCACCTCGAACTACACCTTCATCTGGGCGATGGGCGGGGAGAACCTCGACTATACCGACATGAACGTGCTGGACATCTGCCAGCTGAAATAGGGGCGGGGGCTCCACTTCCCTGCGGCTGTCATCCCGGCCGTAGCGAAGCGAAGAGCCGGGACCGCCCCAAGCGCATACGCTTCCGGCGGTCCCGGATCGGCCTTTCAGGCCGCCCAGGATGACAAGATTCAGGATCAGGAAGCACGCACCATGGCCAATCCGTTCAGCCTCGAAGGCAAGGTCGCCCTCGTCACCGGCGCCAACACCGGCCTGGGCCAGGCCGTGGCCGTGGCGCTCGCCGAAGCGGGCGCGGACATCGCCGCCGCCGGCCGCAGCGCCCCGACCGAGACGCAAGCCGCGGTCGAAGCCACGGGCCGCAGGTTCCTGTCGATCAAGGCCGACTTCGGATCGATCGAACCCGTCCAGCGGGTGGTCGACGAGACCGTCGCCGCCTTCGGCAAGGTCGACATCCTGGTCAACAACGCCGGCATCATCCGCCGGGCCGACAGCATCGAGTTCTCCGAGGCCGACTGGGACGCGGTGATGGACACCAACCTGAAGGTCGTGTTCTTCCTGACCCAGGCCTTCGCCAAGCAGGTGTTGAAGCAGGCCAAAGACGGGGCGAGCGACACCGCCAGCATCGGCAAGATCATCAACATCGCCAGCCTGCTGTCCTTCCAGGGCGGCATCCGCGTGCCATCCTATACGGCCAGCAAGAGCGGCCTGGCGGGCCTGACCAAGATCCTGGCCAACGAGTGGGCGTCCAAGGGCATCAACGTCAACGCCATCGCGCCCGGCTATTTCGACACCAACAACACCGAAGCCCTGCGCAACGACGCCGACCGCAACGCCTCGATCCTGGCCCGCATCCCGGCCGGGCGCTGGGGCCAGCCGGGCGACCTGGGCGGGGCCGCCGTGTTCCTGGCGTCGCGGGCCGCCGACTACGTCCAAGGCATTACCTTGCCCGTCGACGGTGGATGGCTGGCCCGCTAGAGGCAGGAATCTGCGCAAAAGCGAATTTGGTACCGGAACCATTGCGCCGGCCGCCTTTTCGCGGTCTGCAAAGCGCGGTAAGGGCGCCGCTGCGTCGGCAAGGGTCCAACATCCGGTCGGCGTTTCGGACGTTTCTTCCCTGGTGAGCCGTCGCGTCCTCGCGACGGCCGCGGAGCTTCGCGCATGCCTCTGTCCCTCGACGGTGATCGCCCCACCAGCCGCCACGTGCGACAGAACGCCAACCTGCTCAGCGACCTGCTGAACGAGGCCATCGCCTATCTGGACGGCGAGGACGCCGCTCGGCTGGTGGCCACGGCGCGATCCGCCGCTTCGCAAGAGGCGCCGGACGGCGAGGCCCCGCGGCTGGACCATCTGTTCGCCGACCTGTCGAGCGAGCAGGCGATCTTCCTGGCCCGGGCCCTGGCCAGCCACTCGATGCTGGCCAATATCGGCGAGGACGTCGCTGGCCGCCGCCGTCACGCCGAGGGCGACGCCCAGCCCGGCGACGCGCGCCCTCGCACCCTGGTCGACGCCGTCAAGGCGCTGGTCGCCAAGGGCAAGTCGCCGGAGGAGCTGACCAAGGTCCTGGCGGCCATGAACGTTGTGCCGGTGCTGACCGCCCACCCGACCGAGGTGCGCCGCCGCAGTATGGTCGACCGCGAGACCGAGATCTCGCGGCTGATGGCCCTGCGCCGCCACCACCTGCCGCCGGACCTGGACGCCGAGATCCGCGAGAACCTGTTCCGCGAGATCGCCTTGATGTGGCGCACCCGGCTCTATCGCCCCGAGCGGATCACCGTGAAGGACGAGATCCGCAACGCCCTGTCGATCGTCCGCACCTCGATCCTGCCGGCGATCATCGATCTCTATGGCGACTGGTCGCGGCAGATCGGCGCCCACGGCCAGATGGCCCCGCTCTTGAAGATGGGCTCGTGGCTGGGCGGCGACCGCGACGGCCACCCCGGCGTCAATGGCGACACCCTGAAGCTGGCCCTGGCCTCGCAATCGCGGGTGATCCTCGACTGGTACGCCAGCGAAGTGCGCAAGCTCTGGTCGAACCTGGCGGTGTCCACGGCCTATGTGCCGGTGTCGGAGGAACTGCTGGCCCTGGCCGCCCAGACCAAGGATCCGTCCGTCCACCGCCTGGACGAGCCCTATCGTCTGGCCCTGGAGCTGATCTTCGACCGCCTCTCGGCGGTGTCCCAGAAGCTGACCAACCAGTGGGTGGCTTTCGCCACCGCCCGCACCGACGTCGAGCCCTATGGCCATCCCGAAGCCTTCGTCGCCGACCTGAAGATCATCATCGACAGCCTGGAGCGCAACGGCGGCGAGCGGCTGGTCGGCTCGGCCCTGCGCACGCTGGTCGAGGTAGCCCAGGCCTGCGGCTTCCACCTGATGAGCCTGGACCTGCGCCAGAACGCCGACGTCCACGAACGGACGCTGCACGAGCTGTTCCAGCGGGCCGGGACCGGCGTGAAGTACCTGGACCTCGACGAGGAAGCCCGGTCCAAGCTGCTGATCGGCGAGCTGTCGCACCAGCGGCCCCTGGTCTCGCCGTTCACCGCCTATGGCGAGGAGACCACCCGCGAGCTGGCGACCATGGAGGCTGCCGCCCAGGCGGTGCGCGACTATGGCCATGGCTGCATCGGCGCCTATGTGATCTCCAAGTCGGCGACCCTGTCGGACATCCTCGAGCCGCTGGTCCTGCTCAAGCAGGTGGGCCTGGTCTGGGGCGGGGCCGCGCCGCGCGCCTCGGTCAAGATCAGCCCGCTGTTCGAGACCATCGGCGACCTGGAGAACGGCCCGCGGGTGCTGCGCCAGTGGCTGGAGCTGCCGCTCAGCCGCACCATTCTCGGCGACCGGCCGGTGCAGGAGATCATGCTCGGCTATTCCGACAGCAACAAGGACGGCGGCTACGTGGCCAGCCGTCGGGGCGTGGCGCGCGGCGCCTCGGCCCTGGCGTTCGAGGCCGAGCGGATGGGCGTCGGGCTTCAACTGTTCCACGGTCGCGGCGGCAGCGTCGGGCGGGGCGGGGGGCCGGCCGCCGAGGCGGTGCTGGCCCAGCCGGCCGGCACCGTCCAGGGCCGCATCCGCATGACCGAGCAGGGCGAGATGATCGCCCGCCGGTTCGGCGACCAGCCCACCGCCCGCCGCAACCTCGACGGCCTGGCCGCCGCGGTGCTGATGGCCAGCGAGCGACCGGCCCATCGTGCGGACCCCAAGGTCGAGGCGGCGATGACCGCCCTGGCCGAGGCCTCGTTCCACGGCTTTAGGGCCCTGGTCTATGACGACCCGGCGTTCGAGGACTTCTTCTGGTCGGCCACCCCGATCGGCGAGATCGTCGGGCTCAACATCGGCAGCCGCCCGGCCAGCCGCACCGCCAGCCGCAAGATCGAGGACCTGCGGGCCATTCCCTGGGTGTTCAGCTGGTCGCAGGCTCGGTTCATGCTGCCCGGCTGGTACGGCTTCGCGGCCGGCGTCGAGCGGGCAGGGCTCTCCACCCAGCAGCTGCAGGACCTGGCCGGGGGTTTCGACTTCTTCGGGGCCCTGCTGTCGAACATGGAGCTGGCCCTGGCCCAGAGCCACATGGGCATAGCGGCCCGGTACAGGGACCTTTCTCCGGACAAGGCGAACGCCCAGCGGATCTTCGACACGATCCAGCGCGAGCACGACAGCGCCCGCCAGATCGCCCTGGCGATCCGCGGCGGCTCGGCCCTGCTGGACAACCAGCCGGAGTTGGCGGAGTCGGTGGCCCTGGCCGGGCTGTCGGTCGATCCGCTGAACCACCTGCAACTGGAGCTGCTGGCCCGCCGCCGGGCCGGCGACCAGGACGAGAATCTCCGTCTGGCCATCCAACTGACCGTGGCGGGCATCGCGGCGGGGTTGCGGAATACGGGGTGACGGTTGCTGACGGGGACACGCCCTTGCGGCGTGTCCCCAATCCCTGCCGCTTGACGGGGACACGCCGCAAGGGCGTGTCCCTAGCCTCCATTTTCATCACCGCCGTCAAAACCAAAACAACGTTTTGACGCCGCTTGCACAAGGCGTCGCTTCGGAGTAGATTCCTAAATGACACCGGTGGCAAAGTGGCCTGGCCAATCTGCCGCCGGTTTCGCCTGACGTTTTGGACCGGCCTACCCGGTCCCGGGCGTCCGCGGCTCTTCTAGAGTTCGCTCCTGCGCAAACTTTCGGGCGTCGGGCCTCGGTCCGGCGCCCTTTATTTTGAGAGCCCCGCACGCCCGGACCCGCGACGATCGGGACGGCGTCCGGGAAATGGGCCTGGAAACGAAGGACGACAGCCACGCAGGCAAGACGCGCGAATTGACGTCGGGGGAGCCTGCGGAGTGGCGTCCGCGCGCGACGCGGTCTAAACGGTCGCCCAGCGCCGAAGACGGCGAAATCTTCCACGCCGAGGCCTTCACACGGGGCCGCACGCAAGATCGATCCTTTGAGGAGCAGTACTGATGGTGAAAGACCGCATGGCCGTTCTGACGGCGCTGATGGACCAGGGCGTCATCCCGGTTTTCTATCACCCGGACGTCGAGGTCTGTAAGAAGGTGATCCAGGCCTGCGCCGACGGCGGCGCGCCCTGCATCGAGTTCACCAACCGCGGCGATTTCGCCAGCCACGTCTTCTACGAAGTCACCAGGCACTTCGCCTCGGCCGATCCGCGCGTGATCATGGGCGTGGGCTCGATCGTCGACGCGCCCACCGCCGGCATCTACATCGCCAACGGCGCCAAGTTCGTGGTCGGCCCGATCCTCAACGCCGACGTCGCCAAGGTCTGCAACCGCCGCAAGATCCCGTATTCGCCCGGCTGCGGCTCGGCCTCGGAAATCTCCTACGCCGAGGAACTGGGCTGCGAGATCGTCAAGGTGTTCCCCGGCTCGTCGGTCGGCGGCCCGGACTTCATCAAGGCGGTGCTGGGCCCGATGCCCTGGACCCGCATCATGCCGACGGGCGGCGTCGATCCCGACGAAGCCTCGGTCAAGAAGTGGTTCGGCGCGGGCATCGTGGCCGCCGGTATGGGCTCCAAGCTGATCACGCAAGAACTGCTCGACGCGGGCGACTACGCCGGCATCACCGCCAAGGTCCGCGAGACGGTGGAACTCATCAAGAAGGTTCGTGGGAAAGCCTAAATGACCGACAACATCCTCAACATCCGCCCGGCTTCGGAAACGAAGTGGGACTGCGCCTCCTTCGGTGAAGTGATGCTGCGCTTCGACCCCGGCTTCGGCCGGGTTCGCAACGCCCGTCAGTTCAACGTCTGGGAAGGCGGCGGCGAATACAACGTCGCCCGCGCCTTCAAGAAGTGCTGGGGCAAGCGCTCGACCGCCGTCACCGCCTTGCCGGTGAACGACCTGGGCTGGCTGGTCGAGGATCTGATGATGCAGGGCGGTGTCGACACCTCCCACGTCATCTGGCGCGACTTCGACGGCCTGGGCCGCAACACCCGCGTCGGCCTGAACTTCACCGAAAAGGGCTTCGGCGTTCGTCCCGCATTGGGCTGCAGCGACCGGGGCCACTCGGCCGCCTCGCAGATCCGTCCCGGCGAAGTGAACTGGGAAAAGCTGTTCGGCGAGGAAGGCGTGCGCTGGTTCCACACCGGCGGCATCTTCGCGGCCCTGGCGTCCAACACCGCCGAAGCCGTGATCGAGGCCGTCGAGGTGGCTCGCAAGTACGGCACGGTGATCTCCTACGACCTCAACTACCGCGCCAGCCTGTGGAAGTCGCAGGGCGGCAAGGAAGGGGCCCAGAAGGTCAACCGCCACATCGCCCAGTACGTGGACGTGATGATCGGCAACGAAGAAGACTTCACCGCCTGCCTGGGCTTTGAAGTGGAAGGCCTGGACGAGCACATCAGCTCGATCGACCCGGCCAACTTCAAGAAGATGATCCAGACGGCGGTGAAGGAGTTCCCGAACTTCAAGGTCGCCGCCACCACCCTGCGCAACGCCAAGACCGCCTCGGTCAACGACTGGTCGGCGATCCTCTACGCCGGCGGCGAGTTCTACGCCTCGATGATGCGCGAGAACCTCGAGATCTACGACCGCGTCGGCGGCGGCGACGGCTTCGCCTCGGGCCTGGCCTTTGGCTTCATGGAAGGCAAGGGCCCCCAGGCCGCCGTCGAGTACGGCGCGGCTCACGGCGCCCTGGCCATGACCACCCCCGGCGACACCTCGATGGTGCGCCAGGCCGAGGTCGAGGCCGTGATGAAGGGCAAGGGCGCGCGGGTCATCCGCTAGTCTTCGTCCTCGTCGGCTGAACCAGCAGAGCCCCCGGTCGCAAGGCCGGGGGCTTTTTGCTGGGCGACGGCCGCTTCGGCGCGGCGCAGCGCGCCGAAGTGCTTGGCGAGTTTCTTGCGGAGGTCGCGGCGGATGTGCGCCACGCGCGCTGGCGGATAGTCAGGATCGTGGGGGCGCGTGCGGTTGAGGACGCGGGTGCGGGTTCTCGGCATCGGGATCTCCTTGATGCGGACGGGGACAGGCGCATGCGCCTGTCCCCAGCTCTGGACACGGCTTGACCGCCTCACGCGGCGAGCCGCTGAAGTTGGGGAGGGCTGCGGAGCGCCGGGCCAGGCCCGGAAGCTTTGTAGACAATACCGTTTCGACCAGGACCCACGCTCCGCGCGGTCGTTATCCGGGAGCGTCCGGCGATCGGCCCTGTTCGGACCTCGCCGGTCTTGGCCCCCGACGGGAGGGCGAGGCCCGCGAAGCCCCGTCCCTTGCGGCGGGCGTCACCGCCCGCCTTGACCCTCGCCAGCCCTCGCATCCACGCCGTTTTAGTGTTCCATGCCCGGCCGGCCCTGGAGGATGCAAGGTCACGGCCCGCCTTGAGAGCGCGCCGCCGCCGACGAGCGTTTCCCGCTCGACCGCACCCCAAGGCCGCGAAGGTCGCAGGCCTTAGCGCCCTCCCCATCGCCTTGTGGTGCAGTGATTATGCGGCGGCGTGGGAGGGGGAGGATAAGCGAAATTTCGACGTTGTAATCGTTGGGAAAACGCGCCGTGAGCGATGAGGGGATTTTTCTCGGACGTGCTCTTGGTTGCGCGTCCGGGCCTTGCTGGCGGGGCCATGGAAAACGGATGCGCGCCGAAAGAAGCTGTCATCCCGGACAAGCTCGGCGAAGCCGGGCGCCGATCCGGGACCGCCGGAAGCTCCGAGCTCACGCGTCGGTCCCGGATCTTCGCGCTTCGCGCTCGTCCGGGATGACAGCCGCTTTTGATCATAGGCGACAGCCCTGACTCGCCGGGCGGCGCGCTCCGGCGTCTTGCATTTCGCGAAATGCAATCCAGGCTTTCAGTGGAATCCCATTCGCCTTAATGTTTATCCAGCTCGCTGGCCACCCTTGGCCCCCAACGCCTGACTTTCATGGAGGAAAGCGTGAAGTCTCTCACCCTGGCGCGCAATGCGATGAACTTCATCGTCGGCTATCTCCCCGCGCGAACCCTGAGTTACACCTCGTACTGCGCGGCCGTGATCAAGCTGCAGAACGGCAACCGGGCGGTGCTGGTCACCGAGGCGGGCGCCAGCGCCAGCGGCATAACCGGCACGCTGCTCAGCCAGATGGAAACCGCGCTCCACGTCCCGGTGCTGGGCGGGGCGTCGCCGACGCCCGGCCAGGGCACCTGGCACATGAACGACGCCGAGCAGCAGGCGCTGGCGGTGTTCTCCTCGGCCGTCCAGAACGGCGGCGTGTGGCAGGGCGCCGTGCTCAAGGCGGTGGTCGCCAACCGGGCCATCTGCCCCAGCTGCACCTATACGCTCCAGCAGCACGGCTTCGCCGTGAACGGGGCCGAGGCGGTGGCGCCGTAGGGCTTCACGCTCGGCGACGGATTTATTTTCAGCAAGCCGGGCCGGGCGCTTGACGGCGGCCGGCGCAGGTCCACTCTGCGCGCAGATCAACTCCAGCGCGCGGCCCTTCCCATCCCATGACTCCCCTGGCCGCCGCGCTTCGAGCGCGTTGTCGAGCGACGTCGTCTGACGTCTTTGCCCCGTCCGTTTTTGCCCCGTCCGTTCGCGGGGCGGCGCGATGAGCGAGCCGGCGATCTTCTTTTCCGAGGTCAACCAGCGGCAGGGCATGTTCCACCGCCGGGCGTTCCTGATGGGCGGCCTGGCGGGGGCGGGCCTGCTGGCCCTGGGCGGCCGCCTGGCCCAGCTGCAGCTGGTCGAGGCCCAGCGCTACCAGAAGCTTTCGGCCGGCAACCAGTTCAACTATCGCCTGGTCTCGCCGCCGCGCGGGGCGATCTACGACCGCAACGGCGTGGCCCTGGCCTCCAACCGGCCCAACTTCCGGCTGCTGGTCACCAAGGACACGGGATTCGACGCCCCGGCGACCCTGGACGAACTGGCCTTGCTGGTGCCCATCGACGCCGCCCGCCGCGCCCGCCTGCTCAAGGACCTGGCCCACGCCCCGAAGAAGACCCCGGTGGCGGTGATGGAGGACATGACCTGGGAGGAGTTCTCGCGGGTCAACATCCGGGCGCCGGAGCTGCCGGGGGTGACGGCCGACATGGGCGAGGTGCGAGTCTATCCGTTCGGCGGGGCCTTCGCCCACGTGATCGGCTATGTCGCCAAGGTCTCGGACCGGGATCTCGACAAGGCCAAGGACGATCCGACCCAGGACCAGGCGCTGCTGCACCATCCGGGCTTCCGGATCGGCAAGCTGGGCGTGGAAAAGGCCTTCGACGCCCCCTTGCGCGGCCATGCCGGGGCCAACAAGGCCGAGGTCGACGCCCAGGGCCGCACGGTGCGGCTGGACCCGGAGGGCGACATTCCGGCCAAGGCCGGCGCCGACATCCGCCTGACCCTGGACGCCGACATCCAGAACCGCGCGCTTGAGGTGATGGGTGACGAAAGCGGGGCGATCGTGGTCATCGACTGCCGCAACGGCGACCTGCTGGCCATGGCCTCGGCCCCCAGCTTCGACGCCAATCGCTTCGTCAAGGGCCTGTCCGGGCCGGAATACCGGGCCCTGGCCGAGTACGAGCGCAAGCCGTTGCTGGACAAGGTGATGACCGGCACCTATCCGCCCGGCTCGACCTTCAAGCCGACCGTGGCCATGGCGGCCCTGACGGCGGGGGTGGACCCGACCGAGCGGGTGGTCTGCGCCGGCGGCTGGGCGTTCGGCGGCCGGGTCTGGCACTGCCACAAGAAGGGCGGCCACGGCGCCCAGGACATGCACGCCGCCATCAAGAACAGCTGCGACGTCTATTTCTACCAGATGGCCCTGCGCATCGGCCCCGACCCGATCGCCGCCACGGCCAAGGCCTTCGGCTACGGCGGGACCTTCGACATCGGCATCCCGGGCCAGAAGAAGGGCCTGGTCGGTTCGCGCGACTGGAAGAAGACCGCCTTCAAGCGCGACCCGGTCTGGCATCCGGGCGACAGCGTGCCGTACGGCATCGGCCAGGGCTATATCAACGTCAACGCCCTGCAGCTGGCGGTGATGACCGCGCGGCTGGCCAATGGCCGCAAGGCGCTCAATCCGCGCCTGGTCAAGTCGGTGGGCGGGGTCGAGCAGCCGCAGGGCGACGCCGTGCCCGACCTGCCGTTCAGCCAGGCGCACCTGGAGATCGTGCGGGCCGGCATGGCGGCGGTGGCCAACGATCCGACCGGCGGGGCCTTCAAGCAGAGCCAGCTGGGTCTGGGCGACGTGAAGATGGCCGGCAAGACCGGCACCGCCCAGGTGCGCCAGTACGCGGCCGGGGCCTCGCGCAGCAACCAGGGGATCGCTTGGCGCCTGAAGGACCACAACCTGTTCATCGCCTTCGCCCCCTATGACGACCCCCGCTACGCCCTGTCAGTGATCATCGAGCACGGCGGCCAGTTCGGCTCCAGCGCCGCCGCGCCGCGGGCGCGGGAGGTGATGCGGGTGGCCCTGCTGAAGGACCCGGAGATCCGCGCCCGGATCGAGCGCCCGACACCGCTGCCGGAGGCGCCGGACGAGGGGGAGGGGGATGTGGGGGCTGGAGATGATCCGGTGGCGGTGGACGAGCCTGCTGAAGGCTAAGCGCTGCATACCGGTTGTCGTCCCGGAAGCCTCGCAGAGGCTGTCCGGGATCCAGGGGCGGCCGCACCGCATTCGCCCAGTCTCCTGGGTCCCGGCTCTTCGCTGCGCTACGGCCGGGATGACAACATTTGACGAGCGACCCCGTCAGGCTTTCAGCACCCGCTCCAGCACCTCCACCACCAGCGCGTGATCCTCCACCTGCGGCAGGCCCGATACCGTGATCGCGCCGATGCAGCCCAGACCCGCCAAGGTCAGCGGAAAGCCGCCGCCGTGGGCCGCATGGTCGCGGGGCGGAAGGCCGTAGCGCTGCTCCAGGGTCTCGCCCGAGGCCTTCAGCTTCAGGCCCACGGCCAGGGTGCTGGTGGCCAGGGTCAGGACCGTGTTGCGCTTGCGGCGCACCCAGTCGGCGTTGTCCGGACCCGCGCCCGGCAGGGCGGCGTGGAACAGCGGGCGGTCGCGCAGGCTGATGTCGATCGCCACCGGCGCGGCGCGGGCGAGGGCCGCGTCGCGCAGGGCGGTTCCCAGGCTCCAGGCGTCCTCCAGGGTGAAGTGCTGGAACACCAGGGCCTTTTCCTGGGCGGCGATGGCGGCCAGCAGTTCGGCGTCGCTCACAGGGCCAGCTCCCGGCCTTCGGCGGCGCTGCGCTGGGCCAGGTCGATCAGCGTCATCACCGCCAGGGCTTCCTCCGGCGGGACCGGATTGGGACCGTGGCCCGACAGGGCGTCGCGGATGGCGGCGTAATAGGCCAGGTAGTCGCCGGGGACGCCCTCGACCTCGCGGCTGGCCGTTCCCTCGCCGTCGGTCACGGTCAGGGTCCCTGGCCTCGGGTCGGCGCCCCAGCCTTCGGAGCCCGGGGCGACGCCGGCCTTCAGCGCGTTCTCCTGCTGATCCAGGCCCTGCTTGACGAAGCTGCCCTTCGTCCCGTGCACGGCCATCCGCAGGCGCGAGTCGATCGTCATCTGGCTGGCGTGCAGCAGCACCCGCAGGCGCGGATAGCGCAGGACCAGGTGGAAATAGTCCGGAGCCTGGCCGCCGTCCTTCTGCACCGCCAGGTCGGCCTGGATCGCCAGGGGCGGGCCGAACAGCTGGAGGGCCTGGTCGATCAGGTGCGGGCCCAGGTCCAGCAGGGCGCCGGCCCCGGGCTTTTCGCGCCAGCGGTCGCGGACCACCGGGCGGAAGCGGTCGAAATGGCTCTCGTACTGCACGACCTCGCCCAGCGACCCGTCGGCGATCAGGGCCTGGAGGGTCAGGAAGTCGCTGTCCCAGCGGCGGTTGTGGAACACGCTCAGCAACTTGCCGGCCCGGCTGGCGTGGTCGACCAGGGCGCGGGCCTCGTCCAGGGTGGCGGCGAACGGCTTGTCGATGACCACGGCCTTGCCGGCGTCCAGCGCCGCGTGGGCCTGGGGCGCGTGCAGCGGGTCGGGGGTGGCGATCACCACCAGGTCGATCTCGGCGTCGGCCAGGGCGGCGTCGAGGTCGGCGACGACCTTCACGCCGGGATGGTCGGCCAGGACCTTGGCGGGGTCGCTGGAGACGACCGTGTGCAGCAGCAGGCCGGGCGTGGCGGCGATCAGCGGGGCGTGGAAGGTCTTGCCGACGAAGCCGTAGCCGACCAGGGCGACCTTGAAGGGGAGGGGGGAAGACATGCGGCCTTATACCGCCTCCCCACGAAAAAGCCCCCGATCTCGCGACCGGGGGCTCGTTTTCCAGGCGCGCGTGACGACCGCTAGATCTTCACGGGCTCCATCTTGGGGGTCAGCAGGTGGACCACCAGCAGGGCGATCAGATAGGCGCTGCCGGCGACCAGGAAGATCGGGGTGTAGGTGCCGATCTGGTCGAGCACCTTGCCGATGTACTTGGAGAACACCATGCCGCCGACCGCGCCCAGCATGCCGCCGATGCCGACGACCGAACCCACCGCGCCGCGCGGGAACACGTCCGACGGCAGGGTGTAGAGATTGGCCGAGAAGCCCTGGTGGGCCGCGGTGGCGACGCCGATGATCAGGACGGCGACGACCAGGCTGTCGACATTGGCCGCGAAGATCACCGGCATGGCCAGCAGGGCGCAGACCAGCATGGTGGTCTTTCGGGCGGCGTTGATGCTCCAGCCGGCCTTCATCAGGCGCGAGGACAGCCAACCGCCGGCGACGCTGCCGACGTCGCTCATCAGGTAGATGGCGATCAGCGGCGGGCCGAACGACTTCAGGTCCAGGCCGTAGCGCTTGCCCAGGAAGTCGGGCAGCCAGAACAGGAACATCCACCAGATCGGATCGATCAGGAACTTGCCCAGGGCGAAGGCCCAGGTTTCCTTCTTGCCCAGCAGCTTGACCCAGCCGATCTTCTCGACCGGGTCGGCGGGATCCTGCTCGATATGGGCCAGTTCGGCGGCCGACAGGCGCGTCTGCTCGCGCGGGCGGCGATAGACGATCAGCCACAGCGGCAGCCACAGCAGGCCGGCGATCCCGGTGACGATGAAGGCCATCTGCCAGCCGAAGGCCAGGACGATGCCCGGCACCACCAGCGGGGTGACGATGGCGCCGATGTTGGTGCCGGCGTTGAAGATGCCGGTGGCCAGGGCGCGCTCGTTCTTGGGGAACCACTCGGCCACGGCCTTGATGCCGCCCGGGAAGCCGCCGGCCTCGCCGATGCCCAGGCCCATGCGGGCGACCGCGAAGCCGCCGAAGCCGCGCGCCAGGGCGTGGCCGATGTGGGCGATCTGCCAGATCAGGAACGCGATGCCGAAGCCCCAGCGGGCCCCGATCTTGTCCATGATCTTGCCCCAGGCCATGTAGGCGACGGCGTAGGCCAGCTGGAAATAGAACACCAGGTCGGCGTAGTGGGTCTCGTCCCAGCCGAATTCCTTGCTCAGGTCGGCCTTCAGCAGGCCGATGGTCTGGCGGTCGACATAGTTGATCACCATCGCCAGGAACAGCAGGCCGACAATGACCCACCTGTACCGCCCGATCTTCGCAGACGGAGCCGGCATCGTTGGAGCGTCCATGGACGTCACATCCTCACCCTTGGGCTTGTAGTTATTCCGACGCCCCCGCCGGTTTTCCGATCGTTAAGCCGGGACGGCGACGCAGGCGACGCTTCCGAACGGGCCGAAGTCTACGCGGGACGTGTCCCCCGCGGCAATGTCATGAATGCCGGTGCTGGCCCCGGTGGTCACCAGCATGCCCTTCTTCAGCGGACGGCCGCGCGAGGCGACGTGGCCCAGCAGGAAGGCCAGGGCCGCCAGGGGCGAGCCGGGAATCGAGGCCGCGCCGCCCTTGCCGACGGACACGCCGTTGATGAACGTCTCGGCCGGCATGTCTTCCCAGGCGATCTCGCGCCAGTTCTCGATCACCGGACCCAGGATCTGGCCGTCGTTGTTGCCGAAGTCCGAGGCGACGATGGGCGGGCCCAGCAGATTGATCGTGGCCAGCGGGCTGCCGGCGATCTCGATGCCGACGATCAGCTCGCCCACATAGTCGGCGGCTTCCTGCGCGGTCCATTCGGTCTTGTCGGCCGGGGCGTCCTGGCCCAGGCGGATGACGAATTCGGCCTCCACGGCGGTGAAGCCGCCGGCGATGGCGCGGAACGGGGTGGGCGCGTCGCCCGCGTCCCAGACCTTGGTCTTGAAGATGCAGCCGGCCAGGCGCTCGGCGCCGAGGCGTTCGCGATGCTGCGGCGGGACGAGGCCGACCTTCCAGCCCACCAGCTCGTCGGGCCACATGTCGATAGCCAGGTCCTGGACCGCGTAGCCCTCGGCCATGGACTGGGGCAGGACGCCGCCCGGATAGCCGGGGACCGACACGCCCTTCAGGCGCGCGTCGACGAATTGGGGTGCGATGGACGCCGGTGCGAACACCTCGCTCTCGGCCTCGGAAACGGTCACGCCGCGAATCCTCCCTCGCGCTAACACACTACAGTCCCGTTCGACGGGCTTTGGTCGTGCATAATGGAAACCGGTGTCATTGACAATCGGCCACGCGGCGCCGGTGGCAAGGGGATTGCCGCGCCCGCGTTCTGGGCGCTTTCATCGGCGGTCATGGTCGATCTCGCCGCTCTTCACCGTTTGGCCCTGGCCCTGCCCGAGGTCGAAGCCAGCCCGGAAGGGGGGCGTCTGGCGTTCGATGTGCGCGGCAAGGGAATCGCCTGGTCCTATTTGGCCCGCGCCCATCCCAAGGCTCGCCGCGAAGTGGTGGAGGGCGTGATCGCCGTGCGCTGCCGACGCGAGACCAAGGAGATGCTGCTGGAGGCCGCGCCCGAGCGCTTCTTCGACGACGACCATTATCGAGGCTTCCCCGCCGTGCTGGTGCGGCTGGACGCGATCGACGAGGCCGAACTGGCGGGATTGCTGGCCCAGGCCTGGCGAATCCTGGCGCCCAAGGCCCTGGTCAAGCGGATCGACGCCGAGCGATCCGGAACCACCACCCCCGGGCGGTGATTTCCCTAGAGCCTTTTCCGTCCTGACCACGTCGGGCCGGAGCTCCGGCTTTTTGTTTTGCGCATTTTCTTCAAGAAGCCGGGGTCTGCTTCGCTTGAAAATGCCGCGGCAGACAGGGAATCTCGCCATGGCCCAGGGACAGCTCGCCGAATATCGCCGCAAGCGCGACTTCCACAAGACCGCCGAGCCCAGCGGCGACACGGCCGTCGCGCCCGCGCCGCACGCGCGGTTCGTCATCCAGAAGCACGACGCCACGCGCCTGCACTACGATTTCCGGCTGGAGGTCGACGGCGTGCTGAAGTCGTGGGCGGTGACCAAGGGTCCGTCGCTGGATCCGGCCGACAAGCGGCTGTCGGTCGAGGTCGAGGATCACCCGCTGGACTATGGCGACTTCGAGGGCACGATCCCCAAGGGCCAGTACGGCGGAGGCACGGTGCAGCTGTGGGACCGCGGCTACTGGTCGCCCGAGCCAGGCTTCGAGGACGTGGCCAAGGCCCTGAAGAAGGGCGAGCTGAAGTTCGTGCTGGAAGGCGAGCGGCTGCACGGCTCGTGGGTGCTGGTGCGGATGAACTGGGACCGCAACGCCAAGGATGGCCCCAAGCGACAAGAAGGGGGCAAGCGCTCCAACTGGTTGCTGATCAAGCACAAGGACGAGGCGGCGCGGCCGGGCGAGGGGACCGCGATCCTGGAGGAGGACGCCTCGATCGCCTCGGGCCGGACCATGGCCGACATCGCGGCCGGCAAGGGGCGGGGGCCGTCGCCGTTCATCCTGAAGACCAAGGGCAAGGGCGACGCGGTCTGGACCTCGCGCACCAAGGCCGAGCGCGAGGCGGCGCAGAAGGAGGCGCTGGAGACGCGCACTTTCAAATCCACTCATCCCGACGAAAGTCGGGACCCAAGCGGCCATGGCGGTTCCGGCGCTGCGCGAAGCAATAAGCTCAGCTTGGGTCCCGGCGTTCGCCGGGATGAACGGAGTAAAAAAGGAAAGCCCGCCGTCCTGCCGGACTTCATCGAGCCCCAGCTGTGCAAGTCCCTGGACCGCCCGCCCACCGGCCCCGGCTGGGCGCACGAGATCAAGTTCGACGGCTACCGCGTGCAGCTGCGCGTCGAGGACGGCCGGGCGACCCTGCGCACCCGCAAGGGCCTGGACTGGACCGAGAAGTTCGCCGCCATCGCCGAGGCCGCCGCCGACCTGCCCGACAGCATCCTGGACGGCGAGGTGGTGGCCCTGGACGCGGCCGGCCAGCCCGACTTCGCCGGTCTGCAGGCGGCCCTGTCGGACGGCGACAGCGGCGACCTGATCTTCTTCGCCTTCGACCTGCTGGCCCTGGACGGCGAGGACCTGCGCGACCTGCCGCTGCGCGAGCGCAAGGCGCGGCTGAAGACGATGATGGGGCAGGACGAGGCGCGGCTGCGCTACGTCGACCATTTCGAGACGGCGGGCGACGCGGTGCTGCTGTCGGCCTGCAAGCTGGAGCTGGAAGGCATCATCTCCAAGCGGCTGGACGCGCCCTACCGTTCGGGCCGCAGCGAGACCTGGACCAAGGCCAAGTGCCGGGCCGGGCACGAGGTGGTGATCGGCGGCTGGACGACGACAGGCGCGGCCTTCCGCTCGCTGATCGCCGGGGTCTATCGCGACGGCAAGCTGGCCCATGTCGGCCGGATCGGCACGGGCTTTGGCCGCGACAAGGTCGGTAAGCTGCTGCCGCGGCTAAAGGCGCTGGAGAGCGACACCTCGCCGTTCGAAGGCAAGGGCGCGCCCCGCAAGGCCGCCAATGTCCACTGGGTGAAGCCCGAGTTGGTGGCCGAGATCGAATATGCCGGCTTCACCGGCGACGGCTCGATCCGCCAGGCCTCGTTCAAGGGCCTGCGCGAGGACAAGCCGGCCGCGGAGGTCGAGGCTGAGGTTCCCGCCTCGGCCGAGACGGCCGAGCTGGCGGAGCCGACGCCGAAAGCCGCCCCGAAGGCCGCCAAGGCGGCGCCGAAAACGCAGACGACCGTCACCGCCAAGGCGGACAGCATCGTGCTGGGCGTGACGATCTCCAAGCCCGACAAGCCGCTGTGGCCTGATGTCGACGGCGCGCCGGCCAGCAAGATCGACCTGGCCGGCTACATGGCGGCGGTGGGCGAATGGATGCTGCCGCACATCAAGGGCCGGCCGGCCTCGATCATCCGGGTCCCGGACGGGGTCGGCGGCGAGACCTTCTTCCAGCGCCACGCCATGCGCGGGATGTCGTCGCTGATCGAACTGGTCAGCGTGAAGGGCGACAAGCAGCCCTACATCCAGTTCGACCGGATCGAGGCGCTGATCGCCGCCGCCCAGATCGCCGCGGTCGAGATCCATCCGTGGAACTGTCAGCCGAACGATCCCGAGGTCGCCGGCCGCCTGGTGTTCGACCTCGACCCCGCGCCGGGCGTCACCTTCGAGGACGTGATCGCCGGGGCCCGCGAGATCCGCGACCGGCTGGAGGAACTGGGCCTGGCCAGCTTCTGCAAGACCACCGGCGGCAAGGGGCTGCACGTGGTCACGCCGCTTTCGGACAAGGTGCCGTGGGACGCCGCCAAGGCCTTCGCCCGCGAGGTCTGCGCCCGCATGGCCGCCGACGCCCCCGACCGGTACCTGATCACCATGAGCAAGAAGGCGCGGGAGGGGCGGATCTTTCTGGACTACCTGCGCAACGACCGCACCTCGACCGCCGTCGCGCCTCTATCCGCCCGGGCCAGGCCCGGGGCGACGGTGTCGATGCCGTTGAACTGGACCCAGGTGAAGGCGGGGCTGGACCCGACCAAGTACACGATCCGCACCGTCCCCGCCCTGATCGCCAAGAGCACGGCCTGGGAGGACTATTTCGATTCCGCCAAGCCCCTGAAGGCGGCGATCAAGCGGTTGGGGTGAGGGGGGCTGTCAGCCAAGTTCGGCGCGGCATTTCCCTGTTGTCATCCCGGAAAGCGCATAGCGCTTGTCCGGGATCCAGGTGAACCGCAACGCGCCAGCCCAGTCCCCTGGGTCCCGGACAGCCTCTACGAGGCTTCCGGGATGACAACGGTTAGGGCGACCGACACTCTTCAGAGACGCTGGTCTCCTAGCTGGCCGTGCGGGCCTCCTGGGCCAGGTGGTCGGCCTGGCGGTCCAGGTCGTCGGCCTGTGAGGGCAGGCTGTCGATCAGCGCCCGCAGCTCGGCGTCGGTGACGATGTTGCCCCGGGCGCGGTTGTCCTCGATCTGCTTGGCGCGGTAGGCGGGGTTGCGCAGGCGGGCGGCCTCGTCGCGCATCTGCTGGGCGCCCTGGCGCATCTGAACGGCCCCCTGGGCCATCTGGGCGCGGGCCTTGACCATCTGGCGCGCGGCCTCCTGGCGGGCCTGTTCGCCGATCCTGCGAGCCTGTTCGCCATTGACCCGGGCCTGGTCGGCCTGGAGGCGCGCCTGGTCGGCGGCGCGGCGGGCCTGGTCCCGCGCCTCGTGGGCCTGGCGCCGGGCCTCGGCGGCCTGGGCGCGGGCTTCGGCGGCGCGGGCGCGAGCCTCGATCGCGGCCTTCGCCTCCTCGGGCGTCGCGGACCGGAAATAGCTGTAGCCAGAGCCTGTCGAAGGTTCAGGCGGCGGCGGCGGCGGCGGCGGGGGAGGTGGCGGTTCGGGCGGAGCGGGGGGCGGAGGAGGCGCGGGAGGCGGCGGCGGAGGCGGCGGGCCCAGGGCGGCCATGACGATCGTTTCCAGCGGTGGGGCAGGCGGGGCGGGCGGGGCGGGGGGAGCCGGGGGCGCGGGCGGGACCGCGAGCGCCGGAATCGGCGGCGGCGCGGGCGGGAGCGGCGGCGCGACCCAGTCCTGGCGGGTGACGGCCAGGGCGGCCAGGGGCGTGGCGACGGCGGCCAGGGCGGCGATGGCCAGGGCCACGGTGAGCGGCCGGCGGCGGGCGGCGGTGTCGGTCATGAGGCAGGCGATCCTTGTCTTCAGCGTCCGGGCGTCGGCGGCCATGGCCGTCGCGGCGCCCAGGACAGGGCGGGCGGAAGGGGCGGGGCAGGCGGCCAGGCCGATCAGGGCCCGCGCGTAGAGGGCGCGATCGATCGTCTGGACCGCGGCGGCGTCGGCGGCTTCCTCCGAGCGTTCGCCGAGCACGGCGTGCAGGCGCCAGACCAGCGGGTTGAACCAGAAGATCGCCAGGGCCAGGCGGGACAGGACCAGGAAGATCCAGTCGTGGCGGCGCAGGTGGGCCATTTCGTGCGCCAGGATGGCCGGGGCGGCGCGGGGCTGCGCCAGGCTGGCCGGGTCGACCAGGATGGAGCCGGGCGCGACGCCCCAGCTGAGCGGGCTGGCGATCCTGTCGCTGCAGACCAGGTCGGGACGGTCCTCGGGCGCCAGGCCTTCCAGCGGGGCCAGCCAGTCGCCGCTGGTCACCGGGCGGCCCTGGCGGGTCCAGCGGCTCAGAGTGCGCAGCCCCAGCAGCAGCCGGCCGGCTATGGCGGCGAAGCCCAGCAGCCACAGGCCGCCGACCAGGCCGAGCGAAGGCCAGGGCGAGGCGCTCGGCGTCGCCATGTTGGCGGTGGTCTCGGCCGCCAGACCGGCCGGAGCGGCGAGGGGGACGGGCGGCGGCGAGGCAGGCAGCAGGGCCAGGTCCAGGACGGGCAGGACGTTCATGATCACCGGCAGGGCCAGCAGCAGGCAGACCGTGGCGCGCAGGATGTCCACCCGCTCGACCGGACGCCGGGTCAGGAACCGCGCGCAGGCCAGGCCGGCCCCGGCCACCAGGCTGGACTTGACCAGCAGGGAGACGAGCAGGGTCCAGGTCATGGCTTGCGCTCCACCGACTGGTCGATGATCCGCTCCAGGGCGGCGGCCTCTTCCGGGGTCAGGCGCTGGCCCAGGCCCAGCAGGGCCGTGGCGGCGCTGGCCGCCGAGCCGGCGAAGAAGGTGTCGATCATCCGCCGCAGGGCGCCGGCGGCGACGGTCTCGGTCCGCTGGACGGGGCTGTAGCGGAAGCCGTCGGGGCCGGGCGTCCGCTCGACCAGGCCCTTGGCCTCCAGGCGCGAGAGCAGGGTGCGGACGGCCGAGTCGCTGAGCGGGTCGGACAGGGCGGCGCGGACGCCGGCGGCGGTGCCGGCCTCCAGCCGGCACAGGGTCTCGAAGACCTCGCGTTCGCGTCTGGGCAGGGATTCGATCACGGCGGCCTCGCGATTGGAAGTGGCGCTACATTTGTAGCGTTACACGTGTAGCGGAACGGGCGAAGTGAATTCGCCGTAATCTGGGCGGGGGCCGGCCAAAGCCGCCGCGTCGCCCCACCTTCGCCCCGGCATGGCCAAGATTGAGGAGGACCAATGAGGGCATGACCCCGCGCGCTCGCCTTCTGACCCTCGCCGCCGTCCTCGGCCTGGCCTTCGCCGGAATCGCCGAGGCCAAGGTCGCGCCGCGCCTGGTCGAGACGCCGGCCACGGCGCCCGGCGACACCCTGGCCGTGCTCTATTCGGGCGACGGCGGCTGGGGCCGCCTGGACCAGGGCGTGGCCAAGGCGCTGGCCGCCGGCGGCGTGCCGGTGCTGGGCGTCAATTCTCTGCGCTACTTCCTGGGCAAGCGCCCGCCCCAGGCCTTGGCCGACGATCTGGCCGATCAGCTGCGCCGGCGCGAGGCGCAGTGGGGCCGGCGCAAGATCGTGCTGGTCGGCTATTCGTTCGGGGCCGACGCCCTGCCGGCCATCGTGCCCCTGCTGCCGGCCGACCTGCGCGGCCAGATCCAGGGGCTGGTGCTGATCGGAACCGGCTCGCACGGCGACCTGACCTTCCATCCGGCCAGTTGGCTGAACCGTCCGACCGCCGACTCCTTCCCGGTGGCCCCGGCGGTCGAGGCGCTGAAGGGCCTGCCGATGACCTGCATCTATGGCGACAAGGAGCGGCTGGACATCTGTCCGAGCCTGCCCGCCGACACGATCCGCCGGGTCAGGCTGCCCGGCGGCCACCACTTCGACGGCGACTACACGGCCCTGGGCCAGGCCGTCCTGAAGGCAGCCACCCTCTAGGATTTCAAGGTCAACCGCCGTTCGCGCACATCCCCGTGAGCGCATCGTGACCCGGCTTGGCCGTCTTTCGGGGGATCGAAACCCCGCCAACGCGCGTTTCAAGGGCCTGTAATCATCGGAGAGGGCCTTCTCGCCATGACCGCGTTCGGGTCAGTCGTTCGGCGTGCGCCGAGCGATTTGCCGCCACCACCACTCGCCCTGCCGCCCCGCGCGGCGTTGTTTCTCGATCTTGACGGAACCCTGGCCCCGATCATGCCCCGCCCCGACCAGGTGGGGCCCGACCCGCGGCGCGCGGCGCTGCTCGACGCCCTGTCGCGGGCGCTGGACGGTCGCCTGGCCGTCGTCAGCGGCCGCGCGCTGGAGGATGTCGACCGCATCCTGGAAGACCGGGTGAAGTTCGTCGCCGCCGTCCACGGCCTGGTGCGCCGCGGGGTCAACGGCGTCGACCGCGTCCAGCCCCATCCCGACATCGACCACGCCCGCGACGTGCTGCGTGACCTGGCGCGCGGCGACAAGGGCCTGCTGTTCGAGGACAAGGGCCTCAGCGTCGGCCTGCACTATCGCAACGCGCCCTCGGCGGCCGACGCGGTGATCGAGGCGGCCGAGCGGCTGGCGAGCGCGTCGGAGCTGGTGCTGCAGCTGGGCGACATGGTCGCCGAACTGCGCACGCCGGGCCAGGACAAGGGCAAGGCGGTGTCGGCCTTCCTGCGCGAGGTTCCGTTCGATGGCTCCGCGCCGGTGTTCGTCGGCGACGACCTGACCGACGAGGACGGCTTCACCGCCGCCGCCCGCCTGGGCGGCTACGGCGTGCTGGTCGGCCCGTCCGAGCGTCCCACCCAGGCGACCTATCGCCTGAACGACTTCAACGCCGTGCTCGACTGGCTGAGCGCTTCAATCGGAAGGGCCGCCGCATGAGCCGTCTGATCGTCGTTTCCAACCGCGTCAATCCACCCGTCGGCAAGGGCGAGGAAAGCGTCGGCGGCCTGGCCATGGCCCTGGCCGCGGCCTTGCGGGAATATTCCGGCATCTGGTTCGGCTGGAGCGGCAAGACCACCACCGAGTTCACCGGCCAGTTGAACATGCAGAAGGTCGAGGGTGTGACGGTGGCCACGGTCGACCTCGAGGAGGGCGACTACCAGGAATATTACAACGGCTACGCCAACAAGACCCTGTGGCCGCTGTTCCACTACCGGGTCGACCTGACCGCCTATGACCGTTCGTTCGGCGAGGGTTACGACCGGGTCAACAGGCGCTTCGCCGAGACCCTGCTGCCGCTGATCGAGCCGGACGACATCATCTGGGTGCACGACTACCACCTGATCCCGATGGCGCGGGAGCTGCGGCGGCTGGGCGTGACCAACCGCATCGGCTTCTTCCTGCACATCCCCTGGCCGGCCCACCAGTTGGTCGTGACCCTGCCGCGCCACCGGCCGCTGGTCGAGGCGCTGTTCCACTACGACCTGGTCGGCTTCCAGACCGAGGAGAGCGTCCAGGCCTTCGAAGGCTACGTCTTCAACGAGGTGGGCGGCGAGCGCACCGAGGACGGGCGGCTGACCGCCTTCGGCCAGGTCACCCAGGCCGCGGCCTTCCCGATCGGCATCGACGCCGAGGATTTCGCCCGCATCAAGGAAAGCCCGCGCGCCGTGCGCGTCTACGACCGGCTGATGGCCCACAGCGTATTCCGCAAGATGGTCGTCGGCGTCGACCGCCTGGACTATTCCAAGGGGCTGGAGGAGCGGCTGATCGGCTTCGAACGCTTCCTGCACGACAATCCGCAGGCGCGCCGCGAGGTCATGCTGCTGCAGATCGCCCCGATCTCGCGCGACGAGGTCGAGGCCTACCAGGACCTGCGCGCCCGGCTGGACGGGCTGATCGGCCGGATCAACGGCGCCTATGCCGACATGGACTACAACCCGATCCGCTACCTCAATCGCAGCTACCGCCGCGACGAGCTGGCCGGGGTCTATCGCGCCTCCAAGGCCGCCCTGGTCACCCCGCTGCGGGACGGCATGAACCTGGTGGCCAAGGAATATATCGCTTCGCAGACGCCGGAGGACCCGGGCGTGCTGATCCTGTCGCGCTTCGCCGGCGCGGCGCGGCAGATGAAGGAGGCGCTGATCATCAACCCCAACAGCCCCGAAGAGATCTCCGACGCTCTGACCCGGGCCCTGAACATGGACCTGGACGAGCGCAAGCGGCGCTTCGAGAGCCTGATCGACAACGTCACCCGCCAGGACGTCACGGCCTGGCGCGACGACTTCGTCGCCCAGCTACGCGAACCGGTGCGGGCGCCGGCCCTGGCCAAGGCGAAGGGGACCAAGTCGGACGGGGCCAAGCTCGCCCTGGCGCCGCCGCGCGCCCTGGCGGTGCGGGCCGGCGGGAGGGCCTGAGGTCATGGCGCCTAGGCCGACCTGGCAAGGCCACCTGCGGCTGTCGCTCGTCACCTGTCCGGTGGCGATGTACACGGCCACCAGCCCCGGCGGCGAGGTGCGGTTCAACCTGCTGCATCCCAAGACCCACAACCGCATCAAGATGATCGCCACCGATCCGGACCTGGGGCCGGTGGACCGCTCGGAACTGGTCAAGGGCTACGAGTACGAGAAGGATCACTACGTGATCCTGACGCCCGAGGAGATCCAGAGCGTGCGGCTGGAAAGCACCCGCACCATCGACATCGAGCGCTTCGTCGACGCCGCCGACATCGACCGGCTCTATTGGGACAATCCCTATTTCCTGGTTCCGGACGGCAAGCTGGCCCTGGACGCCTACACCGTGATCCGCGACGCCATGGCCGGGGCGGGCAAGATCGCCCTGGGCCGGGTGGTGATGCATACGCGCGAGCGGCTGCTCGCCATCGAGCCGCGCGACAACGGCCTGGTCTGCTACACCCTGCGCAGCCGCGACGAGGTGCGCGACTCCGCCGAGCTGTTCGACGATATTCCCGATCGGAAGGCCGACCCGCAGATGGTGGCCATCGCCGAGAAGATCATCGAGCAGCAGGAAGGCCCGTTCGACCCCAGCCAGTTCAAGGACCGCTACGAGGACGCCCTGCGCGCCCTGATCAAGCAGAAGGAAAAGGGCGGCAAGGCCAAGGTCACGGTCGAGGAGCCGGACAACACCAATGTCGTCGACCTGATGGAAGCCCTGCGCAAGAGCCTGGGCCAGAAGCCGGGCGCGGCGACCAAGCCCGCGGCCAGGAAACCGGCCGCCAGGAAGTCGGCGGCGCGGAAGAAGGCGTCCTAGGGTGTGTGGAGTTGGGCGTTTGGCGTCGAGGCGCCGCCCTCGTCCTTCGACAGGCTCAGGATGAGGGCTACTGGTAAGGCGGCTGAGTAGAATTCCTCATCCTGAGCCTGTCGAAGGACGAGGAATTCGGCCCAAAACCCACAGACCCTAAGCCTTCCTGCAGGCCAGGGTGTCGCCCAGGACCATCGGCGCGCCGGCCCGCGAAATCATCCAATCCACGGTCATGGTCGCCGAGCCGGTGCGGACATAGATGAACTGCTCGCCTGGCTCGCTCGCCCCCTGGCGGGTCCAGGTCCAGCGATCGCCTTCCCAGCCGGGCGAGGCGTACCAGCGCAGGCCGCTGAAGCCGTCGGCGATGGCGGCGCGAAAGCCGCCCGCGCCCCGCGCGAAGCTCCAGGTCTCCGCCGCCTTGTAGGTTCCCGGCGCCGCGTCGCGATGCCGTTTGAGCAAGGCCGCGGTGTCGGGGTCGTGGCTGAAGACCATCGCCGAGGCCAGGGGTTTCTTCGACGGCTCGAAGCGGCCGGCGCAGTCCCAGGCGCCTTCGAAATAGGCCAGCGGATCGGGGGCGGCGGGGCTGGAGGCGGCGGCCAGCAGGCCGGCGATCAGAAGGCTTGTCGGCATGGATCCTCGCGACGTGTCGATGGGCAGGAAAGCATCATCGGCTCAGCCCGTCACGTCCTGGTTTGCCGGACGTTTGACTTCGCGGCCCGCCGTCGTCGAATGGGCGCAACGACCGGGACCCTCCTATGAAACCAATGACCGTGCTGTTGGTCGCCTTGCTGCTGGCCGGATGCGCGACGCAAGGGGGGCTCCGGCCGGAGGGCGTCGCGGGCGGCCAACTGGAATGCCTGGGCCGCAAGACCTCGCGTCCGACCGTGATCCTCGAGGCCGGGGCGTTCGGCGGGGCGGCCGACTGGTCGCTGGTGGCCGAGGACCTGGCCGCCAAGGGCAGGGTCTGCGCCTACGACCGCGACGGCGTCGGCCTGGCGGCGATCCACGACCTGGACCGCTCGCCGCTCGCCATCGCCACGCGCCTGGAGGCGCTGGTGGCGGCCGAGGAGGGCGATGGGCCGGTGATCCTGGCGGGGCATTCGAACGGCGGGCTCTATGTCGAGGCCTTCGCGCGGATGTGGCCGGCGCGGACGGCGGGGCTGGTGCTGGTCGACGCCGTAGGGACCGAAGTCAAGGACCAGCCGCTGGCCATGGCCGACCTGAAGCGCGAGGCGCGGTTGGCCGGCTTCACGCCGTTCGCCCGCGCCGTCGGCCTGACCCGCCTGGTCCCGCTGCTGGACGACATCTCGCCGGCCGCCGAGGCGGCGGCCCGGCGGCGCAAGGCCTGGACGGGGCGCAGCAGCGTCCAGGCCAGCCTGCGGGAAGAGCGGGCCTTCCTGCCCGGCCTGGCCGCCGTCGACGCCCTGCCGCCGCTGCGTCCCACCATCCCGGTGGCGGTGATCGTCGCCAGCCGGACGCCGGACAAGCCGCTGGACCGCGCCTGGCGCGCCGCCCAGGTCGCCCCGGCCGGGCGCGCCTGCCGCGCGGTGGTCATCGACGTCCTGGCCAGTCACACCGCGATCCTCGACGGCCAGCGCGACCATGTGGTCGAGGCGGTCGACTGGATGGATGGGCAGCGGCCGGGGACGGGCGCTATCCGATGCTGAGCGTCTTCGTCGCGGGGCTCCAAGCGCGCAGCCATCGCCGCACGGGCGCGTCGTAAAGCCGGAACGCGATCCACGCCACGATTGGCGCCAGCACCACGGCCAGGGCCGGGAACCACACCGGCAGCAGCGGCCTCCAGCCGTCGGGATAGAGCCGCAGCATCACCGCCCAGGTGGCCCAGTGCAGCGCGTAGAGCGGGTAGGAGACGTCGCCGGTCGTCCGGCACAGCGCGCCGGCCGCGCCCTTGGGGTCGTGGGCGCCGGTCAGCACCAGCAGCGGGAACAGCACCGCCACGCAGGCGAAGTCGTAGACCCCGTTCCAGGGCCGGGGCGCCAGCGGCATGACCAGGACCGCCAGCAGGACCACGGCCGGCAGCACGAGGCGGGGTCGCGGCGCCAGGGCCCGGTAGCGCCAGCCAAGCCAGCCGAGGCCGAAGCTGAAGGTGGCCCGCACCACGCCCAGCCAGAAGGTCGCCTGGTCCCAGCCCGTCTCGACCCCGTTCAGCCCCAGCGCGACCCAGGCCATCACCGCCCCGCTGCAGAAGACGATGGCCGCGACGACCAGGTCGGGCGCTCGCCGCAGCGGGAACCACAGGGCGCTGACGATCACCTCCAGGCACAGCGACCAGGCCGGCGGGTTGAACGGGAACAGGGTGGGGAAGGTCCATTCGGCCGGATGGCCCAGGCGCGGAACCAGCAGCAGGCCGCGCGCCAGGTTGGGCCAGAACGGCGGGCTGTGCCGCGAGGTCAGGATCGCGCCGATCAGGGTCGACAGCACCAGCAGCGGCCAGATCCGCACGACGCGGATCCACAGATAGGCCGGCCAGCCGATCTCGCGCCGCTCGAAGGCGTGGGCCAGGACGAAGCCGCTGAGGCAGAAGAAGAAATCCACCGCCAGATAGCCGTGGGCGAACCGGCCCGGCCGTCCCGACCAGTCGGCGACGTGGTACAGCAGCACCCCCAGCGCCGCCACGGCCCGCAGGCCGTCCAGTGCGGCGAGGCGTTGTGTCCTGTGTTCCGTCACCCGTCGGTTCTGTCAGGATCGCGAGGGGTTTCGCAAGGGGGCGATCAGCCACGCGCACGGGTTTCACCTCACCGATGCGCACGTGCGGATCGCGCCGGAGGGCGTGGCGGGCGGCGGCTAGCCGCTACCGCACCGAGGTCCACGGCCGGCTCAGCAGCACGGCGCAGTTGATCAGGCCGACCAGCGAATAGGTCTGCGGGTAGTTGCCCCAGAGCTCGCCGTCCGCGAAGCCGATGTCCTCCGACAGCAGGCCGGCGGTGGTGCGGCGGGCCAGCATCTCGTCGAACAATTCGCGCGCCTCGTCGATCCGCCCGGCCAGGTACAGGGCCTCGACCAGCCAGAAGGTGCAGATGTTGAACGCCGTCTGCGGGGCGCCGAAGTCGTCGGGGATGGCGTAGCGCAGCAGGTAGGAACCCTTGCGCAGGCCGGCCTCGATGGCGGCGACGGTGGCGACGTTGCGCGGGTCCGTAGCCTCGATGAAGCGCAAGTCGACCAGCTGCAGCAGGCTGGCGTCCAGCTCGTCGCCCTCGAAGGTGGCGGCGAAGCGGCCCAGGGTCTGGTTCCAGGCGCGCTGGTCGATGGTCTGGCGCACCTGGGCGGCGCGCTGGTTCCAGAAGTCGGCGCGGTCGTCCAGGCCCAGGCGGGCGGCGGCGTTGCCCAGCCGGTCGCAGGCCGCCCAGCACATCACCGCCGAATAGGTGTGGACATTGGCCCGGCCGCGGAACTCCCACAGGCTGGCGTCGGGCTGGTCGTGCAGCTGGAAGGCCCGCTCGCCCACCGGCTCCAGGTTCTGGAAGTCCTCGACCGTGCCCGGCCGCAGCAGGCGCTCGTCGAAGAAGGCCTGGACCGTGGACAGGACGATCTGGCCGTAGACGTCGTGCTGCTGGTGCTCGTAAGCCTGGTTGCCGATCCGCACCGGCCCCATGCCGCGATAGCCGGGCAGGGCGGGGGCGAAGCGCTCGGTCAGCTGCGGCTCGAAGCCCACGGCGAACAGCGGCTGGATGTGCCCGCCCGCCGCCCGGTCGACGATGTTGCGCAGGTAGCCGAGGTAGTTCTCCAGGATGTCGACCGCGCCCAGCCGGTTCAGGGCCTGGACCACGTAATAGGCGTCGCGCAGCCAGCAGTAGCGGTAATCCCAGTTGCGGCCGCTGTCGGCGTGTTCCGGGATCGAGGTGGTCATGGCCGCCACGATCGCCCCGGTCTCCTCGTGCATGCAGAGCTTCAGGGTGATGGCCGAGCGGATCACCGCGCTCTGGTAGTCCAGCGGCACGGCCAGGCCCCGCACCCAGTCCATCCAGTATTCCTGGGTCTGCTGCAGCATGCGGTTGCAGGTAGCGCCGATGTCGGCGTTGAAGCCCTCGTCGGCGCCCAGGAACATGGCGATCGGCCGCTCCAGTCGGAAGGTTCGTTCCTCCAGGATGTGCGACACCGGCCCGTCGGTGGACAGGCGCAGGGTCATGTCCGAGCACAGGTAGCGGATGTGGTTGGAGCCGTGGGTGTGCTCGGCCGCCCGCGCGCCCCAGTCGGCGGTCGGGCGCAGGCGGATGGTGATCCGCGCCACGCTGGTCAGCGGCCGGATCAGGCGGATGAAGGCGGTGGGCCGGAAGCTTCGGCCGAACTGCTGGTAGCGCGGGGCGAAGTCGATGACCTCGACGCTGGCCCCGTCGGCGTCGGTGATCACCGTGCGCAGGATCGGGGTGTTGCGCAGGTAGTCCTGCTCGACGCTCGTGGCGCCGTCGACCACGACCTCCCAGACGCCCTTGGCGGCCGGATCGCCGGGCTCCAGCCCGCCCAGCAGCGCGCTGAACACCGGGTCGGAATCGATGCGCGGCGCGCAGGCCCAGACGAAGCGGCCACCGCGGTCGATCAGGGCGCTGACGGCGCAGTTGCCGATCGGGAAAAGGTCGAGGTTCTGCGGCATGGTTTGGTCCAGCTCGTCTTTCGGGTTTGGTTCGGTTCGGGTTTTCGCGCGGAAGGGCGGTCAGCGCCGGATCAGGATCGGCACCGGCGACGACTTGCTGGTGTGGGCCGCCACATGGGCGCCGATGTGTTCGAAGGTGATGTCGGTGCAGACGCCGCCGATCCTGAGGCCGTCGACCTGCAGGTGGTCGATGCCGATCGGCAGGCGCGGGTCGGTCAGGCGCACCTCGCCGCGCCAGCCGTCGACGGTGATCCCCAGGCACGCCTGCAGCATCATGAAGGCCGAGCCGGCCGCCCAGGCCTGGGGCAGGCAGGCCACCGGATAGGCCACCGGCGGCTCGCCCGGCTGACGCGGGAAGCCGCAGAACAGCTCGGGCAGGCGCATCTCGTAGTGGGCGGCGGTCTCGAACAGGCCCGAGGTCATCTCCACCACCCCGTCGCGGTGGCCGTAGCGGGCCAGGCCCATGGCGCAGATCGCCGTGTCGTGCGGCCAGACCGAGCCGTTGTGATAGCTCATCGGATTGAAGCGGGGTTCGCCCTGGGCCAGGGTCCGCACGCCGAAGCCGTTGTGGAACGCCGCCGACAGCAGGGCGTCGGCCACCTTGGCGGCGCGCTCGGGCGAGGGCAGGCCGCAGAACAGCAGGTGGCCGGGATTGGAGCCGCGCACCCGGCAGGGCTTGCCGTGGCCGTCGACCGCCATGGCGTAGAAGCCCTTGTCCTCCATCCAGAACTTGGTCTCGACCTCCAGGCGCAGGTGTTCGGCCTTGGCCCGCCAGCGCTCGGCGTTCGCGTGATCGCCGCGCCGCTCGGCCAGGTCGGCCATGCCCCGGAAGGCGGCGAAGGCGTAGCCCTGGACCTCGACCACGGCGATGGGACCGTCGGGGAACTTGCCGTCCTCGTGGAAGACGCTGTCCTCGCTGTCCTTCCAGTTCTGGTTCGACAGGCCGGAGTCCAGGCCGCGGGCGTAGTCGATCAGCCCGTCGCCGTCGCTGTCGCCGAAGTGCTCGATCCAGGCGATGGCGTTGAGCAGCGGCTCCCACAGGCTTTCGATGAAGGCCAGGTCGCCGGTGCGCTCGGCATAGGCGCAGGCCAGGGCCACGAACAGCGGCGTGGTGTCGACCCCGCCGTAGTAGCGGCCGAACGGCAGCTCGCCCAGGGCGGTCATCTCGCCCTTGCGGGTCTCGTGCATGATCTTGCCGGGCGCGCTGTCGCGGAAGGCGCTGACCTCCTCGGCCTGGTGCTCGGCCAGATAGCCCAGGACGCCCTTGGCCAGGCTGGGCTCGATCCACAGCACCTGCCAGGCGGTGATGATCGCGTCGCGGCCGAACGGCGTCGAGAACCAGGGGATGCCGGCATAGGGATAGGGGCCGGTGGCGAACTGGGTGGTCAGCAGGGCGAGATCCGCCCGCGACTTTTCCAGCCAGTCGTTGAACAGTCGGCCCGAGCTGTGCAGCCGCGCCCCGCGCCGCCGGCGGTTGCGCATGTCGATGCGGGCCCGGGCCGCCGCCGCCCGCCACCGCTCGCGGGTCGGCGGATGGGCGGGCTCGACCCCTACCTCGACGTAGAGGTCGAAATGGGTTTCGGGCGTCAGCATGAACATGAAGTCGGCGCGCTGCGGCCCCAGGCGGCCCGGCGGTTCGGAGAACGAGACGATGCTGGTGCGCCGCAGGCCGTCCAGGCCGTCATAGACATAGGTCACCGAGCGGCCGTTGGTCTCGGCGGGCAGAACCCGGCCGCGGGCCGGACGCTTGGAGCCGCGCACCTCGAACATGTCGTGGAAGTCGGCGTCGTATTCCAGACCGACCGGCAGGATGACCATGTCGCGGCTGTAGTTGACGAAGCGCAGGCGCTCGTACAGCCGCTGGTCCCACAGGAACCGCTTGCGCTCGATATGGATCGCGCCGTGCGGCGCCGCCGCTCCGCCCAGGGCGGGCAGGGGCTCGTTGGTGGAATGGGAGGTGAAGAACACGTTGTCCTGCGACACCGCCGCGCTCAGCAGGGCCGGCGCCCGGTTGCCGATCAGCAGGCGCAGCCGCGACAGCAGGCGGGTGTCGTCGTGGAACAGGCCGTCGGCCGCGCCCAGCACGTCGCCGAACGCGTCGGCCACCAGGAAGGTGTCCTTGTCCTTCAGGGCGAACAGCCGGTAGGGGACGCGCGGTTCGCCCGTCTCGCCCTGCTCGACGGCGCCGCTCGGGGTCGGGCCGGGTGTGAGATCGTCCATGTCCTTTGGCCCCTTGCGCTGAGGTCCCTCGAAAACCCGCCGCGCCGCGCGGGCTCGGCGGGCGGGTTCCCGATTCCTAAAACCTGATCATGTCTCCGACGCGGCGACCGCGTGAAGGCCGGATCAGGCGCTTTGGGCCAGCGTCAGGCGCGGCGGCGCGGACGCTTCTTCAAGTCGACCATAAAGGTCCAGGTAGCGACGAGCCATGGCGGTCGCCGAGAATCGTGTCTCGAATCGACGGCGGATCTTCCGGCGATCCAGGTCGCCCAGGCGTCGGACGGCGGCGACCGCCTCGTCCTCGTTGCGGACGATGAAGCCGGTCAGGCCGTCCTCGATCACTTCGGGCACCGAGCCGCAGTCGTAGGCGATCACCGGCGTGCCGCAGGCCATGGCCTCGATCATCACCAGACCGAACGGCTCGGGCCAGGCGATCGGGAACAGCAGGGCGTCGGCGCCGCCCAGGAAGGCGGACTTTTCGTGGTCGCCGATCTCGCCGATGAACTCGATCAGCGGGTGGTCCAGCAGGTGCTCGACCTCGTCGTGGAAATAGGCCCGATCGGCGGCGTCGATCTTGGCGGCGATCTTGAGCCTCTTGCCCAGTCGCTTGGCGATGGCGATGGCCCGATCAGGACCCTTCTCGGGCGAGATGCGGCCCAGGAAAGCCAGGTAACCATCTGATTTCACTCGGAAATCGTAGATCTCCTCGGCCATGCCGTGCAGCACCGTGCCGGCCCAGTTGGCGAAGGGCAGGGGCCGGCGCTGGTCGTCCGAGATCGACACCAGCGGGAACTGCGGCCAGCGGCGATAGACGCCCGGCAGGTCCTTCAGGTCCAGCCGTCCGTGCAGGGTGGTCAGGGTCCGCCCCGGCATGTCCTCGAACATCGGGAAGTGGATCATGTCGGTGTGGAAATGGATCACGTCGAAGCGGCGAGCCTGGCGGCGGACCTCGGCCAGCATGGCCATGTGGGCCGCCAGGTCCGACTTGAGCAGGGCGGGGTCCAGGCGGATGGCCTGGTCGCGCACGACCACCAGCTCGGCCTTGGTGCGGGCGTCGCCCGAGGCGAACAGGGTGACGTCGTGGCCCAGGTCGACCAGGGCGTCCGTGAGGTGCGCGACGACCCGCTCGGTGCCGCCGTAAAGGCGTGGCGGGACGGCTTCGTACAGGGGCGGAACCTGGGCGATCCTCATGAGTGGAATCCTGACGATGAAAGGGCGCGACCACGCGCCCCGACGTGGGATCAAACCGCCAGTGTGGCCTTAAGGTTCCGCATTGAGAATAAAGAACCATAAGCTGTCTGAACCGTTGGCCTTCAATGATACGGACATTGACGAGCCTAGGTCGCGGCGGCCATTTGAGGACGCGCGGACCGGCCGCGTGCGAGCGTGCGCGAGACCTTTCGACGGTGACCAAGTCCTGGACCAAACGTGACGCGCTGCTTGGCGGCGCGGTCTCTCTTTTCTCGCTGTCGTCGGCCGCCGCCCAGCTCCAGAATCCGCCCCTGGTGCGGGTCCCGCAGCAGCCCGCCTTGCCGCCGCCGACCAGCGTGGTCCTGCGGTCCGACCAGGTCGAGCTGCTGCTGCGGACCCTGGGCCAGGCCTACACCCACGGCTTCGAATCCGTGGCCTTCGCGCCTGACACGGTCCTGCCGCTGCTGAACGCCCGCGACGCCGGGGCCCGTCAGGCGGGGCAGGCCCAGCTGATCGGTCTGACCCTGCGCTACGCCAAGGCCGTGCGCACCGGCCGCTTGGCGCCGGACGCCTTCCTCGGCGACTGGGGCCTGCGTCCCGCGCCCTACGACCCGGGCCCGGACTTCGTCCAGGCCGCCGCCCAGGACCGCCTGGGCCCGTGGCTCGACAGCCTGCCGCCGCCCTATACCGGCTATCAGACCCTGCGGAAGGGCCTGGCGACCTATCGCGACATCGCCGCGGTCGGCGGCTGGAAGACCCTGGCGACGGGCGAGCCACTGAAGCTGGGCGCGACCGGCGATCCGCGCATCGCCGCCTTGGAGGCCCGGCTGGCCGTCGAGGACGCGACCGTGGCCGTCGACAGGGCCCCGGTGTTCGACGCCGCCCTGCAGCAGGCCCTGATGCGCGCCCAGAAGCGCTTCGGCCTCAATCCGGACGGCGGTCTGGGGCCCGCAACCCTGGCGGCTCTGAATGTGCCGGTCGAGCGCCGGATCGACCAGATCCTGGCCAATATGGAGCGCTGGCGCTGGCTGCCCCAGCAGCTGCCGGCCGACCGCATCCAGGTCAATATCGCCGCCGCGGTGATGAGCGTCTTCCATGACGACGCCCCGAACCTGACCATGCGGGCGGTGACCGGCCGCCCCGGCGACGAGACGCCGATGCTGCAGTCGACGATCCGCTCGATCGTGCTCAATCCGCCGTGGAACGTGCCCTCGTCGATCGCCGCCAAGGAGCTGTGGCCCAAGGAGCGGGCCAATCCCGGCTATCTGAAGCGCAACGACTTCGTCGTCATCTCGACGGGCGAGGGGACCTCGCGGCTGCAGCAGAAGGCGGGGCCCAAGGCGGCCCTGGGCCTGGTCAAGTTCGACTTCGACAACCCCTACGGCGTCTATCTGCACGACACGCCCAGCCGCTCGAAGTTCGCCAGCTTCAGCCGCCTGGCCAGCCACGGCTGCGTGCGGCTGGAAAAGCCGATCCCGCTGGCCAAGCAGCTGCTGGCCTCCAGCCCCGACTGGCAGCCGGACGTCGTCGACGCCACCCTGGCGGCGGGCAAGACGGTGCGCGCCCCCCTGGCCCAGCCCATCGCCGTATTTCTGCTCTACTGGACGGCCTATATGACCCCGGACGGGCAGATGAACTTCCGCGACGACCCGTATGGTTGGGATAGGGAGCTGGTGCAGCGTATCGCCGCAGGAGCCCCCGGCCCAGCTTGACCCGCGGCGACGCGTAAGGCCTCTTCCCGGGGCAGCAGCCTTTCGTTTCGGCTGGCCTTCCGTTTGGAAGGCCTTGGCCGTTTCGTAAAGACTCTGGCGTTTTAGTGCTCGCGTGAGGGTCGCCAAGTGCGGCGATCCGGCCTTCCGGCGTCGCGCGGGGTCAGTCCGGGGAAGCGTAATCATGATCGAACGACGCAAGCTGTTGGGGCTTGGCCTCGGCGTGCTCGGCGCAAGCGCGGTCGGGCCGATGGCGGCCTTCGCCCAATCGAAACTGGGAGTCTCCGACCCGATCGGCGACCTCCTGCAAAGCCAGTCGGACCTCGCCGAGGGCCTGCCCGCCGAAGGCCTGCCGGCCGCCGCCGCCCCGCCGGTCGCGGCTCCGGTCGCCCGCACCTCGGCCGCTTCCCACGCCCCGCGCTGGCTGAAGCTGCACAACATCCATACCCAGGAAAAGCTGGAAGCGGTCTATTTCGACAAGGGCGAGTACGTGCCCGACGCCGTCCAGGCCCTGGACAAGGTGCTGCGCGACTACCGCACCGGCGACGTCTATTCGATGCATCCGGAGCTGTTCGACACGCTGTCGGCCCTGGCCCAGAAGACCGAGACCAAGTCGCATTTCCAGGTGATCTCCGGCTACCGCTCGCCGCGCACCAACGCCATGCTGCACGAACGCAGCGGCCAGGTCGCCAAGCGCAGCCTGCACATGGACGGCAAGGCCATGGACGTCTATCTGGAGGACGTCGCGCTGGATCGACTGAGGGCCGCGGCCCTGGATCTGGGACGCGGCGGCGTGGGTTATTACCCCGTCAGCAATTTCGTCCATGTCGACGTCGGACCCGTCCGGCGTTGGGTCGGCTCGTAAGGGGGCCGCAGAGTCAGAGGAAGCCCGGATGGCCAAGGCCGAACGTCATAGCAACCCGTTCGGATGGATTCTCCTGGGGGCCCTGGTCGGGGCCATCGCCACCGCCGGCGTGCTGCTGATCGCCTCTTCCATGGACTTCGACGGCGGCTACAAGCCAGGACCAGCCGAGATCCGTACTGCCGCCGAGGACGCGGCCGCTGTCGCCGCCGCCCGCCCGGCCCCGGTGGCCGCTGCGCCCAAGCCTGCGGCGCCGCCGCCGGTCGTCACCGTTCCGCCCCCCGCCGCCGAGCCGCCGACCGTCGACGCCCAGATGGCCGACGACGCCGCCGCCGCGGGCATGACCTCCCGCGCGCCCGCCGAGCAGCCGACGAACTGAGTTTCCGCTCGGCCTGTATTCGCAAATAGCCATCGTCATCCCGGGCCTTGTGCCCGGGACCCCTCTCTCCGCTGCAGGTGCAGGGGTGTGGCGCGCTGGCGCGCCAAGGCGCTTCACTATCGGCTGAGCCAGGGATCCCGGGCACAGGGGCCCGGGATGACGTGCTTGTTGGTGACAGGGACAACGAAGAACGGCCCCGGATCGCTCCGGGGCCGTTTCCATAAGCTCTGGACGAAGACCTACGACTTCGGCGCGGCCATCGGCGACAGCTTGCCGGCGGCGGCCTTCATGGCCTCATGCTGGGCCGGGGGCAGGGGGATCAGGCCGCGGCCCTGCAGGTAGCCGCCCCGGCCGGTGGCCGCGTCGGACACGAACTCGGCGACGAACTCCTTCAGACCCGGGGTCACGCCGACCTGGTCCTTCTTGACGTACAGGTACAGCGAGCGCGACAGCGGGTACTGGCCGCTGGCGATCGCCTGGGCCGTGGGCTTGACGCCATTGACGCTGGCGCCCTTGATGCGATTGGCGTTCTCCTCGAGGAAGCTGTAGCCGAACACGCCCAGGGCGCCCGGGGTCTTCTCGATGGTGCCGATGATGGCGTTGTCGTTCTCGCCGGCGTCGACCCAGCCGCCGTCGGTGCGCAGCGGGTCGACCTTGGCCTTGAAGGCCTTTTCGTCGCTGTCGTGCAGGGCCTTGGCGGTCGGGAACTTCTTGGCGCCGGCCTCGATGGCCAGCTCGACGAAGGCGTCGCGGGTGCCCGAGGTGGGCGGCGGGCCGTAGACCAGGATGCGGTTGGTCGGCAGGCCGGCGCCGACATCCTTCCAGGTCTTGTAGGGATTGGCCACGAACTGGCCGCCGCGCAGCACGGTCTGGCCCAGGCCCAGATACAGGTGCTCGACCTTGAAGTTGTAGTCCGGAGCGGACTTGTCCATGGCCACGACGATGCCGTCGAAGCCGATCTTCAGCTCGACGATGTTGTTGACGCCCTTGGCCTTGCAGGCCTCGAACTCGGACTTCTTCATCGGACGCGAGGCGTTGGCGATGTCGGGGAACTTCTCGCCCATGCCGCCGCAGAACATCTTGATGCCGCCTCCGGTGCCCAGGCTCTCGACCTTGGGCGCCTTCTTGCCGGTCTTCTTGGCGAAGTTCTCGGCGGTGCGGGTGGAGAAGGGGAACACGGTCGACGATCCGGCGGCCCAGACGTAGTCGCGGGCGGCGTGGGCGCTGGACGCGCCGGCCAGCAGGCCAAGCGCGGCGGTGGCTCCGAGCAGGGTCTTCATCGGGGCATTTCCTAGTTTGCGGGGGCGAACGAGAAGGGACATGCGAACTCTACGTCCCATGCCGAAGTCATTTGTCACAGTTTGGCGACAGTTTTGCGACGGCGTCCGTGTGCGGACGATCCCTGGCGCTTGCGGAAGGTTCAGCGCTCCTGCGATCGGGCGCGTCAGACGGTCGCGCCGCCCGGAAGGGCCCGTCAACCAGGCGGCAACTCCTGGGGCGGCATCCTTTCCGCCGAGGAGGCCCGTCCATGTCCGCGCTCGCCACGCTCCGCAGCCTTGCCTTCATGGCCGTCATCGCCGGCGGCCTGGTCACCGCCGCCTGGGACGGCGCCCGGTCCATGTCCTGGGTCCACGATCGTGACCGCGGCGACGTCGTCTGGATCGCCACCGGCCCGCGCTGACCCTGCGCCCTACGCTTTTGGCGGCTCCTTGTGCGCGGTGGATCAAGTTTCTTGACCCCCGTCGTGCGAAAAGGGGCGGCGGCTGAGCAAGAACCGGGCGGTGGAGACATTTCCTTCAAAATGTCAGACGCCGATCCGGCCAGCCGGCGGCGGCTGGGCGATGCTGGTCCTCAAGAGGCGTCGTCCTGGGGATATCACCGCGGGTGATGGGCGCGACGACCTCGAACGAGGACGTCATGTCGAACCAACGGCTCTTGATGGCGGGATCTTCCGTCGCTGTTCTGCTCGCTCTATCCGTCGTCGCGTCGCCCGCCTTCGCCGCCGATCCGGCGGCTGACCCGGCCGACGCCTCGACCGCCGTCGACGAGATCGTGGTCAAGGCGCGCGACAAGGCGGGGCTGCTGGAGACCAAGCCCAACAACACCGTGTTCGGCCTCGACAAGCCGCTGCTGGAGACCCCGCGCTCGGCCAGCTTCGTCAGCGACACCACCCTGCAGCGCTACGGCATCGAGACCATCGACGGCCTGACCGCCGTCTCGCCCGGCACCTACACCGCCAGCTTCTACGGCGTGCCCGGCGCGCTCAACATCCGCGGCACCCTGGCCGAGAACTACTTCCGCGGCTTCAAGCGCATCGAGAACCGCGGCACCTATTCCACCCCGATCGGCGCGGCCGACCAGATCCAGATCGTGCGCGGTCCGCCCACCCCGATCTACGGCTCGGGCAAGGTGGGCGGCATGCTCAACTTCATCCCCAAGTCGGGCCGGAACGAGGGCGGCTATCTCAGCGAGCCGACAGGCGAGATCACCGCCACCTACGGCTCGTACAACCGCAAGAACGCCACGGCCCAGATCGGCCTGCCGGTGAACCTGGGTCCGGTGACCGGCGGCGTCTACGCCTATGGCGAGGTCGAGGACAGCCACAGCTTCTACAAGGGCGTCTATCCGCGCCGCCAGACCGGCGAGATTTCGGCCGACTTCGACCTGGGCGACGGCTGGACCACGGCGTTCGGCGGCATGAAGTACCACTCGGACGGCGACGTGCAGACGCCGGGCTGGAACCGCCTGACCCAGGGCCTGATCGACAACGGGACCTACACCACCGGCCGCGACACCACCCTGGTCGACAGCGACGGCAACGGCAAGATCACGCCGGGCGAGACGGGCTTCTACCCCTTCAGCAGCTATCTCTACATCGACGCGCCCAACAGATTTCTGCTGTTCCAGCCCAACGCCGCCGACAATCTGGCCCGCCATACGCTGGATACCGGCGTCGGCACGACCAAGCTGTCGCCGCGCACGGTCTATATCAGCCCGGCCGACTTCTCGAAGACCGACACCAACACGCTCTATTTCGACCTGGCCAAGGAACTGTCGCCCACCAGCTCGATCAAGGCGCAGCTGTTCTACGACGACCAGGAGAACAAGCGCTTCGTCTCGTACGGCTATCCGGCCTGGTTCGACAGCTCGGTCTGGGAAGGGCGGGTGACCTACAACTTCGCCTACGATCTGGGCCCGGTGACCAGCAAGTCGTTCGTGGGCGCGTCCTACCGGTCGTTCGACGGTCGCCGGCGCGAAGCCTACAACAGCGGCATGATCGCCCTGGACCGGCGCGACATCAGCCACGGCGCCACGGCCACCGACATCATCGACGACCCCTTCAGCACCGAACCGGCTGGCGTGACCGGCCTAGGCTGGGAAAACGACAATTCCAGCACCTGGACGCAGTCGGGCGTGTTCTTCACCAGCGACATCTATCTGGGCGCGCTGAACCTGATGCTGGGCGGCCGTTACGACGACTACGACGTCAAGTCCGAGGACACGGGCCTCTACACCTTCCAGGTCGTCGGCCAGCAGAAGGACTCCAAGGGCAAGGCCACCTATTCGGCCAGCCTCAGCTACAAGACGCCGATCGGCGTCCTGCCCTACATCACCTACGCCAAGGCCTCGGCGCTCGAGATGAGCCAGGCCGGCGATATCGCCGCCAGCCTGGTGGCCAACGACTCCTGGTTGTCGGACAGCGACCTGGCCGAGGCCGGCGTCAAGTTCCAGCTCCTGAAGGGCACGCTGGTCGGCTCGCTGTCGGCCTATCGCCAGAACCGCACCCAACTGACCAGCGGGACCAATCCCACGGTCCAGGGCACGCGCGCCAAGGGGGTGGAACTGGAAGTCCGCTGGCTGGCCAGCGAGCACTTCAGCTTCACCTTCGCGGGCAGCAACCAGCACACCACGGTCAAGGGGCCCGACCACAGCTTCGCCTACATCCCGGCCTACACCGCCGGCTTCACGGGCGTGAACGGCTACGGCGGCGGCTTCGTGACCTTCGACTTCTCCAGCCTGCCCGGCCGGGGCGGCGACTATGCCTACAGCCTGATCCCGCACTCGGTGATGAGCCTTTACGGGGCCTACACCAGCGATCCCCATGGGTGGGGCAAGGTGGGCGCCACCCTGGGCGCGACGATGGTGAGCAAGACCGCGACCCTCGTGCAGGATCCCATCGTCTATCCGAAATACACCGTCGCCAGCGCCTCTGCCTATTACGAGTACGGGCCGTACACGGTGACGGCCAACATCGATAACCTGTTCGACAAGCTCTACTTCACGCCCGACGCCGACAGCTACGCCAACCTCGGCGCGCTGCCCAGCAAGGGCCGCGAGTGGCGCGTGACCCTGTCGCGCAAGTTCTAGTTCCCCGTCCCGCGCCCCCGTCTCAAGGGATGGGACGGGGCGCGGGATCCAGCTTGGACGGAGGCCAAAGGCCCATGTCGACGACGATCCCGTGGAGGTCCTGGCTGCTGCTCGGCGCGCTGAGCCTGCTGCTGTTCCTGATCACCGCCTCGACCTTCTCGTCGCTGGGCGTGGTGCTGCCGGCGATGATCAAGGAGAACGGCTGGAGTTTCTTCCACGGCTTTCTCGGGTTCACCCTGCTGGGCGCGTTCTGCGGCGCCTCGTCGAAATTTCCCGCCATTCTGATCCGCAAGATCGGGGTGCGCGGCGCCATCCTGGCCGGTTCGGCGGTGATGGTCGCGGGCTTCGCCTGCCTGGCGCTGTCGCCGGGGCTGCTGGTCTACTGGCTGGGCACGGCGTTGCTGGGCGCGGGCTATCAGATGATGGCCCTGATTCCCGGCACCCACGTGCTGTCGATGCTGTTCAAGAAGCGCGCCCTGCCGTTCGGGATCTATTTCACCATCGGTTCGCTGGGCGGGGTCGCCGGGCCGTGGATGGTGGTGACGGGCATGGCCGCGGCCCATGGCGGCTGGCGGCCCTACTGGTGGGCCCAGGCCGCGGCTTCGGTGGTGGTCGGCGCCCTGTGCGCGGCCCTGGTCGGCGGCCGCGCCTGGCTGGAAGCCGCCGCCGCCCAGACCGACAAGGCCGTGGCTGAGGACATCCAGGCCGCGCCCGCCAACACCAAGGTCTATCGCACCGCCGTCGACTGGACGGTGAAGGAAGCCGTCGCCACCCCGCAGTTCTGGGTGATCATGGCCGCCTATTTCGCCCACCTGCTGGGCGGGGTGACCGCCGTCAGCCTGGCGCCCACCCACCTGAGCGAACTCCACGTGGCCTCGGCCGTGGCGATCGCGGCCATCAGCCTGGAATCCCTGATGCAGGTGGCGGCCCGGATGGGCGGCGGCCTGCTGGGCGATCGCGTCGACCCGCGCTGGCTGCTGGCCGGCGCCCAGGGGATGATGGCCGTCGGTCTGCTGGCCCTGGGCCACGCCGCCAGCTGGCCGCTGCTGGTGCTGTTCGCCGTGGGCGTGGGGATCGGGTTCGGCCTGACCGTGCTGGCGGTCAGCATCCTTCTGCTCAACTACTATGGCCGCAAGAACAACCTGGAGATCTTCTCCCTGGTCTGCCTGGTGGGCGCGGTCTCGGCCCTGGGCCCGGTGGTCGGTGGCGAGATGCGCGACCGTCTGGGCAGCTTCACGCCAACCTTCCAGGTGTGCGCCGCCATTATCGGCGTAATCTTCGTGGCGGCCTGTTTCATGCGGCCGCCGCGCAAAGCCATCGCACAAGAGCCGGTCGCCGAACCGGTCCCTGATATGCTTCAAGACGCCGCGTAAGGAGGAGCCGCCATGTTCCACAGTCCATCCAAGCACAAGGACTTCGGGGTCTTCCTGCCGGTCGCCAACGGCGGCTGGATCATCTCCAAGACCACCCCGGTCCTCGACGGCCTCTACCAGCAGAACCGGGCCGCGGCGGTGACCGCCGACCAGGTCGGCATGGACTTCGTGATGTCGATGGGCAAGTTCCGCGGCTTCGGTGGCGAGACCGACCACTGGGGCACGGCCCTGGAGTCGGTGACCATGATGGCCGGCATCGCCGAGGCCACCAAGAACGTGCGGATCTGGGCCACCATCCACCCGCTGCTGCAGAACCCGGCCGTGGCCGCCAAGATGATCGCCACGCTCGACCACATCAGCGGCGGCCGAGCGGGGCTGAACATCGTGGCCGGCGCCTACAAGGGCGAGTTCGACCAGATGGGGGCCTGGGACGACAGCCTGTCGCACGACGACCGCTACGCCCTGACCGAGGAATGGACGAAGGTGGTCAAGCGCCTGTGGGCCGAGGACAGCGTGGATTTCGCCGGCAAGTTCTTCACGATGAAGGACTGCCAGTCCAAGCCCAAGCCGTTGGCCAAGCCGCGTCCCGAGATCGTCTGCGCCGGCATGTCCGACCGCGGCTTCCAGTTCTCGGTGCGCGAGGCCGACGCCTGCTTCATCGGCGGCCGCACGCCCGACGAGCGCCGCGACGCCTCGCTGCGCGCCAAGACGACCGCCGAGGCGATGGGCAAGACCATCAAGACCTACGCCATGTGCACGGTGGTCCACGGCGACACCGACGCCAAGGCCGCGGCCATGGTCGAGCACTACAAGGACGGCGCCGACATGGGCGCGATCCTGGCCATGCTGGCCAGCTGGGGCGTGCCGGCCGAGAAGCTGGACACTGTCGCAAAACAGCAGGGGGCCTTCATGACCCACACCGTGGTCGGCGCGCCGGCCACCTGCGCCGCCCAGATCGAGGAATTCGTCACCTACTGCGAGCTGGACGGGCTGATGCTGATCTTCCCGGACTATGTGGAGGGCCTGACCATGTTCGGCGCCGACATCCTGCCGGGCCTGCGGGCGGTCTATTCGTGAGCGGGACTGACGACCTGGCCGCCTGGATCGCGCCGGGCCGCACGGCGGTGCTGGTGGTCGACATGCAGGTCGACTTCGCCTCGCCGGACGGGGCGCTGGGCGCGTTCATCGACATGGGCGTGGTCAAGCCCGCCCTGGCGGCCGCCGAAAAGCTGGTCGCCGACGCCCGCGCGGCCGGCGCGTCCGTGGTGTTCGTCGGCCTGTCGACCACGCCCGAGACCGACTCGCCCGCCTGGAACGAGCGCCTGCGCCGGCGCGGGGGAAACCCGGACGTCGACGCCGCCCTGTGCCGGGCCGGCCAGGCCGGATCCGAGTTCTACGGGCCCCAGCCGGCGCCGGGCGAACCGGTGGTGCGCAAGACCCGCTACAGCGGCTTCGTCGGCACCGACCTCGATCAGCGCCTGCGGGACATGGGCGTCGACACCCTGGTGGTGGCCGGCCTGACAACCGAGTGCTGCGTCGACAGCACCGTCCGCGACGCCTTCGACCTCGACTACCACGTGTTCGTCGCCGCCGACGCCTGCGCCGCCTACGAGGCGGACATGCACGAGGCGTCGCTGAAGGTGATGGAACTGAACAGCGCGATCCTGACCGACACGGCCGCGATCGCCGACGCCTGGAAAGGGGCCGCCTGAGCATGGCCGACGGATTTCCGCCCCTGGGCGCCAGCGCGCCCTACCAGGTCACCGACGAGGACCGCGCCGCCATCGCCGCCGCGATCAGCCAGGACGAGCTCGTCGAGCTGGCTCTGACCCTGGGCAACATCCCCGCGCCCTCGGGCAAGGAGCTGGAGGTCGCCACCTACGTCCACGACTGGATGGCGCGCGAGGGCTTCTCGCCGCGCAAGGTCGGGGCGACGCCGGAACGTCCGAACATCATCGGCACGCATGGCGGCAAGGGTGTCGGCAAGAACCTGCTGTTCACCGCCCACCTCGACACCGAGGCGCCGACCTGGAACCCGGACCTGGACGCCTACAAGTACGCGCCCGAGACCCTGGCCAATCCCGAATGGGAAAAGTGCTGGCTGGAGGACGGCAAGCTGTACGGCTACCCGATCGCCAACGATCGCGGGCCGATGAGCTGCTTCCTGATCGCCGCCAAGGCGCTGAAGACGGCCGGCTACGAGCTGGCCGGCAAGATGTACTTGACCGCCTGTCCCGGCGAGATCGGCCCCGAGCCGATCGAGGAGCACCGCGGCGTCGCCTATATGGGCAAGGATATCGGCGCCCATTACCTGTTCCATCACGGCGGTGTCGCCCCCGACTACGCCATCGCCGCCGAGGGCTGCGACTTCGGCCTGACCTGGGTGGGCTGTGGTTATGCGGTGTTCCGCTTCCAGGTGTGGGGGGAGGGGGTGTTCACCCCGCTGCTGGACCATCCCGAGACGGCGGCCCAGCATCCCAACCCGATCTACAAGATCGGCAAGCTGACCGAGGCCATCCACGCCTGGAGCGGCGAATACGAGAAGGCCAATCGCTACGACAGCCCCGGCGGCGTGGCCCAGCCCAAGTCGCAGATCGCCTCGATCCGCGGCGGCATCCCGTTCGCCTTCGGGGCCGGGACAGAGCTGGTGAACCTCTATCTCGAGGTGGGCCTGACACCGAAGCAGCGGGTGGCCGACGTCCAGCACTCGCTTGAGGCCATGGTCCGCGACGCCGGCCTGGGCCGCATCGACATCGAGCCGGTGGTGGTGCGCCACGGCTTCGAGGCCGACGCCCGCGAGGTGGCCCCGCTGGTCGCCGCCGTCGACGACGCCACCCGGCTGAGCCTGGGCCATCCGGTGGCCCTGGCCAACCCGGTCTATTCCAGCATGTGGCGCGACCACAACGTGTTCAACATGCACCGCATCCCGGCCATCACCACCGGCTTCAAGCGCTGGCGGCCGACCCCGCAGGACCTGGTCGACAGCGCCCTGGTCTACGCCCTGACCGCCCTGGCGGTCTGCGGCCGGGCCAGTCCCGAGGACAGCGGGAAACGTCCGGCTTCGGCGGTCTATCCCGACAACCCGTTCGGGGCCGAAGGATGAGCGCCGTCGCCAGGGACATGGCCCCCGAGCCGCACGACTTCCGCAAGGCCATGGGCAGCTTCGCGGCGGGGGTGACCGTGGTCACCGTCCGTCACGAGCAGCGCCTGGTCGGCACGACCGTGAGCGCCTTCAGCTCGGTATCGATGGACCCGCCGCTGGTCATGGTCTGCCTCAAGCGCGACAGCCGCACCCTGGCGGCGCTGGGCCAGGCCGGGACGTTCTGCGTCAACATCCTGGCCAGCGACCAGGGCGACCTGGCCCACCGCTTCGCCAGGAGCGGGGCCGACGACCGCTTCGCCCTGACCGCCGTCGAGGCCGGGGTTTGCGGCGCGCCGCTGCTGGCCGGCGCGGTGGCCGCGGTCGAATGCGAGCTGCACGCCGCCCACGACGGCGGCGATCACGAGATCCTGGTCGGCCGCGTCCTGCGCGTCGTGGTCGACGAAGCCAAGGCCCCGCTCGTCTATGTGCGCGGCGGGTTCCTGACCATTTAGTTGGAGTTGCGCCACATGGCCTACGACGTGCTCGATGTGAGGCCGATGACCCGCCGGATCGGCGCCGAGATCTTCGGCGTCGACCTGGGCAAGCCGCTGAGCAATCGCCAGTTCGAGGAGATCCACCGGGCCCTGACCCAATATCAGGTGATCTTCTTCCGCGACCAGCAGATGGACCACCAGGCCCACAAGGACCTGGGCCGCAAGTTCGGGAACCTGGCGATCCATTCGGGCGTGCCCGGCCTGCCCGAGCACCCGGAGATCGTGGCCATCCACGCCGACGCCAATTCCAAGTTCGTGGCCGGCGAGAACTGGCACTCGGACCTGACCTGCGATCCCGAGCCGCCCCTGGGCAGCATCCTCTACATGAAGGTCCTGCCCGACGACGGCGGCGACACCTGCTTCGCCAGCATGTACGCGGCCTACGAGACCCTGTCGGACCGGATGAAGGCCTATCTGGAGGGGCTGTCGGCGGTGCACGACGCCAATCCGGTCTACAAGGCGATCTTCCCGGACCTGGACCGCAAGTACAATTGCTCGACCCATCCCATCGTCCGCACCCATCCGGTCAGCGGCAGGAAGAGCCTGTTCGTCAATCCGTCCTACACGACCCATGTCGCCGGCGTGTCCAAGGCCGAGAGCAACGCGATCCTCAGCTATCTCTACCAGCACGCCTCCAACCCGGACTTCCAGGTGCGCTTCCGCTGGAAGAAGAACTCGGTGGCCTTCTGGGACAACCGCTGCACCTGGCACCAGGCGATCTGGGACTATTTCCCCGATACCCGGACGGGCTACCGGGTGACCGTGGCGGGCGACCGGCCGTTCTAGGGCTTTAGCTCCGGGGCCGAAACCTCGTCCTTCGACACTCAGGATGAGGTTTCTACTGCCGGGTCGGTAGAGGGTCCTCATCCTGAGCCTGTCGAAGGACGAGGACCACGCACGGCCTTGAAGATCGATCCGTCCAGGCCTCGCCAATCGCTTGATGTTTGACAGGGGCGGGCAGGGCGTTCTCAAACAGGCGGAGCATGGGAGGCCGTCCTGGTGAAGTCGCGTCGATTCCTCCTCGGCCTGGCCTTGGTCGCCGTGCTGGCGGCAGCCCAAACCCAAGCCCAAGCCGCGGTCGCTCCGCCCATCCAGGCCTTCGCCCAGGCTCCCGTGGAGGTCCGGGTTCCAGCGCCGCCCCGGCCGACGGTTGCCAGCGACGGCGTGACCCACCTGGCCTACGAGCTGCATGTCAGCAATTTCTACAAGGACACTGGCGCGCTGATCCTGCGGCGGGTGAGCGTCTATGCTGACGACGACGCCAGGCCGCTGGCCAGCTTCGTGGACGCCCAGGTCAACGACCTGCTGGCCCATCCGGCCGACGTGGCGCGCGGCGGCGTTCCGGTGGAGGGCGGCGGGCGGGTGGTGCTGTTCCTGTGGCTCGACCTGCCGGCCGGCGCCAGGCCGCCAAAGGTCCTGCGCCACCAGCTGGAGTTCCGGCCGCCGGCCGGGCCGGAGCAACTGGTCGACGGCGTCCGCACGCCGGTCGACGCCGCGCCGCCGATCGTCATCGGCCCGCCGCTGGGCGCGGGGCGCTGGCTGGCCCATGAGGGCCCGGGCAATCACCTGTCCCACCACTGGGGAAGCCCGGTGGCCGCCAACGGCCGGGTGACCATTCCGCAGCGCTACGCCATCGACTTTTTCGGGCTGGACGGGGCGGGGCACGCCGTGCGCGCCGCCCTCGACAAGCTGACCGAGTCGACGAACGCCGACTGGGCGGGCTACGGCGCGCCGGTGCTGGCCGTGGCCGACGGGGTGGTGCGCGACGCCCGCGACGGTCAGCCCGACAACAGGCCGATGACCAGCCCGCCCGCGCCCGCCGAGCTGACCGCCCGGTCGCTGATGGGCAATTTCGTGGTGCTGGAGATCGCGCCCAAGGCCTTCGTGTCCTACGCCCACCTCCAGCCTGGAAGCCTGACCGTCAAGACCGGCGACCGGGTCAAGCGCGGCGCCGTGATCGGCCTGCTGGGCCAGTCGGGCGCCGCCAACGCGCCCCACCTGCATTTCCAGGTCACCGACGCGCCGACCTTCGAGGAATCCGAGGGCCTGCCGTTCGTAATCGAGCGCTTCGACTACCTGGGCCGCGAGCGCGTCAGCGACGCCCTCGACCAGACGACCAAGGTCTCGCCCGCTCCGCCGTCGGCCCGGCGCGACCAGACGCCGCTGGACGGCGATGTGCTGGAATTCCGGTGAACCCGCCTATTCCCGGGTGAAGCTTTCCGGGACCTCCGGGCTGGCCCCCGCCTTGCCCCACAGCACGATTTCGTTGCCCCAGGGGTCACGGAAGGCGTGGTTGTAGCCGTTGAACTCGGCCCAGTAGTGGTCGCGCCACAGCAGCTCCGCGCCGAGTCCGGCGGCCGTCCCCAGGATCCGGTCGGCGCTGTCGTCGTCGCCGATCAGCACCCAGATGCGCGGCTTGCGGCCCTCGGTCGACAGGCCGCGCGGCTCGACGCCAGCGGGCTCGGGATGGGGGCGGGCGTTGGCGGCCTTGAAGATCCCCAGGTGCAGGTTGCCGATCTCGCTGTCGGACCCGTCGCTCTTCTTGAAGAAGCCGCCGGGCACCATGCGGTGGTATTCGCCCTTGGGCCGGGCGTCGTTCTCCCAGCCGAACACTTCCGCGTAGAACCGGCCGGCGGCGTCGGGGTCGTCCGAGGCGAGGTCGACGAAGATCAGGGTGTTGGTCATCAAGGTGTCCTTGCAAGGCGGGTGGGACGCCCTCGTCCTTCGACAGGCTCAGGATGAGGGCGAATGCGAGGGCGGATCAGTTGAAATCCTCATCCTGAGCCTGTCGAAGGACGAGGATTTCACGGCTCATTCGAAGCCGATCGACAGGGTGAGGTCCTTCCAGGCGTCGATGTCGGCCTGGAGGCCGGCGGCGGCGTAGCCGGCGTATTTCAGGGCGTCCTCGCCCAGCAGCAGGTGCAGGGGCGGAGCGGGCTCGTCGGCGATGCGCAGGATGGCCTGGGCGGCCTTCACGGGGTCGCCCGGCTCGTGGCCGGCGTGATCGGCCATGATCCGTTCGGCGTCGCGGGCCACGCCGTCATAGTCGGCGATCTTGCCGGCCACCACGGCCTTGGAGCCGCTGGCGAAGGCGGTGCGCAGGCCGCCCGGCGCGACATTGGTCACCTTGATCCCCAGCTCGGCCACCTCGGCGGCCAGGGTCTGGGTCAGGCCCTCCAGCGCCCACTTGCTGGCGCAGTAGACCCCCGTGCCGGCCCAGACCGCCAGGCCCGAGACCGAGGTGATGTTGATGATCCGCCCGGCGCGACGGGCGCGCATGGCCGGCAGCACCGCCTTCAGCATCGCCATCGGGCCGAGCACATTGGTCTCGAACTGGGCGCGGACCTCGTCGAGCGAGGCCTCCTCCACCGCCCCGACCAAGCCATAGCCGGCGTTGTTGACCAGGATGTCGATCGCTCCCGCCGCCGCCTCGGCCCGGGCGACGCCCGCGCGCACGGCGGCCTCGTCGGTGACGTCCAGCACCAGGGCGCGGACGCCGAGCCGCTCGAGGGCCGCGGCGGCCTCGGGCTTGCGCACCGTGCCGAACACGACGTCGCCGCGGGCGAGCGCCGCCAGGGCGATCTCGCGCCCGAGCCCGCCGGATGCGCCGGTGATCAGCCAGGTCTGGGTCATTGAAACTCCTGGAAAACAAGATCCTCCCCCTGTGGGGGAGGTGGCCCGAAGGGCCGGAGGGGGGAGGGGCTGGGCGCTCCCAGATACTCCCCCCTCAGTCGCTTCGCGACAGCTCCCCCACGGGGGGAGCCCCTAGGATCAATAAGGCTTGTCGCCCTTCACCCATAGCCGGTGCATGGTCCGGAAGTACTTGGTGTCGTCGTAGAGCGTGCCGGTGTGCAGAGTGCAGCGGTTGTCCCACATCAGAAGGTCGCCCTTGGCCCACTTGTGGCGATAGACGAAGTCGTCGCCGGTCATGAATTCCACCAGCTCGTCGATCAGGGCCAGGCCCTCGGGACCAGGCTTGCCGATCACCTCGGTCACCGTGCCGGTCGAGGGCCACAGCGCCTTGCGGCCGTCGGCGGGGTGGGTGCGGATCAGCGGATGCTCGACGTCGGGATTGGCCGCCGCCATCTCAAGCGACAGGATCTGCGCGCCGAACTCGCGGGTGGCCATGAAGTGCCGGTAGCTGTGATGCAGGCTCAGCGGCAGCAGCTGCGCCTGCTTTTCCGGCGACAGGGCGTTCCAGGCGGCGCAGCCATCGGCCAGCAGGGTGTCGGAGCCCTCGTCGGGAACCTCCACCGCATAGAGCATGGTCAGCATCACCGGCTCGGGCTTGTAGCTGTAGTCGGTGTGCCAGCCGACGCCGTCGTTGTGGGCCCCGATCGGCTTGCCGTCGACCACCCGGTTGCTGAGGATGAAGATCTTCGGATAGCCGGGCAGGGTGAAGCGGGTCTGGGTGTGGTCCTCGGGCTCGCCGAACCGGCCGATGAAGCGCATCAGGTCGTCCGGCGTCATGGTCTGGCCGGACACCACGACGGCCCCGTGGCGGTGGAAGGCGGCGACCACCTTGTCGATCTGCGCGTCCGAGGCGGACGGCAGGTCGATGTCGTGGATCCGCGCGCCGAAGCCGGGCTTCAGGTCCGAGATCGTCAGGTCGTCGGCGAGCGTCATGTCCACGGGCGTGGTCCTCTGGAAGCTGTCTGGACCCGAGGCTAGGCATCGTCGCCAGGCGCGTCTTTCCCCAGCGCGCCCGATCGCTTTCCGTGCGCGTCCCGCAAAGTCGGCGATGCGCGCGCCTTGCGCGTCTTTTGCTCATTTCCGCCCGAGAAGTCGGCGACGCCGCCCGGGCATCGGGCGACGGCCAAGTTATCGTGCGCGCTGGTGCAAGACCGACGGGCGCGCCGCGCCTAGCCTTCGTATCGATTAGTCGAAGGAGCGCATCCGCCATGGGCCCCACGCCCGCCGCACCCCACCTGGCCGCACCCCACCTGAACGACGCCTTCTTCGACGGCCTGTCGCGCTCGATGCTCGACGTCGACGCGGCCGAGACCCTGCCGCCCGCCTGCTACACCGACGCGGCCTTCTACGCCTTCGAGAAGGAGGCGCTGTTCAATCACGAATGGCTGTGCGTGGGCCGGGTCGACTGGGTGAAGGAGCAGGGCGACTACTTCACCACCACGATCATCGGCGAGCCGATCATCGTCACCAGGAACCGCTCCAACGAGATCAAGGCGATGTCGGCGGTGTGCCAGCACCGCGCCATGCTGGTGGCCGAGGGCCGGGGCAACACCCGCGGCTTCGTCTGCCCCTACCACCACTGGGTCTATTCGCTGAACGGCGACCTGGTCAACGCCCCGGCCATGGAGCGGGCCTGCGACTTCGACAAGAAGGCCGTCCGGCTGCCGGGCTTCAAGGTCGAGGTCTGGCTGGGCTTCATCTTCATCAATTTCGACGCCGAGGCCCCGCCGCTGGCCCCCCGCCTGAAGGCGGTCGAGGACGCCATCGCCAGCTACGACCTGGCCAACGCCGGGGGCCTGAGCCCGCCGATGACCGGCCAGTTCGCCTGGAACTGGAAGGTGATGTTCGAGAACAACAACGACGGCTACCACGCCAACAAGCTGCATCGCGGCCCGCTGCACGACTTCATTCCCAGCGAGCTGTGCAGCTTCCCTGAGGCCGCCGAGGGCGACGCCGGCTTCCTGCGCTACAACGGCACGACCCATCCGGATGTCAGTTTCAACCCGACCCAGAAGGCGGTTCTGCCGATCTTCCCCGGGCTGACCGAGGTGGACCGTAACCGCGCCACCTTCGCCAACATTCCGCCGACCCTGTCGCTGGTGATGACCAGCGACATGGTCATCTACCTGATCCTGCGGCCCACCGGTCCGGAAACCATGGAGCAGGACACCGGCCTGCTGGTCGCGCCCGGGGCCACCGAGACGCCCGGCTTCGAGGAGCGGCTGGAGATGATCATGACCTCGGCGGGCAAGATCATCGCCCAGGACATGCGTGTCGACGAACTGGTCCAGGTGGGGCTGCGTTCGCGGTTCGCGGTGCGCGGCCGCTATTCCTGGCAGGAGGGGGCGCAGGTGCAGTTCAACCGCTGGCTCACCCCGCGCTACCAGAAGGCCTGGGCGGCGATGAAGACCGCTCAACGCGCCATTGGGCCGGAGGTCGCCGCATGAGCCGGATGCCCGTCGTCTTCTTCGGCCACGGCAGCCCGATGATCGCGCTGGAGACCAACGACACCACCCGGACCTGGAAGGCGATGGGCGAGGCGTTCGGCAAGCCCAAGGCCATCCTCTGCGTCTCGGCCCACTGGCTGACCCAAGGCGTGGCCGTCACCGCCATGGCCGCCCCGCGCACCATCCACGACTTCGGAGCTTCCTTCCCCAAGGCCTTGTTCGACATGCAGTATCCGGCCCCCGGCTCGCCCGAGCTGGCGGCGCGGGTGAAGGACCTGCTGGCCCCCCAGCCGGTGGCGCTGGACCAGCAGGGCTGGGGCCTGGACCACGGAACCTGGTCGGTGTTGAGCAAGGTCTATCCCGACGCCGACGTGCCGGTGGTGCAGCTGTCGATGGACGCGACCAAGCCGCCCGAGTGGCACTTCGAGCTGGCCAAGCGCCTGGCTCCGCTACGCAACGAGGGGGTGTTGATCGTCGGCACCGGCAACATCGTCCACAACCTGCCGGCCATGAACTGGGACGAGCGCCACTGCGCGCCCTACGACTGGTCGCAGCGGTTCAACGACCACATCAAGCAGGCGATCGTCGACGACGCGCCCGAGCGCGCGGTGGACTTCGCTTCCCAGGGCCAGGACGCCGCCAAGTCGGTGCCGACGCCGGACCACTACTGGCCGCTGCTCTACGTGCTGGGCGCGCGCCTGCCCGGCGACGTCGCCGCCTTCGCCCCCGACCACATCGAGCACGGCTCGCTGAGCATGACCTCGGTCACGCTCTCGGCCGCCTGAGGATCGAAGACCGATGCCCTTCATCTGCGAACCCGGCCAGACCCGTCCCGACGTCCTGCCCACCGCCCTGCACACCCTGAACGCCACGCCGGCCACCGTGCACTGGGGTTATTTCGATCCGTCCATCAAGCCGGCCCTGCGCATCAAGAGCGGCGACCTGGTCAGCGCCGAGGCGATCACCCACCACGCCGGCGACGCGCCCGAGCTGATGATGGACGAGGCGGTCACCCGCATCTTCACCGAAATCCCCGAGGACGACCGCAATCCCGGCGTCCACATCATGACCGGCCCGATCTACGTGGAAGACGCCAAGCCCGGCGACGTGCTGGAGGTGCGCTACCTGCGCATGGTCCCGCGCAACAACTACGGCTCCAACCTCGCCGCCAGCTGGGGCTACCTCTACAAGGAGTTCGGCGAGAAGGAGCGGGTGACGATCTACGAACTGGATCAGAACACCAACACCGCCAGCGCCCTCTACGCCTATGACTTCGAAGGCAAGTACCTGATCCCGGGGACGATCACCCGCTGCCCCGAATGCGACCGCCAGCCGGCCCTGAACGGCGTGCGGGTGGCGGCGCGGCCGCACCTCGGGACAGCCGGGGTGGCGCCCGCCGTCGACGGCCGGGTCAGCACCATCCCGCCTGGCGCCCACGGCGGCAATATCGACAACTGGCGGATCGGGGCGGGGGCGACGATGTACTACCCCGTCCAGGTCGAGGGCGGACTGTTCTCGATCGGCGACCCGCACGTCAGCCAGGGCGACGGCGAGATCTCCGGCACGGCCATCGAGAGCTCGCTGAACGTGCTGATGCAGATTGTCCTGCGCAAGGACTTCGTCGCGCCCGGACCTTTGCTTGAGACGCCAAAGTGGTGGATCGTCCATGGCTTCCACGAGGATCTTAACGTGGCCATGAAGGACGCGTCGCTAAACATGCTGACCCTGCTGTCCGACCATGTCGGCCTGTCGCGGAACGACGCCTATTCGCTGATGAGCGTGGCCAGCGACTTCGGCGTCACCCAGGTGGTGGACGGCAAGCAGGGCTGCCACGTGCGCATCCCGCGCGACATCTTTCCCCAGATGAAGGGCTAATGGGCGCCATGAAGGCCTGGTCGTTCAGCACCGACAGCCATCCCCGCGCCGAGCGGGCCCAGGCCTGGCGCGAGGCGATGAACCGGCTGGGCCTGCCGATCGAGGGCCTGTCCGACGCCGAGCCGGCCAGCGCCTCGGTGGTCTGCCTGGCCTCACCGCTGGGCATCGAGTTCGCCCTGGTCGAGGCCGGGGCCCAGGCGATCTCGGGGCGCCTGAGCGGCCAGCCGGCGGCCGTCTGGCTGGCGGTGCTGCTGAGCGGCCAGGCGACCCTGGTCACCGAGGACCTGGCCGAGGAGCTGGTCCCCGGCGACATCGCCTACGGGCCGACCGGCCAGGCCGCGGCCCTGCGGCTGGAGACCCGCTGCCGCCTGATGTTCGTCCGCGCCCCGCGCGTGGCCCTCGACCACCGGCTGATCACCCCGGTCAGCCTGCGGGTGGGGCGGCTGCAGGCCGCGACCGGCGTGACCCACATCCTGTCGGGCCTGCTGCGGGCCACGGCCGAGGGGCTGGAGGACCTGACCGTCGACCAGCTTCGCCCCGTCGAGCTGTCGCTGACCGAGTTCCTGGCCATCTGCCTGGCCGAGGGCGGGGCGGCGACCGACGTGCTGGGCGCCAACACCGGCGCGCCCACCGCCCACCTGCAGCGCCTGTGCCAGACCATCGAGACCCTGCTGCCCGATCCCGACCTGTCGCTGCGCCGGGTGGCCGACGAGGAGGGGGTCTCGCCCCGCTACGTCCAGAAGCTGTTCGCCAGCGCCGACGAGACGTTCAGCCACTACCTGCGCACGCGACGCCTGGAGCGCTGCCGCACCGACCTGGCCAGCCCGCAGCACGCCCGGCTGTCCATCTCCGAGATCTGCTTCCGCTGGGGCTTCAACGGCTCGGCCCATTTTAGCCGGGCGTTCCGCGACCAGTACGGGCAGTCGCCGCGCGAGTTTCGGCAAGGCGCGGCGGCCTAGCGCGGCGTCTAGAACGAGAAGGCGCAGGCGACGCCCGTCCGCCAATCCTTGTCGGGCGCCGCGCCCGGCCCGCCGGCCATGTCGGTTTCCTGGACGCGGGGCACGCAGTTGTTCTTGGGCTTGCGGGCCAGGAAGGGCTCGCGCTGCTTTTCGGCGGCGTAGCCCGCCAGCTTGCCGGGATCGACGCCGGCCAGAGGTCCGCCGCGCCCGGCCGCGCCGGCCAGGCGCAGCTCGCAATCGCGCCGCTCGGCCTCCGACAGGCGATGCAGGTCGGCGTCGGCGCAGCCCAGGGTCCGATGCAGGGCGGCGCCCAGCGAGGGGTTGGGCGGGGGCGACGGCGCGGTGGGCGCGGGTGCGGAAGCTATCGGCGACGGAACGATGTCGGGTGGCGCTGGAACCGCGGGTCTGGCCGCGGGCTGTCCGGGCGAGGCTCGAGAGGCGGTGGGCGAGGGCGGACGACGGGACGGTGGGCGCGGCGCGGGCGATCGCGTGTCGGGCGCCAGGTCCAGCTCGACCACGATCTCGGGTGGGGCGGGCGGCGACCGCATGCCCCAGAGCAGACCGGCCAGCAGCGCCAGGTGGGCCAGGATCGACAGTCCGACCGCCGCGCTCCGTTCACGCGCTCCGCCCCTGGCGCCCATCCCCCGCATCCCCACAGCCTGAAGCTGTGGACAGGGTCATGGGCGGAATGGCTGGAACAAGGCTGAAACGCGCCCAAGGCAAGGCTTTGAAGGCCTGGCGAGCGCCACGGTCGTTGGCCAGGGTGAGACCTAGACAGGCGCTCCGGCGGCCGTCACGCCGTAGGGGCGCGAGGCGACAACGTCACGCGGGCCGCGAACAGGGCGATCGGCAGGCCGACGCCGACCATGTGGATCGCCACCCCGCCCAAAAGCACATCGAGCGGCGGAACGGGCCTCGGGCCGAACCGCGCCAGCAGGACGACATAGTTCATGACCAGATAGCAGCCGATCCCGTACAGCGGTCCCCACAGCCAGGGGCGGCGGCTCAGGGTGGGCAGCCGACGGCTGGCGGCGACATAGACCGCGGCCATGACCAGGGCGATGGCGAGGTGGAGCAAGGCGCCCAGCAGGGCCGAACCCGCTCCCGCCCGATAGGCCGCCTTGCCGAGCACGCCGCTGGCGATCGACTGCAGGATCCTGGCCGGGCTCACGCCGCGCAGGCCGAAGGCGACGAAGGCGTAGGTGATGTCCAGCACGGCGGCCGTGAGCCCGCCGCCCAGTACGGCGGCCAGGGGGCTGATCGGGGTCCTGGGCGAGACGGTCACGAAGCCTCTCCATGGGCTTGAGCGGCAGGCCTGTCGCCGCGGTCGGACCGGACGACGGGGGCGACCGACAGCATGATCGGCGTGTGGGCGGCGATCAGCAGCTCGATGCGGGCGACCAGGGCCCGGCCGCGCTCGGTCAGGCCCAGCAGGCGCTCGCGGGGGTCGATCGGGCTGGTCACGCTGTCCAGCAGACCCAGCGACGGCGGCAGCGGCCGCTCGATGCCGCGTCCGGCCAGGGCGCGGGCGACGCGCGAGGCGCCGGCCTCGGTCAGGCCGCAGGCCTGGGCCAGGGCCGAGACGTTGACGCCCGGATTGTCGGCCACATAGAGGAACACCCGCACGCTGGTCAGGCTGATCGGCGGATAGATCCGCCGGAACAGCTCCAGGGCGGCCAGCACGGCGTCGCGGCGATGGACGCGAGCGGCTTGCGCCGTCATGCGGTTTTCTCCGTGGGTTGCGAGTCCCGGCCGCGATCCTGGCAGCCAGGACGGGCCTGTCAGGCCTGGCGAGACCAACGGCGCGCATCCTGCTGCGAGCGGTTCGTTCGTCTGCGAACGGCGCCGCTGCGTCTGCGAACGGCGCTTTGCGCGTGGCGCGCCAGCGGCGACAATGGCCCATGACCACCAGCCCGGCCGACCGGCGGCAGACCCGGACCATCCTGATCGCCACGGCGGGGGTGTGGCTGCTGGCCTACGCCGCCATGACCCTGGGCTGGGTCAGCGCCAAGGCCCCGCACTTCTGGGACGGGGCCCTGCGGCGGGCGGTGGTCTGCCTGGTCGGGGCGCTGATGTGCCAGGCCATGGGGCCGCTGCTGCTGCGCTCGACCCCCTGGCCGTTCGTGCGCCGCCTAGCCCTGGTCGCGGCGCTGTCGCTGGGGGGCTCGCTGGCGTTCGGCGTGGTCGACTACACCGTCTATGTCGCCATCCTGCCGCGCTGGCCGGAGTCGACCTTCTGGGGCGTGATGCTGATCGGCCGCACGGTGTTCTGGTTCTTCGTGGCCTGGGCGGCGATCTTCATGGCCGTGCACGCCGACCTGGCCGCCCGCGAGGCGCGGTTCAAGCTGGAGGCGGCGCGGGTGCTGGCCACCGAGACCCAGAACCGCATGCTGCGCTACCAGATCAGCCCGCACTTCCTGTTCAACACACTCAACGCCCTGGCGACCCTGGTGATGGAGCGCCAGAACGACCGGGCCGAGCAGATGATCCTGGGCCTGTCCGGATTCCTGCGCCGTTCGTTGGAGCGCGACGTGCGCGAGAGGGTCACCCTGGCCGAGGAACTGGACGGCGAGCGACAGTACGTAGCCATCGAGCAGATCCGCTTCGGCGAGCGCCTGCGCTATGTCGAGCGCGCGCCCCCCGAACTGGCGGACGCCCTGGTGCCGAACCTGATCCTGCAGCCGATCATCGAGAACGCCGTCAAGCACGGCCTGGCGCGCAGCAGCGAGCCGGTGGTCGTCGAGGTGGTGGCCGAGCAGCAGGGCGGCCGGCTGTCGATCACCGTCACCGACGACGGGGGCGGGGCGGTGGACGGGCCGCCGGGCCTGGGCGTGGGGCTGGAGAACGTCCGCCGGCGGCTGGAGACCTGTTACGGCGACCAGGCCGCCTTGACCTGCGGCCCGCGCACGCCAAGGGGCTTCCAGGTGCGTCTGGACCTGCCGCTGGAGCGGGCGGGATGAGCGACGCGGCCCTGACCGTCCTGCTGGCCGACGACGAGCCGTTGGCTCTGCGCCGCCTGCACCGCCTGGTCGGCCAGGTCGAGGACGTGCGGATCGTCGGCGCGGCCGTCGACGGCGACCAGGCCCTGGCCCTGGCCCGCGAGACCGCCGCCCAGGTGGTGATCATAGACATCAAGATGCCGGGGCTGGACGGGGTGGGCGTGGCCCGGGCCCTGGCGGGTCCGCAGGGTCCGGTGGTGATCTTCGCCACCGCCTTCGACCGCTACGCCATCCAGGCCTTCGACCTGGCGGCGGCGGACTATCTGCTCAAGCCGTTCGACGGCGCCCGGGTGGCCGAAGCCCTGGGCCGGGCGCGCGCCCAGGTCCAGGCGCGCGACGCCGAGCTGCGGATCGGCGAACTGCGAGCCATCGTCCGGGATCTGCGGGCGGAGGGCGCGGGCGCGGCGGACGGTTTCGAGACCGAGCTGTGGATCGAGGTCCGGGGCGGGGCCCAGCGGGTGCTGGTGCGCGATCTCGACTGGATCGAGGCCGAGCGCGACTATGTCCGCCTGCATGTGGGCGCGCGCGGCTATCTGGTCCGCGACTCGATCCGCCGCCTGGTCGAGCGGCTGGACCCTGAAGTGTTCGTGCGCATCCATCGCTCGGCGGTGGTCCGGCGCGACCGGGTGGTGCAACTGGCGCCGCGTCCGGGCGGCGGCCTTGTCGCGGTGCTGACGAGCGGTGATCGGCTGCCGGTGGCCCGAAGCCACGCCGCCGCCGTCCGCCGGCTGTTTCGGCGTGGGAGCTAGTAGCCCAGCCGCTTCAGCTCGGCCTTGACCGCCGCCACGGTCTTGAAGCGGTAGTGTTCGTCCGGGCCGTCGCGCCGACCGCATTCGCACCCGGCCCCGAACTTGCCGCTGACGGGCAGAAGCGTCAGCTGCGCCTGGCCAGGCTTGGGCGCGTCGAACAGGCGGACCTCGTAGAGCGTGCCGGAAAAATCGTAATGGACCTGCGACCAGGCCAGGATGACGATCAGCTCCCTGTCGACGTCGCGATCGGCGTTGGCGAAGCCGATCGCCAGGATGTCGGGCGTCCCACCCTCCTGCTCGCCCACGGTGACGTCGATCGCGCGGTAGCCGCCGGCGGCCTGCCGCTGCAGCGCGACAAGCGGGCGTTCCGGATCTGCGTCGGCCGTCGTGTAGTCGACGAACAGGGTCGGGACGCCGTTCCAGCTCGCGAGCGTCGTATGCGGGTCGGAGTCCTTCGGCAGCCGAAGGGCGCGCGTCGCGAAGGCCACGTCGCTCTCGCCCGGCGCGCGATCGAGGGTCTGGGCGCGCGCGCCGGCGCACAGGCTGGCGAGCGCCAGGACCAGACCGGTGAACCGTCGGAGGTGCTTCATGCGCGGCGACCCTGGCATGGCCCTGGGAAACAGGCCAGGCGCTGTCGGGATGGTCGAATTGTCGAGAGAAGGTCGGAGAGGGGCGAAGCCCCTGCATCGGGCGCGCGGGCGACCCGGAAGACATCTGGCGGCGCGAGGCGGGCCAGGATGAGCGGCCGGTGGTGAGACCGGCCGCTCGCCGAGGGATCAGCCGTTGACGGCGTCCTTCAGTTGCTTGGCCGGCGTGAAGGCGACCTTCTTGCTGGCCGCGATCTCGATGGCGGCGCCCGTCGAGGGGTTGCGGCCGGTGCGGGCCGGCTTGGCCTGGACCTTGAACTTGCCGAAGCCCGGGATCGAGACTTCCTCGCCCTTCACGGCGGCCTCGGTCAGCGACTTGAAGACGCCGTCGATGATGGCCTTGGCCTGAGTCTTGGTCAGCTTGTCGTCGGCGGCCACGGCGGCGTCGACCAGATCCGAAACGTTCATAAATCAGCTCATCTGCTGGGAATCAAAAGAGAGCCAACCCTGCCGGGCCGGACGCGCTTTGTCACCTCATCATGAGAATGAGGGTTAAGACGCCGGTTCGGCGGAAGTCGGCGGGCGTTAGGTTGCGGAAAACGCGTGCTATATCAACCCTCTAAAGGAAAGCACCGGAGCCGATGACCGGCGGCGAAATCGCTTCTACGCAGGTGCGAACCGATTGTGCGCCTGCGAAGAACGACGGCGAATCCAGAGAATCGGCCCGATGGCCGCCCCGCTAAAGCTTGGCCGTAGGCGCGAGACCGTCCGCCGTCAGGCCGCGTGGGCGAGCAGCCGTTCGTAGCGTTGCAGGATCCGCTCGAGGGTCGAGCGCTTGATCGGCTTGCCGTCCCGCAGCTTGGTCCAGGTGGTTTCGCTGATCGCGTAGCAGTCGAACAGGTGCTCGCGCGTCACGGCGGGCAGCCGGGCGCGCAGGCGCTGGACGAGGTCGCGAGGTACGGTGAGGGTTTCGGCCATGGGCGAAGCAACGCCCCCGGAGCGGATCGGCTCCGGGGTCTCCAAGCTAAATCAGGGGGCGGTGACGATATTGTTGAGCTGGGTGATCTCCGGCGCGCCGGCCGGGGGGATGATGCGCACGCGGTAGCCAGTTTTCCAGCCGGCCTTTAGCGCGACCTGGGCGGTCTTCGGCTTCAGGTCGAGGGGAGCCGGCAGGACGGGCGTGGTCGCCCGCGCCAGTTCCTTCCCCGAGGCGTCCTCGACGACCACGACCGAGGCCGGGGCCGGCTTGGCGCCCAGGCTGTGGACCGTGACGGTCAGCCCAGACCGCCCGACCTTGACGTCGTCGCGGCCGATCCCGAGGTCGGGGCGTTCGGTCACGGGCGTGGCGGCGGGCGTTTGCAGGGTGAACTCCCAGGTCGTGGTCTTGCCGGGCGCGAAGGTCACGTCCAGGCCGGTGGTGCGCTCGAACGCCACCGAAGCCGCGGGCTCGGCGGTCCCATCGACGGCCCGCGTCACCGACCACTGGCCGGCCGCGACGTCCCATCCGGTCATCACCGCGTGCAGCGGCCGGCCGGTCAGGTTGTAGCCGGTGACCTTGAAGCTTTTCTGTCCGCCGGTGACCAGGATGCCGACCTCCTCGGCGGCGGTCGGCGTATCGAACCGCCAGCTGACCAGGTGGCCGGGGAACATCTGGTTGCGGCGCAGGGCCATGCCGCCGAGCCGGGAGCGCTGCAGGATGTCGCTGAACAGCTCCACCCGGTCCGACCACCAGTGCGCTTCGGTCACCATCCACATCCGCTGCTCGGCGGTGGTGATCTCGTCGCTGTAGACCTTTTCCAGATAGGCGGTGTCGCCGGTCGAGCGCCAGGCTTCGTACAGCACGAACGGATCGTCCGAGCCCTTGTCGACCATGGCCTTGATCATCGGCGCCGCCTGGGCGCGCAGGCCCAGCATGTCGATGACGTCGCTGTTCAGCTCGTCCAGGCCGCGACCCGACTGGTGGGCGATCTCGCCCTTCAGCGGGCGCAGATACTTCTCGTCGCCGGTCCAGCGCCAGGCCGCCCAGAACAGCTGCATGGCCGCGACATTGCCCCGGCCCTTGCCGGTCAGCTCGCCGCGTGACTGGCCGGTGGCGGCGTTGATGTCCTCCGGATAGCGCCAGGTCCCGTCCGGATCCTGCTTGCCGTGGGCCAGGTGGCCGTCGGCCAGGTCGATGATCAGCTTGCGCAGGGTGGGATCGCCGTTGAAGTCGGCGATCAGCATGCCCGGGTGCAGGATCAGGTACGAATAGGGATGCGACCAGCCCCAGGGCCCGTCGCGCGAGACGTCGCTGGCCGAGAAGAAACGGCTGAGGATGTGGACATGCCCGTCCTCGCCCCTGTTGGCGACGATCGGATAGGCCCGGGCCGTCTCCATCATCCGCTCGACGACCTTGGGGTCGCCATAGCTCGTGTACATCGCCTCGGCCTTGAGGTTGATCGCCTCCTCGTACGAGTGCAGCTCGTCGGTCTTGATCTTCGACAGGCCGTCCGGGACCATGTCGTTCCTGTAGGCCGCGTCGAGCAGGGCGTCCAGCGAGCCGGTGGTCTTGTCGGGGATGTCGCCCATCAGGGCCAGGGGCGGCCACTGCTGGGTCAGGTCGTCGTCGTCCGAGATGCCGCCGCCGAAGTCGCCGTAGGGGACCTGGCGGTTGTCGATCCACCATTCGATGAACTTGCGCACCCGCTTGAGGTCCTCGACCTGCAGGAACGCCCACTTGGGGACGCCGGCGGGGGCGGTCGGCAGGGCGACGGGGACGCCAGGCTGCTCGGGATTGAGTTCGGCCCACATCTCGCGGCCGTGCAGATTGGCCGGGTCGACGCGCAGCAGGTCCGACAGCTCCAGGTCCAGCCGCGCATAGCGGGCCAGGCGTTTGGAAACGTCGTGCTCCTCGACCAGGAAGGCCAGGTTGTCGCGCGCCTGGGCCAGGCGGTCGGCGACGTGCTCGGCCTTGGCCTCGGCGGCGGGCTTGAACTTCAGCCGCACCGCCATGCCGTCCAGCTGGCGGGCGTTGAAGTCGGCGCCGGCCGCGGCGAGGGTCAGGTAGAGGCTCTTGCCCGCGGGCAGCAGGCGGTCGCGGGTGTCGAGGAAGATCGTGCGGGCCTCGCCCGGCTTGACCGAGATATTGACGTCCAGCAGGTCGCGGCCCGGCCACAGCGGATCCTTGACCTTGATGTTCAGCGGGAACAACTCGCCGTGGGTCGGCTTGACCTTGAGGGCGGGGATGTCGAGGACCACGCCGTCCAGGCCGACATCGGCGCCTTGCCAGCCATATTGGAACTTGCCGACGGGGCCGCCCGGACGGGCCAGGCGGAAGTCGGCGGGGATCAGCACGTGGACGATGGGCTGGGCCGGACCGGGCGCCGTGTCGGCGCGCGGCTTGGTCGGCGCCGAGGCGGGCAGGGCGGCCACGAGGGTGCGCTCGCCGGCCGCGTACCGGCCCCTCATGAAGGTCGAAAGTTCGTCCAGCGCCGGATAGGCGGCCGGGTCGGCGCCGGGGCGTACGACGTAGCTCAAGGTGAACTCGTCCGGCTCGACGGCGACCGTGACGTTATAGGCCGCCAGCTCCTGGATCGGGGTTTCCTGCACCAGGTTGTCGAACCGCAGCTTGCCGCCCTTCAGGGCCGCGAACTGGTTGAACGTGCGCAGTTCGCCCTTGGGACGCCTGGCCAGCGGGGTCTCGTGGCCGGCCGCGTCGATCGTGGTCAGCGACCCATAGGCCGCGCCCTGGAATTCCAGCCGGTTATAGGGCTCGTCGGGCAGGGTGAAGATGATCGCCTTGCCGCCCTCGACATAGACGTTCCAGTCCGGCAGCTCGAAATAGTCGTGGCGGCCGGGCAGCCTGGAGCGGTTGTAGACGCCGGGCCAGGTGGTTTCGGCGATGCCGTCCGAGCCCAGGCTCATGCGCTCCTTGAGGTCGAACTGGTCGGTGAACTCGACCTTGCGGATCGTGGTTCGGGCGTCGGTCAGATAGGGCGGCGGGTCGGTCGGACGGTCCCAGCCGTAGCGGTGGAGCCAGGTCTTGGCGTCGGGGGCGGCGACGGCCGGGGCCGGGTCCTTGCCGGCGGCCAGGCCGGCGACGGCGGCGTCGTCCAGGGCGTGGTCATAGACGCGGATGTCGTCGACGTCGCCGCCGCGGACGAACTGGTAGGCGCTCTGCACCTGGTGGGGCGAGATCACCCGGCTGTGCGGGCCGAACTGGTCGAGCCCGGCGTCGAGGGCGGCGGCCTGGGCCTTCGAGGCGACGGGCTTGCCGTCGATATAGAGGGCGATCCCCTTGGCCTCGTCCCAGGTGAAGGTGACCAGGATCCACTGGTCGGGCCGGGGCGGCGCGGCCGTCGTGCTGACCCGCACCCGGGCGAGGTTGTTGTCGGTGACGAAGGCGTCGAAGCCCTTGCCGTTCCAGTCGATGCGCAGCCAGGCCATGTCCCAGCTGGTGTGGTCGGCGTAGCCGACGCGGAACAGCGGGAAGGGCGTGGTCCCGACCGGGTCGCGGGCCCGCCAGTAGAAGCTGAGCGTACCGCGCTGGGCGTAGAGATTGCCCGGCGCCATCCAGCTGAGCGTCTCCTCGCCGGCCGCCTCGACATAGGGGCCGTGGACCGGGTCGGTCTTGATCTTGACCTTGTCGGCGAAGTTGGGGGCGGCCTCGCCGCCGGCCAGGTCGGCGGTCAGGCCCTTGTCGCCGGTCAGGTGGTACAGCAAGCCGCCGTCGCCCTGCGGGTCGGGGGCGGCGTGGACGAGCGCGGGCGCGGCGGTCAGCGCGGCCGACAACAGCAGCGCCGCCTTGAGGGTCTGTCTTGCGCGGGCCATCGCCCCTCCCTGAATCCGCCCTGCCCAGTCTTCCACGGAAACCGGTGTCAATCGAGCGAGACCATGGTCTAGGGTCAGCACATTGCAGGTTTGTTTCCGCCGGTTTGTTTCCGGCCGCGTGTTTCCGCTTTCAGCGCGTGAACAGGTCCAGCGGCACGGCGTCGGCCATGGCCTTGTAGCCGGCGAGGGACGGGTGCAGGCCGTCGCCGGAGTCATAGGCCGGCGCCAGCTTGCCGGGATTGGCCGGATCGCGCATCAGCCGGTCGAAGTCGATCACCGCGTCGAAGCGGCCGGGCGTCCGGATCCAGGCGTTGACGGCCTGGCGATCCTGCTCGTTGCTGGCGTCGGGATGATAATAGCCCGAGCCGCCATAGGGCATGACGGTGGCGCCATAGACCTTGATCCCGCGGTCACGGGCCCGGCGGATCATCTGGTCGTACGAGGCGATCATCCGGGCCGCCAGGGCGGCGTGGGCCTCGGGGCTGGCCGGCTGTTCGCGGGTCAGGGTCCCCAGGTCGTTCACGCCCTCCAGCAGGATGACGTACCGGACGCTCGCCTGGTTCAGCACGTCGCGGTCGAAGCGGGCCATGGCGTTGGGGCCCAGGCCGTCCAGCAGCAGGCGGTTGCCGCCGATGCCGGCGTTGAGCACGCCCACGCCCCGGGTGCGCGGATCGGCCTGCAGGCGCGCGGCCAGGATGTCGGGCCAGCGATTGTTGCCGTTGGTGGTGACGCCGTAGCCGTCGGTGATCGAGTCGCCGAAGGTCACCAGGCTGGCGCCGGCCGGGCGCTGCACGTCGACGCCCGAGATCTGGAACCAGTGGTCCAGCGACTTGCCGCCGGTCAGCTCCGCGACCGCCAGCTGGTCGCCGGCCCCGAACCACGAGGTGGTGCGCGAGCCGGGATGGCTGGTCTGCTGGGCGGGGAGCGGGCCGTCGAAGCGAATCGTGACGGCCATGTTCGTCAGGGGCTTGGCCGGGAAGTCGATCGGATCGGACAGGTATTCGGCGCCGGCGGGGATGACCACCTCCGGGCGGCCGGAGAAGGCCAGGGCGCGGTCGCTGGCCGGGTCGATGCGGGCCGAACCGGGGGCGGTGGCCAGGGCGACATGGACGCCCGTCAGCTTCAGCGGCTCGGTCCCGAAGGCGTTGGACAGCCGCAGGCGGATCCTGCCGCCGCCGGTGCTGAGCCGCAGGGTCTGGCGCAGCGTGCCGTCGGCGACCTCGGCGGCGGGCAGGGCGTCCTTGGCCGCCGGAACCATCTGGGCCGAGGCCCAGGAGGCCACCCAGCGCTCGGTCTTCGCCGCCTTGCCAGGCGCGGCTTGGGCCAGAGCGAGGGGAGAGGCGGCCACCGACAGCGCGGCCATCAGTCCGACCAGGGTGCGTCTTGCGATATCCAAGGCTTCCTCCAGCCCCTCCGACGAGGGATCTTGCTTGTTCGCCCGCGATCCTAGGCGATGAAATGAGACCGGTACCATAAAAAACTTGAGTGGTCAGATCTCTGCTTCCATACTGTCATTCAACGTCGGCGAGCAACGCCGCCACCGTCCATTCGACGGTCCGTTCCATCGTGGGGAAACGAAAGAGATCATGAGCCAGACCGTCACCCGCCGCACGCTCGGCGTCAGCCTGGCCGCCCTGGCCGCCGCGTCCTCGACCCTCGCCCGCGCCGCCGCGCCCGCCGGCGGCAAGCCGCTGTACAAGGACCCGACCCAGTCGGTCGAACTGCGGGTCCGCGACCTGCTTTCGCGCATGACGCTGGAGGAGAAGGCCGCCCAGCTGGTCGGCATCTGGCTGACCAAGGCCAAGATCCAGACTCCCGAGGGCGAGTTCTCGCCGCAGGACGCCAGCAAGAACTTCCCCAACGGCCTGGGCCAGATCTCGCGGCCGTCCGACCGCAAGGGCCTCAAGCCCGCCGCGGTGGTCGACGCCGCCGCCGGCGCCGACGACGGCTCGGTCAACCGCAACGCCAAGGAGACCGCCCGCTACGTCAACGCCGCCCAGAAGTGGGCGATGGAGCAGACGCGCCTGGGCATTCCGATGCTGATGCACGACGAGGCCCTGCACGGCTATGTCGCGCGCGACGCCACCAGCTTCCCGCAAGCCATCGCCCTGGCCTCGACCTTCGATCCGGATCTCGTCGAGAAGAGCTTCGCCGTCGCCGCCCGCGAGATGCGGGCCCGCGGCTCGAACATCGCCCTGGCCCCGGTGGTCGACGTCGCCCGCGACCCGCGCTGGGGCCGCATCGAGGAGACCTATGGCGAGGACCCGCACCTGTGCGCCGAGATCGGCCTGGCGGCGATCCGCGGCTTCCAGGGCAAGACCCTGCCGCTGGCCAAGGACAAGGTGTTCGTCACCCTCAAGCACATGACCGGCCACGGCCAGCCGGAGAACGGCACCAATGTCGGCCCGGCCCAGATCGCCGAGCGGACGCTGCGCGAGAACTTCTTCCCGCCGTTCGAACGGGCGGTGAAGGAACTGCCGGTGCGCTCTGTCATGCCGTCGTACAACGAGATCGACGGGGTGCCCTCGCACGCCAACCGCTGGCTGCTGCACGACGTGCTGCGCGGCGAATGGGGCTTCAAGGGCGTGACGATGAGCGACTATTTCGCCATCAAGGAACTGTCCGCTCGCCATAAGCTGACCGACAACCTGGCCGACACGGCGGTGATGGCGATGAACGCCACGGTCGACGTCGAGCTGCCCGACGGCGAGGCTTACGCCCTGCTGCCGGACCTGGTGAAGGCGGGCCGCGTGTCGCAGGCGGCGGTCGACGAGGCCGTGGCCCGCGTCCTGGCCGTCAAGTTCGAAGGCGGCCTGTTCGAGAATCCCTATGCCGACGAGAAGACGGCCGACGCCAAGACCGCGGCGCCGGACGCCATCGCCCTGGCCCGCGAGGCGGCGCGCAAGGCCGTGGTGCTGCTGAAGAACGACAAGGGCCTGCTGCCGCTCGATCCCTCGAAGTTCAAGCGCATGGCCCTGCTGGGCACCCACGCCAAGGACACTCCGATCGGCGGCTACAGCGACGTGCCGCGCCACGTGGTGTCGATCTACGAGGGGCTGGAGGCCGAGGCCAAGAAGAGCGGCTTCACGCTGGACTACGCCGAGGCCGTGCGGATCACCGAGGCCCGGATCTGGGCTCAGGACGAGGTCAAGCTGGTCGATCCGGCCGTGAACGCCAAGCTGATCGCCGAGGCGGTCGAGGTGGCCCGCAAGGCCGACGTGGTCGTCATGGTGCTGGGCGACAACGAGCAGACCAGCCGCGAGGCCTGGGCCGACGCCCACCTGGGCGACCGCGAGAGCCTGGACCTGGTCGGCCAGCAGAACGACCTGGCCAGGGCGATCTTCGACCTGGGCAAGCCGACCGTGGTGTTCCTGCTGAACGGCCGTCCGCTGTCGGTCAACCTGCTGGCCGAGCGCGCCGACGCCCTGGTCGAGGGCTGGTACCTGGGCCAGGAGACCGGCAACGCCGCCGCCGACATCCTGTTCGGCCGCGCCAATCCGGGCGGCAAGCTGCCGGTCAGCATCGCCCGCGACGTGGGCCAGCTGCCGATCTACTACAACCGCAAGCCCACCGCCCGCCGGGGTTACCTGCTGGGCGACACCTCGCCGCTCTATCCGTTCGGCTTCGGGCTGTCCTACACCACCTTCGACATCTCGGCCCCGCGCCCTCTGAAGGCCCAGATCGGCGCCAACGAGAGCGTCAAGGTCGAGGTCGACGTGACCAACACCGGCAAGGTCGCCGGCGACGAGGTGGTTCAGCTCTACATCCACGACGAGGCCGCCTCGGTGACCCGTCCGCTGCTGGAGCTGAAGCACTTCAAGCGCGTGACCCTGGCTCCGGGCGCCAAGCAGACCGTGACCTTCGAGGTCTCGCCCCTGGACTTGTCGCTGTGGAACCTGGAGATGAAGCGCGTGGTCGAGCCCGGCCAGTTCACCCTGCTGGCCGGCCCGAACTCGGTCGACCTCAAAAAGGCGACGCTGACGGTCGTCTAGGGGGCGAAGGACCCCCTCAGTCGCTCCGCGACAGCTCCCCCAAAGGGGGAGCATCTGCTCGGCGTAGATCCTCCCCCTTTGGGAGAGGTGGCCCGGAGGGCCGGAGGGGGAAGCGGCGTCTAGATCGCCACGCGCTTGGCGATGGCCGAGCGTCGGGCGCCGGTTTCCTGCCTGGCCCGCTCGACGGCCTCGGTCTCGGTGGCGTGCAGCAGGTGGTCGATGACCCGCTCCAGGTGGTCGCGCATCGCCTGGCGGGCGGCGGCCGGGTCGCGGGCCTTGAGCGCCTCGAACACCCGGCGGTGCTCGACGATGCGCGGCTCCAGCCCCATGCCGCGGGCGCGGGCCAGGATGTTGCGGGCCAGGGGCGAGCGGTTGCGCCAGTCCCACAGGTTCTCGATCGTGGCGATGATCGCGCCGTTGCCGGAGGCGCGGGCGATGACCATGTGGAACTCGCGGTCGGCGTCCTCGCCCTGGATCTCCTCCTCGCGGGCCATGCGCTCCATCAGCGCCTCGAGCTCCAGGATCTGGGCGTCGGTGATGGCTGTGGCGGCCAGGGCGGCGGCCTCTCCCTCGAACAGGCGGCGGGCCTCGATCAGCTCGAAGGCGCCGATCTCGAAGGCCGGCTCGGCGCTGGCCGGGGTGACAGGGCGCACGTCGCCGGTGACATAGATGCCCAGGCCGTGGCGGGCCTCGATCATGCCCAGCATCTCCAGGGCGATCATCGCCTCGCGCAGGGTAGGGCGGCTGACCCCGAACTGCTCGGCCAGTTCGCGTTCCGTGGGCAGGCGGTCGCCAAGCTTGTACTGGCCGCCCTCGATGGCGTCGGCGATCGAGTCGGCGATACGGCGGTAGAGCTTGACGTTCTCGGCCATGGGTCTTCGTCAGTTTCTCGGCGGCGGCCCCGAAGGCCTTCGGAATTCGCGATAGCATAGCCGACCTGGGCCGCGCGGGCTATTTTGGACGCGGATCCCCAAGCCTTGACGATTGTGCCTCGACTGGGTCGCGGCAGCCTCACCAATCGTGCATGGAGCCGTCCTCGCGGCGGGCGATCGGCAGGTAGGCGCGCTTGTACGGATGCTTGGCCGCTTCGGCCTCGTCGATGTCGACCCCCAGGCCGATCGCCTCGCCCGGATGCAGCATGCCACCCGCGAAGCTGTAGGCGTGGGGGAACACCGCGTCGGTCGCCTCGGTGTGGCGCATGTATTCCTGGATCCCGAAATTGGGAATCGAAAGGTCGAAGTGCAGGGCCGCGGCCATGCAGATCGGCGACAGGTCGGTGGCGCCATGGCAGCCGGTGCGCACATGGTGCAGGTCGGCGAAGCTGGCGATGCGACGCAGGTGGGTGATGCCGCCGGCATGCACCACGGTGGCGCGGATGTAGTCGATCAGCTGTTCCTCGATCAGCTGCTTGCAGTCCCAGATCGTGTTGAACACCTCGCCCACGGCCAGGGGGGTGGTGGTGTGCTGGCGGATGATGCGGAAGCTGGCCTGGTTCTCGGCCGGGACGGCGTCTTCCATCCAGAACGGCCGATAAGGCTCCAGGTCCTTGCCCAGGCGGCCGGCCTCGATGGGGGTCAGGCGGTGGTGGACATCGTGCAGCAGATGGAGGTCCCAGCCCAGCTTGTCGCGGGCCGCCTCGAACAGGCCCGGTGCGCTGCGCAGATACTTCTCGGTCGACCACAGGCTTTCGGTCGGCAGGTCGCCGTCGGCGGGTTCGTAGAAGAACTTGTCCTTGGAGACGCCGTAGACGCCCTTCAGGCCGGGCACGCCCGACTGCAGGCGAATGGCCTTGTAGCCCTGGGCCGCATAGACCGCCGCGTTTTCCAGGGTCTCCTCGACCGTCGCGCCGTTGGCGTGGCCGTAGACCATGACGCCCTCGCGGCAGGCGCCGCCCAGCAGCTGGTACAGGGGCAGGCCGGCGATCTTGGCCTTGATGTCCCACAGGGCCGTGTCGACCGCGGCGATCGCGGCCATGGTCACCGGGCCGCGCCGCCAGTAAGCGCCCTTGTACAGGTACTGCCAGATGTCCTCGATCTGGTGGGCGTCGCGGCCGATCAGGCAGGGGATCACGTGGTCGGTCAGGTAGCTGGCCACGGCCAGCTCGCGCCCGTTCAGGGTGGCGTCGCCGACGCCATGGACGCCGTCGCTGGTCTCGATCTTCAGGGTGACGAAATTTCGTCCCGGGCAGGTGACGATGACGCGAGCGGCGGTGATCTTCGGCATGGGACGCTTTCGTTGACCCGACGATGGCGGATGGTAGCGGTATCGGTCTAAATCAGGCGTCGCCGTTGTCAATCTATTGGTCTGACCAATAATGACATAGTGTCTCGACCTTTGCTCAAGGTAGCGGTATCACGGGCTCAAGACCGTCGCGCTTTCAAGCGTCGCGCGGCAGGGTGCCGCCCGGGAGAAAACATGCGTCTTATGTCCTTCGTGCGAGGGTTCTGCCTGGCGGCCGGCCTGATTTCGGCGACCTTGGGGGCCTCCGCGGCCCAGGCCGAGGACGGCTATGACCTGTGGTTGCGCTACCGGCCACTGCCGGCGGCCCTGCGGCCGGAGCCCCGGACGATCGCGCCTGGCGCCGACACGCCGACGCTGAAGATCGCGCGCGCCGAGCTGCAACGCGGGCTGGACGGCCTGGTCGGCGGAGCGCCGGCGGCGGACGGCCCGTCGATCCTGCTGGGCACGCCCGCCGGCTCGCCCGCCGTCGCGGCCCTGAACCTGTCGCTGAAGGGCGCGGGCGAGGAGGGGTACCTCATCCGGACGCTCCAAGACTCAAAGGGCGGCAAGACCACGGTGATCGCCGCCAACAGCGACATCGGCGTGCTGTACGGCGTGTTCCACTATCTGCGCTTGGTCCAGACCGGGCAGAGCGTCGACAAGCTGGACATCCTGTCGGCGCCGAAGGTCAATCACCGCCTGCTGAACCACTGGGATAACCTGGATGGCACCGTCGAGCGCGGCTATGCCGGGGCCTCGCTGTGGGACTGGTGGAAGCTGCCGGACTACAAGGATCCCCGCTACGTCGACTACGCCCGCGCCAACGCCTCGATCGGGATCAACGGCGCGGTGCTGAACAACGTCAACGCCAAGGCCGACAGCCTGACCGCGCCCTATATCGCCAAGGCCGCGGCCCTGGCCGAGGTGTTCCGGCCCTACGGGATCAAGGTCTATCTGTCGGCGCGGTTTTCGGCCCCGATCGAGATCGGCGGGCTGAAGACCGCCGATCCGCTGGATCCGGCCGTGCGCGCCTTCTGGAAGGCCAAGGCCGACGAGATCTACAAGGCCATCCCCGACTTCGGCGGCTTTCTCGTGAAGGCCAATTCCGAGGGCCAGCCGGGGCCGCAGGACTATGGCCGCACCCATGTCGACGGGGCCAACATGCTGGCCGACGCGGTGGGGCCGCACGGCGGGATCGTGATGTGGCGGGCCTTCGTCTATTCGCACGAGCAGCCCGACGACCGCGCCAAGCAGGGCTACAGCGAGTTCAAGCCGTTCGACGGCCAGTTCCGCGACAACGTCATCGTTCAGGTCAAGAACGGGGCGATCGACTTCCAGCCGCGCGAGCCGTTCCATCCGCTGTTCGGGGCCATGCCGAAGACCAATCTCGGCATGGAGTTCCAGATCACCAAGGAATATCTCGGCTTCGCCACGCACCTGGTCTATCTGGGCCCGCTCTACGAAGAGACCCTGAAGTCCGACACCTGGGCCAAGGGCCAGGGCTCGACCGTGGCCAAGGTGGTGGACGGGTCGTTGGACGGCCGGCGCCAGACCCTGATGGCCGGGGTTTCCAACATCGGCCGCGACCGCAACTGGAGCGGCTCGCAGTTCGACCAGGCCAACTGGTACGTCTTCGGCCGCCTGGCCTGGGACCCGGAGGCCTCGACCCAAGCCATCGCCGCCGACTGGGCGAAGATGACCTTCTCGACCGACCCGCGCTTCGTGACGCCGGCCGTGGCGATGATGATGGGCTCGCGCGAGGCGGCGGTCGACTACATGACCCCGCTGGGCCTGCACCACCAGATGGGCCGCAGCCATCACTACGGCCCCGGTCCATGGGTGTCGGGCGGGCCGCGCGCCGACTGGACCAGCGTCTACTACGCCAAGGCCGGCAAGGACGGGATCGGCTTCGACCGCACGGCCACGGGCAGCAACGCCACGGCCCAGTACGCCCCGGTGGTCGCCCGGCGCTTCTCGGACCTAAAGACCGTCGACGAGAAGGACCTGCTGTGGTTCCACCACCTGCCTTGGACCTACCGCCTGAAGTCGGGCCAGACCCTGTGGGACGGCCTGGTGACCCACTATTCGCGCGGCGTGTCCTATGTGGATGGCATGGGCCGGACCTGGGCGGGGCTGGCCCCTTATGTCGATCCCGAGCGCCACGCCCAGGTGGCCGACTTCCTGACCATCCAGCGCAACGAGGCCCAGTGGTGGCGCGACGCCTCGATCGCCTATTTCCAGACGTTCTCGGGCTTGCCGCTGCCGGCTGGTGAAGCGCCGCCCGCCCATACGCTGGACTATTACGAGAAGCTCAGCTTCCCCTACGCGCCGGGAAACTGAGAACGGGGATGTGAGGGCCTTCGGGGACAGGCGCATGCGCCTGCCCCCGATCGAGGGCGCGGCTCTCCGCCGCTCACGTTGAAAGCCGCCCGTCAGACCGCCGCGCAGTTGTCGGCGATGAACCGCATGTGGTCGGGCATGACCTGGGCCGCCTTGGCGATCACGGCGTGGATGTTGGCCATGCGGGCGCGCAGCTCGTCGTCGGACATCACGTCGGCCATCGGGTCGTGGCCGCGCGGCTCCAGGCCCTGGCCGACCATCACCGCGAACCAGCTGGTGTCGGTGAACAGCTCCTCGTTCTCGCGGAACACCCGGCCGTGGCTTTTGAACACCGCGATCTTGTCGGCCAGGTAGTCCGGGATCGGCATCTCGCGCAGATAGTCCCAGTAGGGCGTGTCGCTGCGCCGGGTGGCGTGGAAGTGCAGGATCAGGAAGTCGCGGATCGTCTCGTACTCGAACCGCATCACGCGGTTATAGCGGTCGATGTCCGGGGTCTCGAACCGCCTGTCGGGGAACATGGCCAGCAGGCGCGATATGCCGACCTGGATCAGGTGGATGCTCTGGCTCTCCAACGGCTCCATGAAGCCGGCCGACAGGCCGATGGCCACGACGTTCTTGTTCCAGCTCTTCTTTCGCCGCCCGGCCGTGAAGCGCAGGGTGAACGGATCGCGCAGCGGGGCGCCGTCCAGGCCGGCCAGCAGGTCGGCGGTCGCCTCGTCCTCGCTGATATGCTGGCTGGAAAAGGCGTAGCCGTTGCCCAGCCGATGCTGCAGCGGAATGCGCCACTGCCAGCCGGCGGGGCGGGCGGTGGCGCGGGTCACCGGCTGGCGCGAGCCGCCCAGTTCGCAGGGCACGGCCACGGCGCGGTCGTTCAGCAGCCAGTGGGACCAGTCCTCGAAGCCGGTCTTCAGGGTCTGCTCGATCAGCAGGCCGCGAAAGCCCGAGCAGTCGATGAACAGGTCGCCCTCGACCCGCTGGCCGCTCTCCAGGGTCACGGCCTCGACGAAGCCGTCCTCGGCCCGCTGGTGGACCTGGACGATCCGGCCTTCCTGGCGCCGGACGGCCCGCGCCTCGGCGTAGTCGCGCAGCATCCGGGCGTAGAGGGCCGCGTCGATGTGATAGGCATGGGACAGCGTGCCCAGCGGCGAATTGCGCTGGCCGTTGGCCCGCATGAACTTGCTCTGGGCCGAGGCCAGGGCCTGCAGCGAATATTCGGTCAGGTCGGCGGCCTGGCCCATCGCCTGCAGCCGCAGCCAGTAGGCGTGGAACGAGACCCCCTCCATGTCCAGGCCGTAGGGGCCGAACGGGTGGTAGTAGCGATGGCCGATCTGTTTCCAGTCGACGAAGTCGATGGCCAGCTTGAAGGTCGCCATGGTGCGGCGGACGAACTCGTTCTCGTCCAGGCCCAGCATGCGGTTGAAGATGTTGATCTGCGGGATCGTGGATTCGCCCACGCCGATCGTGCCGATCTCCTCGGACTCCACCAGGGTCACCTCGGTGTGGCCGTCCTTCAGGAACCGGCCCAGCGCCGCGGCCGTCATCCAGCCGGCGGTGCCGCCGCCGACGATGACGATCTTGCGCAGGCGTTGGTCGGTCATGCGGGGACTCCGGCGGCGGTCTCGGCGGCGCAATAGCGGGCGATGAAGGCGGCATGGTCGGGCATGGCCTGGGAGGTCTGGCCGATCAGGGCCGACAGCCGTCGCAGGCGCTGGACAAGGGCGGCTTCCGGCAGGCTGTCGACCAGGGCGTCGTACTGCCGCGGCACGATCCCCTGGCCCAGCAGCACGGCGATCCAGCTGGGCTCGGCGAACAGGTCGTAGTCGGACTGGAACAATCGCCCGCGCCCGGCGAACAGGTCGATCTTGCGCTGCAGGCTGTCGGGGATCGTCATGGTCCGCAGGTCGTTCCAGTAGGCGGTGTCCGACCGCTCTGTGGCCTTGAAGTGCAGGATGATGAAGTCGCGGACCAGCTCGACCTGCTGGGCGGTCAGGCGGTTGTATTCGTCGATCTCCAGCGGATCGAAGCCCTTGTCCGGGAACAGGGCCAGGAGCTTGGTGATCGCCGCCTGGATCAGGTGGATGCTGGTGCTCTCCAGCGGCTCCAGGAAGCCCGACGACAGGCCGATGGCGACGCAATTCTTGATCCACGCCTGGTCGCGCCGGCCCGCCTGGAAGCGCAGGACATTCGGGTCCGCCCGGGTCGGTCCGTCCAGTCCCGCCGTCAGAGCGGCCTGGGCCTCGTCGTCGCTTATATGGGCGCTGGAATAGACATAGCCGTTGCCGGTGCGGTGCTGCAGCGGGATGCGCCAGCGCCAGCCGGCCTTGTCGGCGGTGGCGCGGGTATAGGGCGTCAGGCCGTCGCCGCCGGTGTCGCAAGGCATGGCCACGGCCCGGTCGTTGGGCAGCCAATGGCTCCAGTCGATATAGCGCCCGCCCAGGGCCTGGCCGATCAGCAGGGCGCGAAAGCCCGAGCAGTCGATGAACAGGTCGGCCTCAAAGACCCGGCCGTCCTCCAGGGTGACCGACTGGATGAAGCCGTCCTCGCCGCGCAGGGCGACGTCGGCCACCTTGCCCTCGATCCGCCTCGCGCCCCGCGCCTCGGCGAAGCCGCGCAGGAACTTGGCGTAGAGGCCGGCGTCGAAGTGGAAGGCGTATTTCAGGCTGGACAGCACCTTGGCCGGATCGGGGTCGGGCAGGGCGAAGCGGCTCTGGCGCGCGGCGACGGCCGCCAGGTTGAAGTTCTCGATCGGCCCGACCTGGCCCTGCACCTTGCGCCAGACCTGGTGGAACTTGATCGCCTCGATATCCAGGCCGAAGGTCCCGAACGGATGGATGTAGCGGTCGCCCAGGCGGGTCCAGTCGCGGAACTCGATGCCCAGCTTGAAAGTTGCCCGCGTGGCCCGCATGAAGTCGCGCTCGTCGATCCCCAGCATGGCGTTGAAGGTCAGGATTGGCGGGATCGTGGCCTCGCCGACCCCGACCGTGCCGATCTGCTCGGACTCGACCAGCGTCACCTCGACCTGGCCGCCCAGCACCTTGGACAGGGCCGCCGCCGTCATCCAGCCGGCCGTGCCGCCGCCCAGGACCAGCACTTTGCGGATCGGGTCCGGGCGAGTGGGAGCGGACGTCATGGGCGATCCTTCAGGGCGTCGGCGTGCGGCGGCATGGCCTGGGCGGCCTGGCGGATCATCCCGCGCAGCTTGGCCAGGGTGGCCTCGGCCTGGTCGGCGGGCAGGCGGTCGGCTAGCCGGTCATGACGCCTGGGCGTGATCCCGTGACCGAGGAACGCCCCGACCCAGGCGCCTTCGACGAAGGTCTCCTCGTCGTACAGCACCACGCGTCCCCGGCTTTCGAACTGGGCCTGCTTGTAGGCCAGGGCCGCCGAGGGTTCGGCCTGCCGCGCCTGGGTCCACAGAGCGTCGGTCCGCGCGGCGGCGACGTAGCGCAGAACGGCCATGTCGCGGGCTCGGTCGAACGTCTCGGCCATCAGGTGGTTGTATTCCATCGCCGCCAGGGGCGAGCCGTCGGCGGTGGGCAGCAGGGCGATCAGCCGGCCGACGCCGCTCTGGATCGCCTGGACGTCGTCGCCGTTCAGCGGCTCCAGCTGGACCGCCGCCGGGCCGACGGCCAGGCAGTTGCCCGACCAGGCCCGCTGGCGCCGGCCGTTGCGCAAGGGAACGATCGTCGCTTCGCCGCCCAGGATGTCGCGCGCCGCCTCGTCGTCGGTCAGGCCGCTGGCGTAGGCCAGGGTCACCGCGTCGCCGCCGCGCAGGGGGACCCGTCTCAGCCACCCTTCCGGGATCGCTTCGAACTCGGTCAGCGGTGGCGGATCGGCGCGGGGCGCGACCTCGCGCAGGGCTAGGCGGTCGCAGGGCAGGGCGGCCGATTCGTCGATCCACCCCGCCCCGGGCGTGGCGCCGATCAGGCGGCCGTCCGGCGTGGCGTCGACCAACAGGTCGGCGACGACCCGTTCGCCGTCGGCCAGGACGACCGCCGCGATAGCGCCCTCGGGCGACAGGACGACGTCGGCGATCTCGCCGGCCCGCGTCGTCACGCGGGGCGCCGTCGCGCGCAGGGCCGCGACATAGCCGGCCGCGTCCAGGTGCAGGCCGTAGGACAGGGTCGACAGCACCGACCGGGGGTCTTCGCTGGGCGGAGCGAACCGGCCCATGCGCCCGGCCACGGCGGCCAGGCTGTAGTCCTCGTAGCGTCCGGCCCCGCCGCGTCGAGCGGCGCGCAGCCAGTGATGGTGGAACGCCACGCCGTCGAGATTAGCGCCGGCGTCGCTGAAGCCCTCGACATGGTCTGCGTCCGGGTCCTGGTCCGTCCAGCCGCCGTATCGCGCGCCCAGCTTGAAGGTCCCGCGGGCGGATCGCATCAGGGCGGCCTCGTCCAGGCCCAGCAGGCCGTGGAAACCGCGCAGGGCGGGCAGGGTGGACAGGGCTCCGCGCGGCGCGGCGTCGGCGGTCTCGACCACCCGGATCGCGCAGGCGGCGGGCAGGACCCGCGCCAGGGCGGCGGCGGTCATCCAGCCGGCGACGCCGCCGCCCAGGATGGCGACGCTGCTCAAGGGCGAACGGCTCATGCCGTCACGGCCTGAGCGGCCGCCCCGGAAGCGCCGGCGGCGCAGAAACGGGCGATCCAGTCGTCATGGCTCGGCATGGCCCGCGCTGTCTCGGCGATTGATTCGCGGATCGCTTTCAGCCTTTGCGCCAGGACGGCGTCGGGCACGCTGTCGCTGACCGGGTCATAGGCGCGCGGCACGACGTTCTGGCCCAGATAGACCGCCAGCCAGCTGGGCTCGAGGAAGAAGCCGTCCTTGTACTTCACCACCACCCCGCGGTCCCGGAACAGGTCCATCTTGTAGGCCAGGCTGTCGGGGATGGGCAGGTTGCGGCGATCGTCCCAGAACGGCGAGCCGGTCCGCTGGTTGGCGTGGTAGTGCAAGACCAGAAAGTCGCGGATGCGCTCGAATTCCAGGGTCATCACGCGGTTGTACTCGTCCTGGTCGGCCTGGTCGCAGCCCCGGTCTGGAAACAGTTCCAGCAGAGTGGTGATCGCCACCTGGATCAGGTGGATGCTGGTGCTTTCCAGCGGTTCCAGGAAGCCGCTGGCCAGGCCCACGGCCACGCAGTTGCGGCTCCACTGCTTCTTGCGATGGCCGGCGACGAACCGCAGGAAGCGCGGCTCGGCCTGGGCCTTGCCCTCCAGCCCGGCCAGCAAAGCGGCCGCGGCGTCGTCGTCGCTGATATGGGCGCTGGAATAGACGTAGCCGTTGCCGACGCGATGCTGCAGCGGGATGCGCCAGCGCCAGCCGGCCGTGTCGGCCGTGCAGCGCGTATAGGGCGTCGAGACCTCGACCGTGTCGCAGGGGACGGCGGCGGCCCGGTCGCAGGGCAGCCAGCGGGTCCAGTCCTCGTAGCCGGCCTTCAGCGCCTGTTCGATCAGCAGGCCGCGAAAGCCCGAGCAGTCGATGAACAGGTCGGCTTCGATTCGCTCGCCGCTCTCCATCGTGATCGCCTCGATGAAGCCGTCCCCGCCGCGCAACGCGACGTCGGCCACCTTGCCTTCGGTGCGGACCACGCCGCGCGCCTCGGCGTAGGCGCGCAGATAGGCCGCGTAGAGCCCGGCGTCGAACTGGTAGGCGTAGGCATAGGTCGAGGCCAGGGCGCGCGGATCGGGGGAGGGCGGGGCGAACCGTCCCTGGCGCGCGGCCATGACGGGCAGGGAATAGGCCTCCAGCGGCGTGGCGTCGCCGCCCTGCCGGGCCCGCAGCCAGTGGTGGTGGAAGCCCACGCCGGCGATCGCCGCGCCATAGGCCCCGAACGGGTGGATGTAGCTGTCGCCTGGCTGGCCCCAGCCGCGAAACTCGATGCCCAGCTTGTAGGTCGCCTGGGTCTTGCGCATGAAATCGGCCTCGTCGAGACCCAGGGCGGCGTTGAAGTGGCGGATGTGCGGGACGGTCGCCTCGCCGACGCCGACCGTGCCGATCTCGGCCGATTCGACCAGGCGGATGGCGATCGGCAGGCCGGCCAGCTTGGCCGACAGGGCCGCGGCCGTCATCCAGCCGGCCGTGCCGCCGCCGACGATTAGAATAGTCCGGACGGTTTGATCCGTCATGCGTTCCCCCTGCCGCGATCATACCCCGCCTTCTATGGGCGGTCATCTCTTGGGCCCGCCGAGACGGGAATGTCCAAGCGGATTGGTCAGACGACGTCCTTATCGCTTTTGGAGCGACGTTGTCCGGCTCCCGGCGAGCGTCCGGGTCCCTTTTTCAATTGTTATGACAAATCAGGAGGTTCGTGGGCCAACTTTCTTTTCCGCGGCTTAGGTAGCGCTACCTTGACGCCGACCGGCTTTGCCATATCATCTGACCATAATGGCCCACGCAATAGGCCAATGGTAGCGGTAACGAGCTGCCATGAAGAACAACTGGGGAGGCAGACAAAATGGACCACGTCCAACGGGCGGTCGCACGCACAGGTGCGGTTTCGACTTCAAAACTTAGGTATGGGGCTTCGGCCCTGGCGCTGGGGGCCATGCTGGTCGCGGCGCCGGCGTTCGCCCAGACCAAGCCGGCCGACGATGCGGCGACGGTCGACGAGGTGGTCGTCACCAGCATCCGCCAGAGCCTGAAGAGCTCGCAGCAGCTGAAGCAGAGCTCCGAGATCATCGGCGACTCGATCACCGCCGAGGACATCGGCGCCCTGCCGGACCGTTCGGTGACCGAGGCGCTGCAGCGCATCCCGGGCGTGGCGATCAACCGCTTCGCCGCCGGCGTCGACCCGGACCACTTCTCGACCGAAGGCAGCGGCGTGGTCGTGCGCGGCCTGAACTTCGTGCGTTCCGAGCTGAACGGCCGCGACACCTTCTCGGCCAACAACGGCCGCGCCTTGAGCTTCGCGGACGTGCCGTCGGAACTGATGGGCGGGGTGGACGTGTTCAAGAGTCCCTCGGCCGACATGATCGAGGGCGGCATCTCGGGCACGGTGAACCTGCGCACCCGCCTGCCGTTCGACAGCGCCAAGCGCCTGCTCTCGCTCTCCGCCGAAGCCAGCTACGGCGACTTCGCCAAGAAGTGGGCCCCGACCTTCACGGCCCTCTACAGTGACCAATGGGACACCGAGGCCGGTACGTTCGGCCTGCTGCTGAGCGCTGTCGATTCCAAGCTGTTCACTCGCGCCGACGGCACCCAGGTGTCGAACTTCGGCTGCCGCACCGGCTTCACCAGCGCCCAGACCGCCAACCCGCAAGCCGTGACCTGCCCGCAGGGCGGCAAGGGCGTGTGGTTCCCGCGCGGCGCGGCCTTCCGCAGCACCGAGACCGAGCGCGACCGCACCGGCTACGCTGCGGCCGGCCAATGGCGCAGCAACGACGACACCATGCTGGCGACCTTCCAATACCTGCGCTCGGAATCGACGCAGTCCTGGACCGAGCACGCGATGGAGATCGCCACCGACAACGTGACCTCGAACGGCGACTCCCGCCCGATCGACGGCACCACCTTCGGCGTCGACAGCGACGGCATCTTCACCAACGGCATCATCACCGGCACGCAGGGCTGGCGCGACGACCAGAACAGCGCCGATCCGCGCACGCCCGGCTTCGGCCTGCAGAGCAACAACATCAGCCGCAGCGTCGAGCAGACCTACGTCACCTCGGACTACGGCTTCAATTTCAAGTGGACGCCCAACGACCGCTGGAGCGCGGCCTTCGACTACCAGCACGTCGACTCGACGGTCGACAACCTGGACGTCGGCATCTGGGGCTCGGCCTTCCAGAACCTGGACCTGAAGCTCAACGGCTCGGACATGCCGGTGTTCACGTTCATTCCGCCGGCCAGCGGCGCGTCGATCCCGGCCTGTTCGCCGCCCAGCGGAAGCTGCTCGACCTACTTCACCGGCGCGCACAACAGCTTCCAGGACCCGTACAACAGCTTCTGGCGCTCGGCGATGGACCACATCGAGCAGAGCGAGGGCAAGGAAGACGCCGCCAAGATCGACGTCGACTACCGCTTCGCCGAGAACAGCTGGCTGGACTCCGCGCGGGTCGGCGTGCGCTGGGCCGAGCGCGACCAGACCACGCGGTTCTCGACCTATAACTGGGGCGCGCTGAGCGAGATCTGGGGCGGCGGCGGACCGGTGTGGTTCGACGATCCGATCAACGGCTCTCCCACCACCCCCGGCGGTTCGACCAGCGCGAGCCACACCGAACTCTATCCGTTCACCGACTTCATGCGCGGCCAGGTTCCGGTCCCGACCGGCCTGGACGCTCGGCCATTCTACAATGGCAACGCCGCCAAGGACTACGCGGCGATGTCGGCCTTCGCTCTCAATATCGGCGACGAATGGCGGGCTCGTCTCGTCAACAACTGCCCGCAAAACTGGGTGCCGCTGGCCCAGCGCTGCGGCGTCGTGGCCGGCACGCCGTTCCTGCCGGGCGAGATCAACCCGATCAACGAAAAGACCAAGTCGGCCTACGGCATGCTGCGCTTCAAGCATGACTTCGACGGCGACGTGCGGGTCACGGGCAATGTCGGCCTGAGATATACCGAGACCAAGCGCGTGGCGTCCGGCTACCTGGTGTTCCCGAACGCCGTTCCGCCGAGCGACGCGTCGTGCGCCGACTCCCTGGCGCAGTGGACGGCCTTGCCGGATCCGAAGCCCCCCTTCGTGCCCTCCGACTTCTGCTCGCTTCCGAGCCAGACGCGGGCCGCGGCCCGGCTCTTCGCCAACGGCTCCACGACCGCCAATACGGCCCACGCCAAGTTCGAATACTGGCTGCCCAGCATCAATGTGAAGGTCGCCCTGCCGAACAAGCTGCAGCTGCGCTTCGCCGCGTCCAAGACCATCACGCCGCCGGAAGTTGGCCTGACCCGCAACTATTACGACGTCAAGCTGGACACGACGGACACGGGGATCTCCAACCCGGTTACGGCCGACAGCCTCAGCGGCAACGTCACCGTGGGCAACCCGTACCTGAAGCCGACCCAGGCCCTGAACGTCGATGGTTCGGTGGAATGGTACTTCGCGCCGGTGGGCTCGCTGACCTTCGCCCTGTTCTGGAAGGAACTGAAGGACGTCGCCACCAACAGCACGGCCCGCATCCCGTTCACCAACAACGGCGCGACGTTCGACGTGGTGGTGACCACGCCCGGCAACTCCGACCAGAAAGCCCACGTGAAGGGCTTCGAGGTCGCCTACCAACAGTTCTACGACTTCCTGCCCAAGCCGCTGGACGGGTTCGGCATCAACGCCAACTACAGCTACATCGACAGCAAGGGCGTGCCGCAAAGCACGCTGTCGGCGACCGACCCCGACGTGGCCGCCGGCCGCGTCTCGACGGTGAACACCGCGCTGCTGCCGCTGCAGGGCCTGTCCAAGCACAACGCCAACTTCGCCGCCATCTACGAGAAGGGCCCGATCTCGGCCCGTCTGGCCTACAACTGGCGCTCTGACTTCCTGCTAACGGTCCGCGACGTGATCGTGCCCTACGCCCCGATCATGAACGAGGCCACCGGCCAGCTGGACGGGTCGATCTTCTACACCCTCAATCCGAAGGTGAAGATCGGCGTGCAGGGCGTGAACCTGACCAACGAGGTCACCAAGACCACCCAGGTCCTGAACAACGATCTGCTCAAGGCTGGACGGTCGTGGTTCATGAACGACCGGCGCTACACCTTCGTGCTGCGCGCCAGCTTCTAGATCCTTGGGCGGCCCGGCCGGACCTTGTCCGGTCGGGCCGCCCAGGGCGCATACCCTTCGGCCGTCCGCGGACGAGGGCTTCCACCCCAAAACTCGCCGCGCAACGTTCCCGACGTTGCGCGGCGTTCTTGAGAGAACTTGACCGTGACGTTCCGCCTTTCACCGTTCTCCCGGCGCGGTTTCATCGGAAGCGGCGTCGCCGCGGCGGCTGTCGGTGCGGCGGCGGGCCTAACCCAGGCGGCCGAGCGCTTCCATGGGCCTTCGCTCGCCGCCCTGGCCCGGGCCAAGGGCGTCCGGTTCGGCAGCGCGGTCGGGGCGGGCCCGTCCGGGTCGCTGACGGGCGCGTTCGAGGATCCCCGCTATCGCCAGGTCCTGATCGACGAATGCGGGGTGCTGGTCCCCGAGAACGAGCTGAAGTGGTACGTCCTGCGGCCCGACGCCAAGACCTTCGCCTTCGAGCGGGCCGATCGGATCGCCGCCTTCGCCAAGGCCCATGACATCGCCCTGCGCGGCCATACCTTGCTGTGGCATCATCCCAAGTGGTTCCCGGCCTGGCTCACGGCCTACGACTTCGGCGCGGGTCCAGTTGCCGCCAAGAACGCCGAGGCCCTGCTGGTCGATCACATCGACAAGGTCGTGGCGCACTATCCGCAGATCGACTCCTGGGACGTGGTCAACGAGACGGTCGACCCCAAGGACGGCTCGATCCGCCGCACCGTCTTCTCCGACGCCATGGGCCAGGACCAGACCCTGGACGTCGCCTTCCACGCCGTCCGCGCCGCCGCGCCCAAGGCCCGGCTGGTCTATAACGACTACATGGGCTGGGAGGCCGGCAACGAGGCGCACCGCGCCGGCGTGCTGAGGCTGCTGGAAGGCTTTCGCAAGCGCGGAACGCCGGTCGACGCCCTGGGCGTGCAGAGCCACCTGGGCACCGAAGACCCGGCCGCGCCCGGCAGCCTGGGCCAGCCCCAGGAAAAGGCCTGGCGCGCCTTCATCGACGAGGCGACCGGCATGGGCTACGACCTGCTGATCACCGAGTTCGACGTCAACGACCGCGACCTGCCGGCCGACGTCGGCGTCCGCGACGCGGCGACGGCCTCGGTCGCCAAGGCCTATCTCGACCTGATGCTGGACTATCGCCAGACCAAGGAGGTGCTGGCCTGGGGCATGGTCGACAAATATTCCTGGCTGCAGGGCTTCACGCCGCGCAAGGACGGCGCGCCCCAGCGCCCGACGCTCTATGGCGACAACTACCGATTCAAGCCGCTGCGCGAGGCCGTGGCCGCCGCTTTCCGGTCCGCGCCGACGCGCGCGTGATCGTCGCCGGGGGGCGGGGTCGGCCCTCCAGTGAGGCGAGCCGGCCTCAGGCGTGGGCGATGATCGGCAGGAAGGTCTCGGCCGTCAGGCTGGCGCCGCCCACCAGCACGCCGTCGACGTTCGGCGTCGCCAGGATCTCGGCGGCGTTGGTCGGGGTCACCGAGCCGCCGTACAGCAGCCGGACCCGGTCGCCGGCAGGGCCCAGGGCGGCGCGGCAGGTCTCGCGCAGCACCGCGTGCATGGCGGCGATGTCGTCGCCAGTGGCCGAGCGGCCCGTGCCGATCGCCCAGATCGGCTCGTAGGCCACCGACAGCCACGCGCCGTCGGCGTCGGCCGGCAGGCAGTTCTCCAGCTGGGCGCGGACCACCGCCTCGGCCTGGCCCGCCTCGCGGACCTCCAGCGGCTCGCCCACGCAGAGGATCACCGACAGGCCGTGGCGCCGCGCGGCCTCGGCCTTGCCGCGCACCTCGGCGTCGGTCTCGCGGCGGCCCGCCCGGCACTCGCTGTGGCCGACGATGGTGAAGGCCGCCCCGGCGTCCTTGACCATCGGCGCCGACAGGCAGCCGGTGTGGGCGCCCTTGTCGGCCGCATGGATGTCCTGGGCCCCGACATGGATGGCGTTGGCGGCCTGCCAGGCGGCGGTGATCAGGGTCGCGGGGACCGCCAGGCCCACATCCACGGCGGGCGTCTCGCGCGCCGCCGCGTCGATGGCCCCGAGGACCGGCAGGGCGGCCAGGCTGCCGTGCATCTTCCAGTTTCCGACCACGAACTTGCGGGCGGGCTTTTCCATAGCGACGTGCATTCGGTCTCCATGCGCCGGCTGGCGCCTGTGGCTTGAAGAGGGGCTGGCGGGCTGGCGATCAGGCCTGCTCCAGCACCCGGGCGGGATGCGCCTGGCGGGCCAGCCGTTCGCCCAGGGCGTCCAGCTGGGCCCACAGGGCGGGGGGCAGGCGATCGCCGAACCGGGCGTAGGCGTCGGGGATCAGGGCGGCTTCGGCCCGCCAGATCTCCGGATCGACGGTCAGCAGCAGGTCCAGCTGGGCCTCAGTGAGGTCCAGGCCGGACAGGTCCAGGCCGTCGCGGGCGGGCAGGCGGCCGATCGGGCTGTCGACGGCCTCGGCCTCGCCCTCCAGGCGGTCGACGATCCACTTGAGCACGCGGCTGTTCTCGCCATAGCCCGGCCAGACGAACTTGCCGCGCTCGTCTTTGCGGAACCAGTTGACGAAATAGATGCGCGGCAGCTTGGCCGGATCGGCGCCAGCCCCGACCTTCAGCCAGTGACCGAAATAGTCGCCCATGTTGTAGCCGCAGAACGGCAGCATGGCGAAGGGATCGCGGCGCAGCTCGCCGATGCTGTTCTCGGCCGCGGCGGTGCCTTCCGAGGCGACGTTGGAGGCCAGGAACACCCCGTGCTCCCAGTCGAAGGCCTCGGTGACCAGCGGTACGGCCGAGGCGCGGCGGCCGCCGAACAGGATGGCCGAGATCGGCACGCCGGCCGGGTCCTCCCATTCATCGGCGATCACCGGGCACTGGCCGGCGGGGACGGCGAAGCGGGCGTTGGGATGGGCGGCGGGTTCGCCCAGGTCCGGCGTCCAGGCCCGGCCCTTCCAGTCGGTCAAGCCCTGCGGCGGATGCTCGGTCAGGCCTTCCCACCAGACGTCGCCGTCGGCGGTCAGGGCGACATTGGTGTAGATGCAGTTGGAATGGAGGGTGTCAACGGCGTTGCGGTTGGTCTTGACGCCGGTGCCCGGCGCCACGCCGAAGAAGCCGGCTTCCGGATTGATGGCGTACAGGCGGCCGTCGGGACCGAAGCGCATCCAGCAGATGTCGTCGCCGATCGTCTCGGCCTTCCAGCCGGGCAGGGTGGGCTGCAGCATGGCCATGTTGGTCTTGCCGCAGGCGCTGGGGAAGGCGGCGGCCACGTAGCGCACCTTGCCGGCCGGCGAGGTCAGCTTGAGGATCAGCATGTGCTCGGCCAGCCAGCCTTCGTCGCGGGCCATCACCGAGGCGATGCGCAGGGCGTAGCACTTCTTGCCCAGCAGGGCGTTGCCGCCGTAGCCCGAGCCGTACGACCAGATTTCGCGGCTTTCGGGGAAGTGGACGATGTACTTGTCGTCGTTGCACGGCCAGGCCACGTCCGCTTGGCCGTCGACGAGCGGCGCGCCCAGGGTGTGCAGGGCCGGCACGAAGAAGCCGTCATCGCCCAGGGCGTCCAGCGCCGCCTGGCCCATCCGGGTCATCACCCGCATCGAGACGGCGACATAGGCGCTGTCGGTGATCTCGACGCCCAGGGCGCTGATCGGCGAGCCGACGGGACCCATCGAGAAGGGCACGACATACATCGTGCGGCCCTGCATGCAGCCGTCGAACAGACCGGTCAGCAGCCCACGCATCTCGACAGGATCGCGCCAGTTGTTGGTCGGGCCGGCGTCGGCCGGGTCCTGCGAGCAGATGAAGGTGCGGGTCTCGACGCGGGCGACGTCGCGCGGGTCGGAGGCGGCGTGGAACGAGTTGGGACGAAAGTCTGGATTGAGGCGCTTGAGCGTGCCGGCGGCGACCAGTTCGTCGGTCAGGGCGGTCCATTCCTCGTCGGAGCCGTCGCACCAATGGATGGCCTTCGGCTTGGTCAGGGCGGCGACCTCGTCGACCCAGGCCAATAGACGCGCGTGTTTCGTCGGGGGCGCGTTGGCGCCCAGCCCTTGGTTCTGCATGTTTCGTCCTGCTGCAAGCCTGGCGAGACTGTCGCTCGCCTTGGCGCGCACCATAGCGTCACGAACCGGTGGGAAAAGCCCAATGTTTTCAATGACAACGTTGTCGGCGAAAATTCAGGCGCAAGTTGCTGCGCGGAAGGCACGTTTTTACGCCCGGCGCCAGATTATGAGGAAGTCGATCCACAAACATGGCCCTGACTGCAGCGCAATGGTCAAGCTCTGCCATGGGTGGGGCGAATCGATGCCGTTGCGTCGCCGCTACCGCTACGCGCAACCCTGAGGCTTGGCTCACCACGCGCGAGGCGCTGGAAGGTGAGGGACGGGCTCTGGCGGACTCGGCCGGGGCGTCTATGGTGTCGGCGCCTTTTGCCGTGGAGCGACGAACGGAAATGACGCCTAAGCCTCTCATCCTCACCGCCGTGATCTTGGGCCTTGGCGGGCCGCTGGCCGGTTCGCCCGCCATGGCCCAGGTCCAGGCCCAAGCAAAACCCGAGGACACCGAGGTCTGGAAGCCCGTGCCGGCGGTGGTCACTCCGGCCAAGGAGGCCGGCGGCGCGCCGTCCGACGCCATCGTGCTGTTCGACGGCGGCGACCTGAAGGAATGGGTCGCGACCCAGGACAAGTCGCCGGCCGCCTGGAAGGTGGCGGACGGGATGCTGACCGTCGACAAGACCCGCGGCAACATCGAGACTCGGCGCAGCTTTCGGGACTACCAGCTGCACCTGGAGTGGCGGATCCCGGCCGACATCGCCGGCTCGGGCCAGGCCCGGGGCAACAGCGGCCTCTTCCTGGCCTCCACCGGCCCTGGCGATAGCGGCTACGAGCTGCAGATCCTCGATCCCTACCAGAACCCGACCTATGTGAACGGCCAGGCCGCCAGCCTCTACAAGCAGCATCCGCCCCTGGTGAACGCCGGACGCAAGCCGGGCGAGTGGCAGGTCTATGACGTGGTCTGGCGCGCGCCGGTGTTCGGCTCCGATGGGGCGCTGGTCTCGCCAGCCACCGTGACCGTGCTGCACAACGGCGTGCTGGTGCAGGACAACGCCGCGTTCGCGGGCGAGACGGTCTATATCGGCAAGCCGCCGTCCCGGCCCTTCGCCTCGGCGCCGATCAAGCTGCAGGCCCACGGCGACCCCAGCGCGCCGATCAGCTTCCGCAACATCTGGGTTCGCGAGCTGCCGCCGAAGCCTTAACTGGAGGGCGGCCCGGTGCTCGATCGCACGATCAGGCGGTGGGGCAGGGTGACGTTCTGCAGGCTGCTGGCGCGGTCGGCCAGGATGTCCAGCAGCAGCCGGACCACCTCGTGGCCGATCTGCTCCATGGGCTGACTGACGGTGGTCAGCTGCGGATCGAGATATTGCGCGAAGCGGATGTCGTCGAAGCCGACCAGCGACACGTCGCGAGGACAGGCCAGGCCGCGCCGGCGGATGGCCTCGATCGCGCCCATCGCCATCTCGTCGCTGAAGCAGAAGATGGCGGTGGGCGGACTCGGCTGGTCCAGCAGCTCGCCGGCCTGGCGCAGGCCCGATTCGATCGAGAAGTCGCCGATGGCCATGCGTAGCGCGCTGGCCCGGCCCCGCTGCTGGGCGGCCGCGAGCACGCCGGCCAGGCGGTCGCCGCTGATCGGGCTGACCAGCGGACCGGTCACCACCCCGATCCGGGTGTGGCCCAGCGCGTAGAGGTGCTCCATGACCTCCGCCGCCGCGCCTTCGTTGTCGATGTGGGCGCTGGACACCGCCAGGCCGGGGCGGAACTCGCAGCCGTTGACGATCGGGGTGCGCGGCCCCTTGGTGGCGACCATCTCGGCCAGGACGTCGGGCAGGCGATGGCCCAGGAAGATCAGGCCGTCGGCCTCCTTGCGCCGGAACATCGCCGCGTACTGCTCCTCGCGCGCCTCCTCGTGGCGGGTGTCGCCCAGCAGCACCGAATAGCCGGCGGCCAGGGCGGCTTCCTCGACGCCGCGGATCACCTGCGAGAAGAACGGGTTGCAGATGTCCGGCACGGTGACCAGGATCTTCTCGGTCCGCAGGGTCCGCAGGCTCTTGGCCGCGAAGTTGGGCTCGTAGCCGAGGCGGGTGACCGCCTCCATCACCTTCTTGCGAGTCGTCTCCAGCACCAGTTCGGGCGCGCTGAAAACCCGCGAAACCGTCGCGGTCGAGACTCCTGCGTCCAGAGCGACATCTTGAATGGTGGCCATCGGCGCGACACTGGCGACAAGCCAGGCCCTTGGCAAGGCGCAGCTCCCGGCTTGGCCGAGCGACTGGACAGTTGCCGCCTTGACGGACCCCTGTTATCGATGATTTCGATTACATGAGCGCGGAGCGACCCAAACGGGTCCAATTCAAGCCGCCAAGCTGGTCGGGGAGGCCAGGAACCATGAAGACGAGCTTGCGGCTCTTCCTGATGATGGTGCTTCAGCTGGCGATCTGGGGCGCCTGGGCGCCGAAGATCTTCCCCTACATGGGCATGCTGGGCTTTGCGCCTTGGCAGCAGTCGCTGGTCGGCAGCTCGTGGGGCGTGGCCGCGGTGGTCGGCATCTTCTTCTCCAACCAGTTCGCTGACCGCAATTTCGCCGCCGAGCGCTTCCTGGCGGTCAGTCACCTGATCGGTGGCCTGGCCCTGGTGGGGACGGCGCTGTCGACCAGCTTCTGGCCGTTCTTCGCCTGTTACCTGATCTTCAGCCTGGTCTATGTGCCGACCCTGTCGGTGACCAATTCCATCGCCTTCGCCAACCTGCGCGACCCGGCCGGCGAGTTCGGCGCGGTGCGGATGGGCGGGACGGTCGGCTGGGTGCTGGTCAGCTGGCCCTTCGTCTTCCTGCTGGGCGCCCATGCCGGCGCCGAGCAGGTGCGGTGGATCTTCCTGGTCGCGGCGATCCTGTCGTTCGTCTTCGCCGGCTACGCCCTGACCCTGCCGCACACGCCGGCCCGCAAGGACGCGCCGGGGATCGACAACCTGGCCTGGCGTCGCGCCCTGAAGCTGCTGGCCGCGCCGTTCGTGCTGGTGCTGTTCCTGGTCACCTTCATCGATTCGGTGATCCACAACGGCTACTTCGTGATGGCCGACGCCTTCCTGACCAACCGGGTCGGGATCGCCGGCAACCTCAGCATGGTGGTGCTCAGCCTGGGCCAGGTGGCCGAGATCCTGACCATGTTCCTGCTGGGCCGCGTGCTGGCGAAGCTGGGCTGGAAGGTCACCATGATCATCGGCGTCCTGGGCCACGCCGCGCGCTTCGCGGTGTTCGCCTTCTTCGCCGACAGCATCCCGGTGATCGTGGCCGTGCAACTGCTGCACGGGATCTGCTACGCCTTCTTCTTCGCCACGGTGTACATCTTCGTCGACGCGGTGTTCCCCAAGGACGTCCGCTCCAGCGCCCAGGGATTGTTCAACCTGCTGATCCTGGGCGTCGGCAACGTGGTGGCCAGCTTCCTGTTCCCGACCCTGGTCAGCCGTCTGAGCCACGCCGGCGCCGACGGGGTGGCGAGCGTCGACTATACCAGCCTGTTCCTGGTCCCCACCGGCATGGCCCTGGTGGCCGTGCTGCTGCTGGCCCTGTTCTTCAAGCCGCCGACCCGGGCCCCGGTCGCCGAGGCGGACGACGATGCGCCGCTGGCGGCCGCCAGCCCGGCCCAGCCCTAGTCATGCTCCTCCAGAACAAGGAAAGCCACGTGCGCTCAACAGCTTGCGACCCCCGGGCCTCGGCCGTCGATCTTTCGCGGCGTGGCCTGCTCGCCGCCGGCGCGGCCGTCCTGGGCGCGGCCTATGGCGGTCTCGCCAACGCGGCGGAAAAGCCGTTCTTCCAGCGCCGCGACCTGCCGGTCGGCATCCAGCTCTACACCCTGGGTCCGGACCTGCAGAAGGACCTGGACGCCCAGCTCGCCACGGTGGCCAGGATCGGCTTCAAGTCGGTGGAGCTGGCCGGCTATCTGGGCCGCACCCCGGCCGAGCTGCGGGCCGCCTTCGACAAGGCCGGCCTGGTCTGTCCCAGCGCCCACATCTCGCCCAAGGGCGCCAGCGGCCCCAGCTTCAGCGGCGACCTGGCCAAGCTGGCCGACGAGCTGCACGTGATCGGGGTCAAGGCGGCGATCATGCCGATCCTGTACATCCCCGACCGCCTGGGCGGCGCCGACCTGCGCCAGGCCGGCCCGCAGATGACCGCCGACGACTGGAAGTGGAACGCTGACTTCCTGAACGAGAAGGCGGCCGTGCTGAAGAAGGCCGGGATCGTCAGCGGCTACCATAACCACAATTTCGAGTTCGCCCCGCTGGGCGACACGACGGGCATGGACATCCTGCTGAAGGGCACCGACCCCAACCTCGTCACCTTCGAGATGGACGTCGGCTGGGTCACGGCCGCCGGCCAGGATCCGTTCGCTCTGCTGAAGGCCCATCCGCACCGCTTCACCCAGATGCACGTCAAGGACATCAAGGCCAGCACCAAGCCGAACTTCGTCCTGCAGCAGGACCCGACCGAGGTCGGCGCCGGCATGATCCCGTGGCCCAAGCTGCTGCCCGCCGCCTATGAGGCGGGGGTCCGCGGCTTCTATGTCGAGCAGGAGCCGCCGTTCGCCCACAGCCGGCTGGAGTCGGCCAAGATCAGCTTCGACTACCTGGCGAAAGTGGTCGCCTGATGAGCGGACGCGCGCCTTTGCGGCTGGCCATGATCGGCGGCGGTCCCGGCTCGTTCATCGGGCCGGTGCACCGCATGGCCGCCGAGCTGGACGGCCGCATCCGGCTGGTGGCCGGGGTGTTCAGCCGGGACCCGGCCAAGAACGCCGCGGCCGCCGACGGCTGGGGCGTGGCGCGCGATCGGGTCTATCCCGATCACCGCGCGCTGATCGCCGCCGAGCGCGCCCGGGCCGACGGCGTCGACTTGGTCGCCGTCGTGACGCCCAACCACCTGCACTTCGACGTCGCCGCCGCGGCCCTGAAGGGCGGCCTGCACGTGATCAGCGACAAGCCGGCGACCCTGAACCTGGCCCAGGCCCTGGACCTGGCCGAGATCGTCGCGGCGTCCGGCAAGCGCTACGGCCTGACCTATACCTATACCGGCTATCCGATGGTGCGCGAGGCGCGCGAGATCGTGGCGCGCGGCGATCTGGGCGCCGTGCGCAAGGTCGTGGTCGAATATTCGCAAGGCTGGCTGTCGCGGCCGCTCGAGCGCGAAGACAACAAACAGGCCAGCTGGCGTTCGGATCCGGCCCAGTCGGGCGTCGGCGGCTGCATCGGCGACATCGGCGTCCACGCCTTCAACATCGCCGAGTTCATCACCGGTAGCCGGGTCGAGCGCCTGTGCGCCGACGTCGCCACCGTGGTGCCCGGCCGAAACCTGGACGACGACTGCAACGTGCTGCTGCGGTTCGAGGGCGGGGCGCGCGGCGTGCTGATCGCCTCGCAGATCTCGGCGGGCGCGCGCAACGGCCTGAAGATCAGCGTCTATGGCGAGACGGGCGGCCTAACCTGGGGCCACGAAGACCCTAACGTCTTGACCCTGGACTGGCTGGACGGGCCCAGCCAGGTGCTGCACGCCGGCTCGGCCTATCTGGGCGCGGGCGCCCGGGCGGTCACGCGGCTGCCGACCGGCCATCCCGAGGGCTTCATCGAAGCCTTCGCCAACATCTATCGCGACTTCGCCGACGCGATCGCCGGAAGCGGCGACGGCCGGCTGGTGCCCGACATCGGCGAGGGCGTGCGCGGCATGGCCTTCGTCGAGCGCGCCGTGGCCGCCAGCCGCGCCGACGCCGGCTGGGTGGCGCTGGATGGCGTCACACAAGAAGGAGAGGGGCGATGAAGACGCTCAAGGGGCCCGGCATCTTCCTGGCCCAGTTCATCGGCGCCGAGCCGCCGTTCGACAGGCTGGAGACCATGGCCGCCTGGGTCGCCGACCTCGGCTATGTCGGCGTGCAGATGCCGACCGGCGGGGCGGACTCGTTCTTCGACCTGGCGTTAGCCGCGGAAAGCCAGACCTATTGCGACGACATCGCCGGCATGCTGGCCAGCCATGGCCTGGTGATCACCGAGCTGTCGACCCACCTGCAGGGCCAGCTGGTCGCGGTGCACCCGGCCTATGACGAGCTGTTCGACGGCTTCGCGCCGCCCGAACTGCGCGGCAAGCCGCAGGAACGCCAGGTCTGGGCGGTGGGGCAGCTGAAGGCCGCCGCGGTCGCCAGCCGGCGCCTGGGCCTGAACGCCCACGCCACCTTCTCGGGCGCCCTGGCCTGGCCCTACTTCTATCCCTGGCCGCAGCGGCCGGCGGGCCTGATCGAGGAGGCCTTCGCCGAGCTGGGCCGACGCTGGAAGCCCATCCTCGACGCCTTCGAGACCGAGGGCGTCGACGTCTGCTACGAGATCCATCCGGGCGAGGACCTGCACGACGGGGCCACCTTCGAGCGCTTCCTGGACGAGGTGGGCGGCCACGCGCGCGCCAACATCCTCTACGACCCCAGCCACTTCGTGCTGCAGCAGCTGGACTATCTGGGCTACATCGATCGCTATCACGAGCGGATCAAGGCCTTCCACGTCAAGGACGCCGAGTTCCGCCCGTCCGCCCGGTCCGGCGTCTATGGCGGCTACCAGGGCTGGGTGGATCGGCCCGGCCGCTTCCGCTCGCTGGGCGACGGCCAGGTGGACTTCAAGGCGATCTTCTCCAAGCTGGCCCAGTACGACTATGCCGGCTGGGCGGTGCTGGAATGGGAGTGCGCCCTCAAGCACCCCGAGCAGGGCGCCCGCGAAGGCGCGCCGTTCATCCGCGACCACATCATCCAGGTGACGGACAAGGCGTTCGACGACTTCGCGGGCAGCGCGCCCGACGCCGGCCGCAATCGCCGCCTATTGGGCCTCTAGAGGCGACGCAAAGATTCAGACGGAGTCCATCGAATGAAGTTTCCGCTTATGCTTGCCGCGGCCCTGAGCGCCCTGGCCACCAGCGCCGTCGCCGCCCCGCCCACCGGGCAGGCCGTGTTCGAGCAGCGCTGCTCGGTCTGCCACTCGCTCCAGCCGGCGCCGGGCAAGATGGGGCCGCCGCTGGCCGGCGTGGCCGGCCGCAAGGCGGGCACGGCGCCCGGCTACGCCTACAGCAACGCGCTGAAGACCTCGAACATCACCTGGACCCCCGACCAGCTGGACGCCTTCATCAAGGCGCCGGGCAAGACTGTGCCCGGCACCAAGATGCTGCTGGGCGCGCCGGACGCCGAACAGCGCGCCGCCGTGATCCAGTACCTGGGCTCCCTCAAGAAGTAGTCCCGAGGGAGCCTCAGGGCTGGCTAGGTCAGGGCGCCGTCAGTTCCTGGATCTCGACGTCCTTGAACTCGATCGGATGGCCCTCGCTCTGCAGGGCGATGTAGCCGTCGGTCACCCGCTGGGCGCCGCGGGCCAGGATGTAGGGCTTGGCCCCGCCCGCGACCGTGTCGTCGGGGTCCAGGGTGACGTCCGCATAGTGGTGCACGACCACGCCGTTGATCTTCTGGGAGATCTCGCCGTTGGGCAGCACTTCCAGCTCCGCCTTGACCCAGGTTCCGTTGGGGACCGTCGGGGCGTTGGTCGGCGGGGTGCAATGGTCCTTGGCCGTGACGCCGTCGATGGTGATGTTGGTTCCAGGCGTGCAGACCGCGCCGGTGGGACGGGGCGTGTCGCCCTCCTTGCCCAGCAACTGGAACTCGATCGAGACCGGGAAAGGCTGTTCCACGGTCATGCTCTCCGGACTCTGGCTGTCGAACATGATCCCGCTGTTGCTGCGCGCCCAGGCGGGCGTGTCCGGCAGGCCGCCGTCCGTGAGGAAGCGGTAGGTCAGGCGCAGGCGGTAGGCCTTGAACGGCGTCTTGTAGAACAGGTGGCCGAACTGCCCGTCCAGCTTGTCGTATCCGGCGTAGGAGACGCGGATCACGCCGTGGTCGACGACGAAGGTCTGGTGGTAGTTCTCGCCCGACGGATGCTTGGCGACCTTCGGGGTCCAGCCGTCCAGGGTGCGCCCGTCAAACAGCGGACGCCACGGTCCGGCCTTGACCTCCTCGGCGCTGGCCTGGGCGCTCACGCAGAGCGCCAGGCAGCCGAGCAGCGCCCCCGTGGCGAGACCCAGCGCCGACTCGCGGCGCTTCCGAACGAACTGGCTCGATGTCATCATGGCCTTCTTCTTCCTCCCACGGTTCGGCGGTTTTCGCATGAAACCGCGACCTTTCTTGCAATGTAACCCATTTCATGGAAGCCTCCAGGCAACAATGAACGGGTTCGCCGAAGTCGGCGCGCCGCGCTGCCGGGCAGCGGGCGCGATTCGATCAAAGGCGCCAAGCGGGGAGCAGACATGGCCAATCTCAACGGTCGCGCGCGCCAGGAGAACACCTACGACGCCATTGTCGTGGGCAGCGGCATCACCGGCGGCTGGGCGGCCAAGGAGCTGACCCAGAAGGGTCTCAAGACCCTGGTGCTGGAGCGCGGTCCGATGGTCCGCCACCTGGAGGACTATCCGACCGCCACCCTGGATCCCTGGCAGACGAAGTACCCGCAAGGGCAGCTGCCGTCGGACGAGTTGGCCGCCCACTACGCCGTGCAGCGCCGCACCGGCTACACCATGACGGAGTACACCAAGCACTTCTTCGTCCGCGACGACCAGAACCCCTATACCGAGGAAAGCCGCTACGACTGGATCCGCGGCTATCACGTCGGCGGGCGGTCGCTGACCTGGGGCCGCCAGAGCTATCGCCACAGCCCGATCGACTTCGAGGCCAACGCCCGCGAGGGAATCGGCGTCGACTGGCCGATCCGCTACGAGGAGCTCGCGCCCTGGTACGACCATGTCGAGCGTTTCATCGGCGTCTCGGGCCAGGCCGAGGGCCTGCCGCACCTGCCGGACGGCCAGTACCAGCCGCCGATGGAGATGAACTGCGTCGAGAAGGCCTTCAAGGCCAAGTCCGAGGCGCGATTCCCCGAACGGCGGATCACCATGGGCAGGACCGCGCACCTGACCGACCCGACCGAGGAACAGCTCGCGCTGGGCCGGACCAAGTGCCAGTACCGCAACATGTGCATCCGCGGCTGCCCGTTCGGCGGCTACTACAGCTCCAATTCCGGAGGGCTGGTAGCGGCGGAGCGCACCGGCAACCTGGTCATCCGCCCCGGCTCGATCGTCACCTCGCTGATCTATGACGAGAAGGCGGGCAAGGCGACTGGCGTGCGCATCCTCGACACGACGACGCGCCAGGAGGAGGAGTTCTACGCCGACGTGGTGTTCCTGTGCGCCTCGGCCTTCAACTCGGCCTGGATCATGATGAACTCGACCAGTTCGCGGTTCCCCAACGGCTTCGGCAACGGCAGCGACCAGTTGGGCCGCAACGTCATGGACCACCACCTGGGGGTCGGGGCCAGCGGCGAGGCGCCCGAGTTCGCCGACATGTACTATTCGGGCCGCCGGCCGAACGGGATCTATGTGCCGCGGTTCCGCAACCTGGGCGACGCGGCCACCAAGCGGAACGACTACCTGCGCGGCTTCGGCTACCAGGGCGGCGCGTCGCGGCCGGGCTGGGATCGCGACCTGACCCGGCCTGGACGGGACCCCTCCGGTCCGCGGGGCTTCGGGGCGGCGCGCAAGGCCGCGCTCAGCCAGCCGGGGCCGTGGACCATCGGATTGGGCGGCTTCGGCGAGATCCTGCCCTACGAAGACAATCGGATCACCCTGAACCGCGACAAGACCGACGAGTTCGGCCTGCCGACCCTGTCGATGAACGTCACGATCCGCGAGAACGAGCTGGCCATGCGCCGCGACATGCAGACCGCGGCGGCCGAGATGCTGGAAGCCGCCGGCTTCAAGAATGTCGAGGGCCGCGACGGCGGCTACGCGCCGGGGCTGGGCATTCACGAGATGGGCACCGCCCGCATGGGCCGGGACCCGAAGACCTCGGTGCTCAACGCCCATAACCAGGTCCACGAGTGCAAGAACGTCTATGTCACCGATGGGGCGGCGATGACCTCGGCTTCGTGCGTCAACCCGTCCCTGACCTACATGGCCCTGACCGCCCGGGCCGCCGACCACGCGGTCAAGGCGCGCAAGCGGGGAGATCTGTGATGCTGCTGAGCCGACGCGCCGCGATACGCGGCCTGACCTTCACCTTCGGGGTCGCGGCGACTGGGCTGGCCGGACGGGCCGTGGCGGCGACGACCACCCTGGCCTGGACCCCCACCGCGCTCACGGCGGACGAGGCCCGGCTGGTCGACGTGGTCGCCGAGCTGATCATTCCCAAGACCGACACGCCGGGCGCGCGCGAAGCCGGCGTGCCGCAGTTCGTCGATCGGGCCCTGGCGGACTATTACAACAAGGCCCAGGCCGAGCGCCTGCGGGCCGGGCTGGCCCGCATGGACGCCGACGCCCGCGCCGCCCATGGCGCCGTGTTCGTGGCCCTGACGCCGCAACAGCAGGTCGACCTTCTGAGCGGCTACGACCGCGAGGCCGCGGCCGTGCAGGGCCAGGCGGCCGGCGAGCCCCACTTCTTCCCGTTGCTGGAGGACCTGGTGACGGTGGGCTACTTCACCTCCGAGCCCGGCGCGACGGTGGCGCTGAGGTACGATCCCGTCCCCGGCGCCTACCACGGCTGCGTGCCGCTGGCCGAGCTCGGCCGGGGCTGGGCGACCCGATAGGCCGACGGCGGGCCGCGTCCAGCGCCGTCGACGCTCCCCGTGCGGCTGAAGTTATCAGAGCGATGTAGGCGCGCCGTCCCGATCGGTTGGTGACGCCTCGCCGTCCGGACCGGGCTGCTCGGACAGGGCGTAGATCCTCTCCATCTCCACCCAAGTCCGGTCGGGGGCGAACGGCAGCGGCTTCTGGAAAGTCCGCATCAGCGCGTCCCAGGCCCGCACGTCGGAATCGGCGGCGTCGCGCGCCGCCTTGGCTTGCGCGTCGTAGCCGTCGCCCTGTTCCAGGATCATGAACAGCCGATCGCCGACCAGCCAGATCTCCAGCTCGCGCACGTCGTCGGCGCGGATCGCCGCCGTCACCGCGGCAGGCGGTCCTCCCGCCCTGTGCCAGACGCGATAACGGGCGATCTGGTCGGCGTCGTCGTGCAGATCGACCGCGAAGCAGCGGCGCGTCGTCCCGTTCATGGCGGCCTCGACAAGGGCGTTGACGAGAGCCCGACGGGCTCTATAAACATCATACGTATTACCTTATAGGGCCGACTGCGGGGAGGCAAGACATGACCCAGTTGTATGGCCGGACGTTGAACCGCCGCGCCCTGGCCGAGCGCACCGGCGCCCTGTCGCAGTTCGCCGGCGTGCGCCTGTCGACCCTGGGCGACGGCGTCGAGCGCGGCGTGCGGCAGCTGGAATTCCGCACCGGCTCGGGCCTGAGGTTCACGGTGCTGGTCGACCGGGCGATGGACATCGCCGAGTGCGAGCACAACGGCCGCGCGGTCGGCTGGCATTCGCCGTCCGGCTTCCGCAATCCCGCGCTGCACGAGTATGAGGGGGAGGGCGGCCTGTCCTGGTTCCGGTCGTTCTCGGGCCTGATGGTCACCTGCGGCCTGGACCACGTGCTGTTCATGCACGACGACCCGGCCGGCCACTACGTCTATGGCCCCCGCAAGACCGTCAGTTCGTCGCTGCACGGGCGGATCGGCACGATCCCGGCCCGGCTGACCGGCTATGGCGAACGCTGGGACGGCGACGACTGCGTGCTGTGGGCCGAGGGCGTGGTGCAGCAGTCGACGGTGTTCGGCGAGGACCTGCACCTGGTCCGGCGGATCGAGGCGAGCGTCGGGACCGACGAGATCCGCCTGCATGACCGCGTGGTCAATCACGGTTTCTACCGGACGCCGCACATGTACTGCTACCACATCAATGTCGGCTACCCGGTCCTGGCCGAGGGATCGCGCTACGTGGCGCCAATCCGCGACGTGGTGTGGGCATCCCACGCCGGCGACGATTACCGGAAGCAGGGCGTCGGCTATCGCACCCTGCCGGCCCCGATCCGCAATTTCCACGAACAGGTCTGGCAGCACGACATGGCCGCCGACGCCGATGGACGGGTCAATGTGGCTCTGGTCAACGAGGCGATCGGCTTCGGCTTTGAGGTCCAGACCCTGAAGGCGCAGTTCCCGGCCCAGTACGAGTGGCAGAACCTGCACGCCGGCCACTACGCCCTGGGGATCGAGCCCTCGACCAACCACGTGCTGGGCAAGGACTTCGCCCGCGCCCGCGGCGAACTGATCCACCTCGAGCACGGCGAGGAGCGGCGCTACGACAGCGTCTTCCGCATCCTGCCCGACGCGGACGCAGTGACCGAAGCGGTCGGTCGGATCGAGGCCGTAGCCCGGCAGCCGGCCGAGGATCATCCCGCCCCCTCGGGCGTCTATCCCGCCATCGAAGGGCGCTGAGATGGCGGCTCTTCGGGACCTCGACGGCAGGACCGTCCTCTATACCGGCGCGGCGGGCGGACTGGGCCTTCAGACCACGCTGGCCCTGATGGCGCGCGGCGCCACCGTCGTGGCCGTCGACAACGACCCGGCCAAGGCAGCGGCGCTGGAAGCCGAGGCGGCCAGGGTCGGGGCGGGGCGCCTAGTCGTCTCGACCGCCGATCTTTCCGACCTGGCGGGCTTCCGGACCGTGCTGGACGACCTGTTGGGCCAGGTCGGCGCTTTCGACGTGGTGATCAACAACGCCGCCATCTACCCGTCGCGTCCGTTCGAGGACTATTCGATCGAGGACCATCAGGCCGTCCAGCGGGTCAATGTCGACGCGGCCGTCGTAGCGGTGCAGGCGGCTCTGCCGGCCATGCGCGAGCGGGGCTTCGGCCGGATTATCAACATCTCCAGCATCACCCTGTCGGGCGAGTGGGCGAACCTGTCGCCCTACGTCGCCTCGAAGGGCGCGCTGGTCGGCCTGACCCGGGCCTGGGCGCGCGAGTTCGGTCCCCACGGGATCACCGTCAACGCCATCGCTCCGGGGGCCTTTCCGACCGACGCCGAGAAGATCCATCCGGATCCGGATGGCTACGCCCGCCACGTGCTCGACCGCCAGGCCGTCAAGCGCCGCGGCCACGTCGGCGACATCGCCCACGCCATCGCATTCTTCGCCGCCGACGAGGCGGGGTTCATCACCGGCCAGACGCTGCACGTGAACGGCGGCTGGGTGATGAGCTGAACCAGCCGGAAGGTCTTTTCTCCATGGGTATCCTGAGCGGAATCCGCGTCCTCGACTGTTCCATCGCCATGGCCGGTCCGTTCGCCGCCCAGCGTCTGGGCGACATGGGCGCAGACGTGATCAAGGTCGAGCCGACCACCGGCGAGTGGCAGCGCCACGTCGCGGCCGGCGGGGCGCGCGGCAACCAGATCAACGTCTCGTTCCTGTCGCTGAACCGCAACAAGCGCTCGCTGGCCGTCGATCTGAAGACGGCCGAGGGCAAGGCGCTGCTGCTGGAGATGGTCGCGACCGCCGACGTCTTCCTGCAGAACTACCGGCCCGGCGTCGCCCAGCGGCTGGGGGTCGACTACGAGACCCTGTCGAAGATCAATCCGCGGCTGATCTATGTGTCGATGTCCGGCTATGGCGAGGATGGTCCGTACCGGAACTATCCGGGGCAAGACCTGCTGTTGCAGGCCATGTCGGGGGCGATGATGTCGTCGGGGGCGGCCGACCAGCCGCCGCAGCCGGCCGGCCAGTACCTGGTCGACGCGATCACCGCCTACACCGCCTTCGAGGGCGCGCTGGCCGCCCTGTTCCATCGCGAGCGGACCGGCGAAGGGCAGCTGGTCCAGATCAACATGCTGGACGCCATCGCCACCATCCAGATGCAGGAGCTGTCGGTCTTCACCATCGGCGGCAAGCCGCAGACCCGCTCGGCCGAACCGCACGCCCACAGCTACATCCGCGCGCCCTACGGCGTGTTCCAGACCCGCGACGGCTACATCTCGATCGCCATGGCTTCGCTGAAGACCCTGGGCCGGCTGATCGACGAGCCGTTCTTCGCCGACCTGGACGACGAGACCGACAGCTGGACCCACCGCGACAGGATCTACGCGTGCGTTCGCCAGCGGCTGGTCCATCGAGACAGCGCCGAGTGGCTGGCGCTGTTCCGCGACAACGACATCTGGTGCGGCCCGGTCTACGGCTATGCCGAACTCGTCGAGGATCCGCAGATCCAGCACAACGGCACCTTCGTCGAATACGACCATCCAACCGAGGGCCGGGTGAAGGCGCCGGGCTTTCCGATCCGTTTCTCCAAGACGCCCTCGACCATCGAGCGCGGCGCGCCCCTGGTCGGGGAGCACACCCGCGAGATCCTCGCCGAGACCGGCCGCGGTCCGGACCAGATCGACGCCCTGATCCGCTCCGGCGTGGTGCGCGCGGCATGACCACGCCCGCCTATCGTGGCCTGACCTGGGACCATCCGCGCGGCTACCGGGCGCTGGAAGCCGCCGCCGCGCGGTTGGATCTGGACCGGGACGGCCTGGCCCTGACCTGGGACCGTCATTCGCTGGAAGGCTTCGAGGAACGGCCGATCGGCGAGCAGTGCGCCCTGTACGACCTGGTGGTGCTGGACCATCCGCATGTCGGCGAGGCCGTCGCCGCCGACTGCCTGGTCCCGCTGGAGAACCTGTTCGACGCGGGGGAGATCGCCGCCTGGCGAGCCGCGGTCATGGGGCGCTGCCTGGACAGCTACCGCTATGCCGGTCGCCACTGGGCCTTGCCGCTGGACGCCGCGACCCAGGTCATGGCCTGGCGCAAGGACCGGCTCGACGCGCCGCCGGCCCTATGGGACGAGGTCGTGCGGCTGTCTCAGACCGGCGGCGTGGTCCTGTCGCTGTCGGGCCCGCACGCGGCCCTGACCTTCCAGTCGATCTGCGCCGCCCATGGCGCGCCGCCAGCGGCGGACGGCGAAACCTTCATGGAGCCCACCGCCGGCCGCGCCGCCTGGAACCTGCTGTCGCGGCTGGCGGCGCACAGCCCGCCAGCCTTGCGGTCGCTGAACCCGATCGGCTTGCTGGAGCACATGAGCGCCCATGACGATGTCGCCCTCTGTCCGCTGGTCTACGGCTATGTGAACTACGCCCCCGACGGCGCCCTGGGCTTCGCGGACGCGCCGCGCGTGGCGCTGGACGGGCCCGTGGGCTCGATCCTCGGCGGGACCGGGATCGGGGTGTCGCGGCGTTGCGCGGTGACCCCGCGGCTGCTGGATCATCTGCGCTGGCTGATGGCCGACGCGACGCAGCGCGGCTTCATTCCCGACCACGACGGTCAGCCCGCGCTGAAGGCCGCCTGGCGCGACCCGGCCGTCAACGCGCGATGGGGCGACTTCTATGCGCGCACCTACACCACGCTGGACGGCGCCAGCCTCAGGCCCCGCCACGACGGCGCCATCGCCTTCCAGGCGGCGGCGTCGCATCGCATACGCGCCGGCCTCGACTCCGGCGACGGCGCGGATCGGGTGTTGGATGACCTGCAGGCGCTGTTCGTGCGCCACCGCCCAGCCGGCGCTGAGACTTGAGGAGCAGGCGATGAGCCAGGACGACGAGCTTCTGTTCGAGGTGACGGGCCACGTCGCCGTCATCACCCTGAACCGGCCGCACAAGCTGAACGCGGTGACGCCGGCCATGGCCAAGGCCGTCGAGGCGGCGATCGCGCAGGTCGACGCCTCCGACACCATCCGCTGCGTGGTGATCACCGGGGCGGGGGAGAAGGCCTTCTGCGCCGGGTCGGACATCTCGACCCTGGACCAGTACCAGACCCCCTGGGACTTCCGGAACCGCGGGGACTATTGCGACGCCGTGCGGCTGTGCCGCAAGCCGACGATTGCGGCGGTCAACGGCTACGCCCTCGGCGGCGGGCTGGAGACGGCCATGAGCTGCGACGTCCGCATCGCCTCGGCCAACGCCCGGTTCGCCGCCCCCGAGATCAAGCTGGGCTGGATCGGCGGCGGCGGCATGGCGGCCGGCCTGGTCCATTCGATCGGCGCCTCGAACGCCGCCCTAATGATCCTGACCGGCGACGCCGTCGAGGCCGAGACTTGCCGGCAATGGGGCTTGGTCAGCGAGGTCGTGGCGCCCGGCGAGTTGCTGGGCCGGGCGCGGGCCATCGCCGAGGTGATCGCCTCGCGCGCGCCGATCGCCGCCGAGACCGCCAAGCTGAACCTCAAGGCGGCCCACGCCATGCCCTATGAGAAGGCGGTCGAATACGAGCGCGACCTGCAGACGATCTGTTTCGCCACGGCGGACGCGGCGGAGGGACGGGCGGCGTTCGCCGAGAAGCGCGCGCCCATGTTCCGTCGGCGCTGACCGTAACCACCTGTTCGCGCCGGCCGAGGATGGCTACGAAAGGCGTTCGGCGTCGCCGACCACCGATGCGGAGAGGACATGAAGCCCAGGATCCTGATCAGCCGCCGCTGGCCCGAAGTCGTCGAGGCCCGGCTGCGCCAGCGCTATGACGTGACGCTGAACGAGGGCGACACGCCGCTGGGCGTGGAGCAGTTGCGCGCGGCGATGGGCGCTTACGACGCCCTGTGTCCGACGGTCTCGGATCGCGTCACGGCCGAGGTCCTGGCCGCGCCCGGCGCGCGGGTCAGGATCATCGCCAACTACGGCGCGGGCTACGAGCACATCGACCTGGCGGCGGCCAGGGCGGCGGGGGTTGTGGTGACCAACACGCCCGACGTGCTGACCGACGCGACCGCCGAGCTGGCGGTGCTGCTGATGCTGATGACCAGCCGCCGGGCCGGCGAGGGCGAACGGGAGCTGCGGGCCGGCCGATGGACGGGCTGGCGGCCCGTCCACATGCTGGGCCAATCGTTGGCGGGCAAGACCTTGGGCCTGGTCGGCTACGGCCGCATCGCCCGGGCCACCGCCCGGCGGGCGCGGGCCGCCCTGGGCATGGAGATCGCCTATCACAGCCGCCGACGCGCGGACGACGAGGACGGCGCGACCTATCACGAGACGCTGGAGAGCCTGGCGGCGGCCGCCGACGTGCTGTCGCTGCACACCCCCGGCGGTCCCGAGACCCATCACCTAGTCGATGCGGCCCTGCTGGCGCGGATGAAGCCGACGGCGATCCTGATCAACACGGCGCGCGGCTCGGTGGTGGCCGAGGCCGACCTGGCCCGGGCCCTGGTCGACGGGACGATCGCCGGCGCGGGTCTGGATGTCTACCAGGGCGAGCCGGAGGTCAGTCCGGCGTTGCTGGCGGCGCCCAACACCGTGCTGCTGCCGCACCTGGGCAGCGCCACCCTGGAGACCCGCACCGCCATGGGCATGCGGGCGGCCGACAATCTGGACCGCTTCTTCGACGGCGAGCCGCCGCTGGACCGGGTCGCTTGAAGTCTCGTCGTCAAAGGGGTTGATATAAGATAATACGTCATACAACATGCGCGCCGTTCAACAGGCGGAGAGCAGGGCGCATGGCGCAAGGCGCGATCAGCGAGAAGGCGGAGTTCAGCCGTCGCTTCGTGACGCTTGGGCTGGGCGCGGCCCTGGCGGCCAGCCCGTCGCTGGTGCGGGCCACGGGGTCGCTGACGGGCTTCCACGACGTGCGCGACCACGGGGCGGTCGGCGACGGGATCGCCATCGACTCCGGAGCCGTCAACCGCGCCATCGAGGCCGCCTCGGCGGCCGGAGGCGGCACGGTGGTGATCCCCGCCGGCCACTATCTGTGCTTCTCGATTCGGCTGAAAAGCTTCGTCACCCTGGTGCTGATGAACGGCTCGGTGATCGAAGCGGCTGATCCTCGCAAGCACGCCGGCCGCTACGACCTGCCCGAGAACGTCTATGAGGAACAGTTCCAGGACTACGGCGTCAGCCACTTCCACAACAGCCTGATCTATGGCGACGGGGTCAACGACGTCACCATCATCGGCAAGGGGCTGATCCATGGCCTGGGCCTGGACCGCGAGGGACCCGCGCCGCGCTGGCATGGCATGGCCGGCTGGACGTCGCCGGCCGAGCAGGGGCTGAGCCCCGACGCCGCCCGCCGGGCGATCCCCCGCGAGATGGCCTATGAGGGGCGAGGCAACAAGGCCATCGGCCTGACCGGCTGCCGCAACGTCCTGCTGCGCGACTTCACCATCCTGCAGGGCGGCCACTTCGCCTGCTACGTGCTGGGCTCGACCAATGTGCGGATCGACGGCCTGACCGTCGACACCGACCGCGACGGCATCGACATCGACGCCTGCCGCGACGTGAAGGTCACCAACTGCCTGGTCAACGCCCCCAAGGACGACGCCATCGTGCTGAAGAGCAGCATGGCCCTGCAGGCGCCGCGCTTCTGCGAGGACGTCAGCGTGATCGGCTGCAAGACCAGCGGCTACCTGCTGGGCACGGTGGTCGATGGGACCTACCAGCCCTCGCCCTACAGGTCGGTGGACGATATCGGCGTGCTGGGCCGGATCAAGCTAGGCACCGATTCCGTGGCCGGCTTCCGCAACATCCTGGTGTCGGACTGCATCTGCGAGAACACCCGCGGCCTGCAGCTGGGCGCGATCGACGGCGGGGTGCTGGAGGACGTGACCTTCTCCAACATCCTGCTGCGCAACCCGGTCAACCATCCGATCTTCGTGCGCCTGTCGGGGCGCAACCGCGCGCCGCAAGGCAATGGCCCGTCCCAGGTGCGGCGGGTGAGCTTCTCCAACATCAACGTCTCGGGCGCGCCGGGGCCGTACGCCAGCGGCGTGGTCGGGCTGCCCGGCGGGATCATCGAGGACGTCAGCTTCTCGGACATCCACGTGCGCTCGGCCGGTGGCGGTTCGCGGGAGGACGCGATGCGGGACATCGAAGAGCGGCCCAAGTCGTCGCTGGAGCCCAGCTTCATGGGCGCGTTCCCGGCCCACGGCCTTTGGGTGCGCCACGCCCGCAACGTGAGCATACGCGATGTCAGCTTTTCGGTGGAAAGGCCCGACGCCCGGCCCGCCATCGTGCTGGACGACGTGCAGGGCGCGGCGATCGACGGCGTGCGCTCCAGCCTCTCCCCCGGCGCGGCGCTCCGCACGGTGCGCAGTCGCGACGTTCGCGCCCGCGACATCCAGCGCTTGGCCTGATCCCACGTGATGCGCCTCGAAAAGGATGGAGAGACGCCATGAAAGCCCGATCATTCCGGCTGTTGCGATCCTGCCTGGCGCTGGGCCTGGCCGTCTGGGCGTTCGGCGCGGCCCAGGCAGCCGAAGTGACCCAACTGCGCGACGGCTGGCGCTTCCTCCGGGCAGACGCGGCCGGCGCCGAGGCCCCGGCGTTCGACGATTCCGGCTGGGCGATGGTATCGACACCCCACACCTACAACGCCGCCGACTCCGGCCTCGGCGGGGCCAAGGCGCGGGGCGAGCCGGAGGGCGCCTATTACCGCGGCCCAGCCTGGTATCGGCTGTGGCTGGATCATCAGCCGCGCGCCGGCCGGCGCTACTTCCTGCAGTTCGACGGCGCGGCGCTGAAGGCCGAGGTCTTCCTGAACGGGCGACGGGTGGGCGCGCACGAAGGCGGTTACGCGGCCTTCCGCTACGACGTCACGTCGGCGCTCGAACCAGGCCGGAACCTGCTGGCGGTCCGGGTCGACAATGCGCGCAACACCCGGTTCGCGCCGCTGAACGGCGACTTCAACGTGTTCGGCGGCCTCTATCGGCCGGTCAAGCTGGTCGAGACCTCGGATGTCCACGTGGACCTGGGCGACTGGGGCGGGCCGGGCGTCTATGCCCGCACCCAGGCCCTGGCGGCGGGTCGGGCGACGATCGGGGCCGAGGTCCTGGTCCGGAACGATCGCGCCGCGGCGGCGAGCGTCCAGGTGGTGACGCGGATCCTCGACGCGGACGGCGCGGTGGCGGCGGAGGCCACGGCTGCGGCCAGCGTCGCCGCCGGCCAGATGCGGCCGATCGAACAGACCCTGGTCCTGAAGAAGCCTCGGCTGTGGGAGGGACGACGCTCGCCCTACCTCTATCGCCTGCGCACCGAGGTGCGGGTCCAGGGCAAGCTGGTCGACACCGCCGAGGTTCCACTGGGCGTGCGCATGGTGGGCCTGGACGGGGAGGGCCGGTTCCTGCTGAACGGCAAGCCCTACGCCCTCTACGGCGCGAACATCCAGCTGCCTACCCGCTTCGGCAAGGGCCCGGTCGTCAGCGACGCCGAGATCGACGAGGACATGCGGATCATGGCCGAGATGGGCGTCACGGCCCTGCGGCTGGCCCACATGCAGCATCCGCAGCGGGTCTATGACCAGGCCGACCGGCTGGGCGTCCTTCTGACGACCGAGGCGCCGCTGATCGACGACCTGGATCCCTCCGACGCGTTTCGCGACAACCTGGTGCAGCAGATGCGCGAGCTGATCGCCCAGAACGTCAACCATCCGTCGGTGGCCCTGTGGGGCATCGGCAACGAGCTGCGAACCTCGGGCGAGCCCGCCAACCGCCTGCTCGCGGCGCTGCAGTCGACGGCCAAGGCCATGGATCCGACGCGGCCCACGACCTACGCCCATTGTTGCCTGAAGGACGACGACCCGATCGCCCAGCACAGCGACACTGTATCCTACAACCGCTATTTCGGCTGGTACTGGACCGAGGCCAAGGACATCGGCCCCTGGGCCGACGACCTGCACGCCCGGTTGCCGAAGCGGCCGATCGGGGTCAGCGAGTACGGGGCCGGCGCGAGCATCCTGCACCAGGAGGACCCCGTGCTGCGCCGCCCGGTCGCCGACGGTTACTGGCATCCCGAGCAATGGCAAGCGGTCTTCCACGAGACCCACTGGCGCGAGCTGCGCCAGCGGCCGTTCCTGTGGTCGAACTTCATCTGGGTCGGTTTCGACTTTCCGTCGTTCAAGCGCAACGAGGGCGACCGGCCGGCCATCAACGACAAGGGCCTGGTCACCGAGGACCGGCTGACGCGCAAGGACGCCTACTATTGGTACCAGGCCAACTGGTCCGAGGTTCCGATGCTGCACCTCACCAGTCGCCGCGACGTCAACAAGCGGACGAAGCGCGTGAAGGTGAAGGCCTATTCCAACCAGCCGTCGGTGCGGCTGCGCCTCAATGGCGGCGATTGGACCACCGTGCCCGTCCAGGACCATGTCGCGCTGTGGGAGATCGACCTGGCGGAGGGCGAGAACCTGGTGGAGGCGGAGGTCGAGGTGGGCGGCAAGACGCTGACGGACAGCGTGCGGTGGATTTACGGGACCAAGCCGTAGAAGGCATGGACCCTTCGATGCTCCCCTTCGGGGGAGCTGTCGCGGAGCGACTGAGGGGGCGGCGCTGGCCAAGTAAGCTTGCTGCGATCTGGGCCAGCGCCGCGCCGCCCCCTCCGGCCCTCTGGACCACATCCCCCAGGGGGGAGGATCTTACAAGCCAGCCTCGCGGCTTCGCTAGCCCGAAGCCCGCGCCTCGAAGCGGTGGTCGCCCGAGCCGATCTCCAGCACCAGCCGGCCGCGCTCCATGCCCTTGACCGTCACGCCCGGCGCCTGGCTGGCGGCGACGCCGTTGACGCGCACGGCCTCGGGGGCGCGGGCGGGGATGTGGACCTCCGCCCGGCTGTTGGCGGGGGCCACCAGATGGAGCTCGAAACCGCCGTCCGGCTTCAAGGCCCAGTCGGTGCTGATCCGGCCCAGCACGCTGTCATAGTCGCCGCCGCCTCGGGGCACGCGGGGGTCCAGCACGGGATCGAAACGGAACGACAGGAAGCCCGGCCGGATCGGCTCGATTCCGGCCACGCGGCGGAAGATGAAACCCGTCACCGCGCCCAGGGCGTAGTGGTTGTAGGAGTTCATCGACACGTCGCCGACGTCGCCGTTCCACCGCTCCCAGATGGTGGTGGCGTTCTTGCGGATCATGTAGCCCCAGGATGGGAACTCGGTCCGCAGCAGCAGGTCGTAGACCAGGGCCTGCTGGTCGTTGTCGGCCAGGGCGTCCAGGCTGAACGGCGTGCCCAGGAAGCCCGTCGACAGCAGCGTGCCGCGCCGGCGGATGTCGGCGACCAGATGGCCGGTGGCGGCGGCGCGCAGGGGCTCGGGAACCAGTCCGAAGCGCAGGGCCAGGATGTAGCCGGCCTGCGAGCCGTTGCCCATCGAGCCGTCGGGGCGGACGAACTCGCGCTGGAAGGCCTCGGTGATACGGGCGGCCAGCTGGCGGTAGCGGACCGCGTCGGGACGGCGGCCCGAGCCCATCGCCATCTCGGCCATGGCCTCCACCGACCGTTTCCACATGGCCGTGCCGATCAGGGCCTTGGGCGTCGTCTCGTCGCCGGGGCTCTTGGCGTCCAGGGCCACCCAGTCGCCGAAGTCGTAGCCGCGTTCCTTGCGCCAGATCAGGTCTGGATTGTTCCTGGCGATGAAGTCCAGGTAGCGGGTCATCGCCGCCCAGTTCTGGTCGATGATCGCCGTGTCGTTGTAGCGCTTCCACACCGTCCAGGGCAGCATGATGCCGGCGTCGGCCCAGCCCGGCGAGGCGCCTAGGCCCAGGTCCGCCCAGCCGGCCGGCGCATAGTCGGGGAATTCGCCGCGTGGTCCCTGGGCGTCGCGGATATCGCGGCCGAACCGCTCGGTGAAGGCCGCCACGTCCATGTTGAAGGCCGCGGCGTCCCAGAAGACGTTGGCGTCGCCGGTCCAGCCCAGGCGCTCGTCGCGCTGGGGGCAGTCGGTCGGCAGGCCGAAGAAGTTGGACCTCTGGCTCCACAGGCTGTTGCGCCATAGCTGCTGGATCACCGGATTGGCGATGCGCAGGTGGCCGGTCTCGGCCAGGTTCGAGGAGACGACGACGCCTTCGACGTCGTCGGCGGTCGGCGCTCGGCCCAGGGCCTCGGCCAGACCCTCGACCTCGACATAGCGGAAGCCGAAATAGGTGAAGCGCGGCTCATAGGTCTCGCCCGCCGGATCGCCCCTCAGGGTGTAGACCAGGGCCGCCCGGGCGGCGCGCAGGTTGGACTGGTCGGCGCGGCCGTCGGCGGCCAGCACCTCGGCGAAGCGCAGGGTCACGACCTGGCCCGCGCGGCCGCGCACCTTCAGCCGCGCCCAGCCGGCGAAGTTCTGGCCGAAGTCGAAGACATGGCGCGAGCCGACCGCCGTCACGGACGCGGCGCGCAGTGTCTCGATCCGGCGGATCGGCGGGCTGATCTGGGCCTTGAGGGCGCAGGGCGGGGTGGGGGCGATGTCGACCGCGCGCCAGGCGGCGGCGTCGAAGCCCGCGGTCGACCAGCCGGCCTGTTCCAGCCGGGCGTCGTAGTCTTCGCCATAGTAGATTTCGCCGCGGGTCACCGGGGCCGGGGCCAGGCGCCAGGACTCGTCGCTGACGATCGTCTCGCGCGTCCCGTCGGCATAGGTGATCTCTAGCTGCCCCAGGAAGCGCAGGGGCGCGTCGCCGAACGCGTAGCGGCCGGCCGGGGCGACATAGCTGCCGTACCAGCCGTCGCCGACCATCGCGCCGATCGCGTTGTCGCCGGCAACCAGCAGGTCGGTGACGTCATAGGCGCGATAGAGCGCGGTCTTGCGGAAGTCGGTGCTCTCCGGCGTCAGCAGGGCGTCACCGACGCGCCGGCCGTTGATCTGGGCCTCGTAGGCGCCCAGGGCCGTGGCGTAGAGACGGGCGCGGGCCACCGGCCGGTCGACCGCGAAGGCCTTGCGCAGCAGGAAGGCGCCGTGGCCCGGCCAGGCCTGGGTCTGGGTCTTCGAGACCTCGGCCGGCGCCCAGCGGGCGTCGTCGAAGTCGAGAGCCGTCCAGCCGTCGGGCGCGTGCAGGGCCGTCTTCATGCCGCGCGAGGTCAGGCGCAGCACCTTGCCGCCGGCCAGGTCGGCGCGGACCATCACGGCGGTGGCGATCTCGTGCAGCTTGGGCTCGTTGAAGCCCGACGGATCCCTGACCCGCACCGCGATCACATGCCGGCCGGCGGCGAGTGTGTGGCGTGTCTCGGCGATCGGCGCGACGCCGTAGGCGATGGGCGAGTGCGGCGGCCGCTGGACGGGCTGGCCGTCCAGCCAGAGCTCGGATTTTTCGTTGGCGATCGAGAACAGGGTCACGGACGCGGCCGCCGGCAGGTCGAAGGCCAGGCGAAAAGCGCGGGCGGAGCGGTCGGCCGGGCGGTCGCCGCGCATCCACAGCAGGCCCGCCTGCCGATCGGCGCGGGCGAGTTCCGTTTCGGCGGCGATCCACTTGGCGCGCCAGTCGGCCGCCTCCAGCAGGCCGGTCTCGAAACTGGCGACGGCGCTGGTCGCGCGGCGACCCTTGTTGTCGCGCACCAGGACGCGCCACCAGACGATCTGGCGCGACTTCAGCGGGCTGCCCAGCCACGAGACATCCATGCTCTGGTCGGTCAGCACCTCGCCGGCGTGCCACAGGTCGGGGGTTCCCGCCTCGAGCAGGGCGCGCGTGCTGGCGGCCTGGACCTCGTAGCGGGTTTGGCGGACGTCGGGATCGGGGCTGACCAGACGCCAGGACAGCCGCACGGCCTGGTCGTCGACGCCCAGCGGCGCGGTCATCGAGCCGGCCTTCAGGTCGACGACCTCCAGGCTCGGGGTCTGCAGCGCCTGGGCTGCCAGCGCCGGGGCCGAGGCCGCGACGCCGGCCAGGCCCGCGCCCATCATCAATCCACGGCGGGAAACGCTCATCGGGTGGCCTCCGTCTCGGAGCGTGGTCCCGCCTTGTCGATCACGATTCTCGCCTCCGCTGGCCAGTCACGGGTCGGGACCAGGACGTTGTTCTCGGCGACATTGCCGATCTCCGCCAGCCACCGACCGCCGGTGCGCGGCGAATTATGCCAGTTGCCGGTCGCCACATTGTCCGTCGAGATCCTGCGCCGGTACATCTTGCCGGCGGTGTTGATGTTCAGCCACTTGCCCTGGGTGTCGATCACGTTGCCGGTCACCCGGAAGTGCTTGGAGCCCTCGTCCAGATAGACGCCGATCCGGTCGCCGATGTCGAAGACGTGGTTGCCGCGGATCACCGCGCCGGGGTTGGCCGACAGGTTGTAGATGGCCCCGCCGTCCATGTACCAGGTCTTCACCCCGTGGATCTGGTTTCCCTCGACCAGCGTGTTCCGCAGCGTCGTCGGCGTCGCGTAGCGGGTGTTGTGCAGGTAGCCCTTCTGGTTCTCGTCATAGTTGGGATTGCCGCCGGCGTCGTTATAGCCCCAGCCCCAGCCGACCGCGACGCCGTCATAGGGCGCGTCCGAGATCTCGTTGTGCAGGATGCGCGCGCCGTCGACATAGGTGGTCAGGATGGCGGCGTTGTCCTTGTAGTCCTGGCTGACGGTGGCGACGGTGTTGTCGGCGATCTCCAGGTCGGCGTTGACCAGGTCCGGGGAGGAGGGGTGATGGGCGTCCTCGCGCACCCCGCCGGCCATGATCGCCCCGCCCGACAGGACGGCGAACAGGTTGCGCCTGACGCGGACGCCGCGCGTGGCCAGGCCGACGCCGCTTAGATTGGCGTTCGCGTCGTTGCCGACGCCCAAGGCGACCTGGCCCAGCTGCGAGAACTGGTTGTCCTCGAAGACGATGTCGCGCGCCGCCGCCACCTGGACCGCGGCGGGGATCTGGCTCCACTTCTGGCGCATCGACTCGAACTCCGGACAGCCCCAGCCGCACTTGGCCCAGGCGTCGGCCGGGCGGATGGGCGAGGAGTCCTTCAGGAAGGCTCCGCTCTGCTGGTTGGCGTAGCCGGTCGGCTCCGACGGTCCCATCCACGAGGTGTACGAGAAGCGCAGGCCCTGGAAGGTCAGGTTTCGCACCGGCGCCTGCGGCGTGCCGCTGATCGAGGCCAGGGCGGGCAGGGCTGGGACCGTGACGCGCAGCCTGGCGATGTCGTCGTCCTCGGCGATGCGCAGGTAGAGCTTGCCGGCCTTCGGATCGACGAACCATTGGTAGGGCTTGGCATGCCAGTCGTTGGTCCTGCCGATCAGCTCGGGGGCGTTGACCAGGAACAGGCGCGAATCCTCGGGGAAGATCGGCTGGGACAGGGTGTCGTAGCCCCAGGTGTTGTTGTCCCAGGCGGGCTGGCGCATCGTCACCCGAACGCCGTCGATCGCGGCCACCGGCGAGATGCGGTCGGTGAAGAACCCCGTCGCCTCGACCTCCAGCCGCTCCGGATGCTCCAGGGTCGACAGGAAGGCCAGGTCCGGATTGACGATCTCGAAGCCGGTGGCGTCGAACCGGACGTCCGAGGGCTTGATCTCGAGCCAGGCGCGCTCGGCCAGGGTGTCGTCGACCCAGACCTGGCGGGTGTCCAGCCCCTTGGGGATGTCGGCGACATAGAGGCGGCGCTTCGTGTCGAACAGCTTGAAGCCCGTCACGTCGAAGCCGCCCGAGATCAGGGGACGGGTCCCGGCCGCGCCGCGCCAGGTCACGCGATGGCCGCCCTGGCCGCCGTCGGCGGCGGTGAAGACCAGGGGGCGGTCCAGGCGATATTCGCCGGGGGCGATCTCGACCGTCACGTCGGCCTTGAGATTGCTGGCCCGCACCAGGGCCTGGGCGCGGGTCAGGGTGCGGATCGGGCGACTGGCGCTACCGGGATCGCGGTCGTCGCCCCGGGGGGAAACGTGCAGGACCACCGGCGTCTGGGCCGCCACGGCCGCGGCGGCCCAGACGAGCGCGCAGGTCGAGATCGTGATGGCCGCGGCGCCGCGGATGACGAAGGCTTTGACCATCACGAACTCCCCAATGCGTTTTGTCACGAGCCGGCTCTTTGGCCGGCTTCGGTGGCCTGAGCCGCGAAGCTCAGGCCTGGCCGACGACCTGCCGCTGCTGGCCCAGGCCGTCGATGCCCAGCTCCATCACGTCGCCAACGTCCAGATAGACCTCCGGCCGTTGTCCCAGTCCCACGCCGGGAGGCGTGCCGGTGGAGATGACGTCGCCGGGGTGAAGGGTCATGAACTGCGAAACGTAGGCGACGATGAAGGCGGGCTTGAAGATCATCGTGGCGGTGGAGCCGTTCTGGAATGTCTTGCCGTTGACGGTCAGCCACATCTTCAGGTTCGCCGGATCGGCGACCTCGTCGCGCGTCACCAGCCAGGGACCGATGGGACCGAAGGTGTCGCAGCCCTTGCCCTTGTCCCAGGTGCCGCCGCGCTCGATCTGGAAGGCGCGCTCGGAGACGTCGTTGATCACGCAATAGCCGGCGATGTGCGCCTCGGCGTCCGCTTCGTTGACATAGCTGGCGGTCTTGCCGATGACGACGCCCAGCTCGACTTCCCAGTCCAGCTTGGTCGAGCCGCGCGGCTTCAGCACCGTGTCGTTCGGGCCGGTGATCGCCGAGATGGCCTTGGTGAACAGCACCGGCTCGTCCGGGATCGGCAGGCCGGATTCGGCGGCGTGGTCGGCGTAGTTCAGGCCGATGCACAGGAACTTGCCGACCTTGCCCACGCAGGGGCCGTAGCGCACGTCTTCGGGCGCGAGGGGCAGGGCGTCCAGGTCCAGGGCGCGAAGCCGGGCCAGCGACTCGTCGGACAGGGCTGCGCCGTCGATATCGGCCACCACCCCGCTGAGATCGCGCACCCGGCCCTGGGGATCCAGAACGCCGGGCTTTTCCTGGCCGGCCGTGCCGAAGCGGAGCAGTTTCATGGTGTATCCCTCTTGTCCTGGGCCTAGTTGACCCAGCCGCCGTCGATGACGTTAGCGGTACCCGTTGTAAAGGCGGACTCGTCCGAAGCCAGGTAGACGGCGAGGGCGGCCAGCTCCTCCACGCGGCCGAAGCGCCCCATGGCCTGGCGGGCGGTGAACTCCGCATAGGCCTTGTCGAAGTCGCCGGTGTCGCGCAGGCGCTGCAGCAGGGACGGGGTCTCGACCGTGCCGGGGCAGATGGCGTTGCAGCGGACGCCCTGGCCCACGAAGTCGGCGGCCACGGCCTTGGTCAGGCCGATCACCGCCGCCTTGGTCGCCCCGTAGGCGAAGCGGTTGGGCACGCCTTTGATCGACGAGGCGATCGACGACATGTTGATGATCGATCCGCCGCCGCCCCGGATCATGCCCGGCAGGAAGGCGCGGATCATCCGGTAATGGGCGGTGACGTTCAGGCTGTTGGAAAACGCCCAGTCGTCCTCGTCGCAGTCGAGGATCGTGCCGGCGTGGACGAAGCCAGCGCAATTGTAGAGCACGTCCACCTGCGGGAACTCCTCGGCGATCGCCCGGATCGCCTCGCGGTCAGTGACGTCCAGCCGGCGCACGATCAGGTCCTCGGCGTCGGCCAGGGGCTCGATGCGGATGTCGGCGGCGATCACGGTCGCGCCCTCGCTCTGGAACGCCTCCGCGGTCGCCCGGCCGATCCCCTGCGCCGCCGCTGTCACCAGCGCCGTCTTTCCCGCGAGCCTCATCGATCCATCCAAAACATAAGACGTATTATGTTTGCTACTGACCTCAGGCCTATGCGTCAAGGCCGTCCGCCGATCGGCCAAAAGAAAAAACCGCACCACGACGAGCGTGGTGCGGCGGCCTTGATCGGCAGGAGGGAAGGGGATCTAGAAGCGTACACGGACCCCGCCGGCGACGCGCCGGCCGGTGGTGCGGAACTCCTTGGTGCGGTCGGGCGTGACCGAATAGATGAACTCGTCTTCGTCGGTCAGGTTCAGGCCGTCGATGAACACCGTGAAGTGGTCGGTGACGTTGTAGGACGCCCCGACGTCCAGCTGGCCGTAGCTGTCGAAATATTCCGGCTCGCCGTTACGGCCCGAGGCGACCTGCAGGAACTTGTCGCGCCAAGTATAGGCCACGCGGGCCTGGATGGGCCCCTTCTCGTAGAAGCCGACCAGGCTGTAGGAGTACTTCGACAGCCCCTCCAAGCCGTACGACACGTTGGCGACGGTGTTGGTGTAGTTGGCGTTGGACTCGGCGTAGGTGAAGCTGGTCTGCACGCCCAGGCCGTCGAACGGCGCGGGCAGCCGGCCGAACACCTGGCGGTAGCCCAGCTCGAAGCCCTTCACCACCGCGCCGTCGCCGTTGTCGGGCACGGTGACCTGGAAGGTCACCTGGTCGACCTTCTGGGGCGTGGTGACCAGGGTCACGAACGAGTCGATGTTCTTGTAGAAGGCCGCGACCGACAGCAGCGACAGGTCGTCGAAATACCATTCCAGGCCGCCCTCGATCTGGGTGGCGCGGAACGGCTGCAGGTCGGGGTTGCCGCGCTTGATCGTCTCGTTGCCGGGGTTGGTCTGGATGGACTGGCGCGGCGACAGGTCCGACAGGGTCGGACGGGTCATCACGCGCGAGGCGGCCAGGCGCAGGATCAGGTCGTCGGTCAGGTTCAGCCGGGCGTTCACCGACGGCAGGATGTCGGTGTAGTGGCCGTCGAAGCTGACGGGGACGACCGGCGACACCGTGATGATGTTCTGCCCCGCGCCGTTCGGCTTGGCGCTGGTCACCGTGCGCGAGGCGCCCGACGAGGTGTAGTCGGTGTCCTCGATCCGGACGCCCAGATTGATGGCCAGGGGCATCGAGCCCAGGTCCGTCTTGATGTCGGTCATCAGGTAGCCAAGCAGCACCTTCTCATCGACCACCGACGAGCCTGACGGGGAGTAGACGGCCTGGTTGAACGCCTTGCCGTCGCGGGTGGCGTACTCCTTGACCTGCAGGATCAGCGCGCGGGGATCGTAGATCAGCCAGTCGTGGATGATCTTGTCGCCGTACTGGCCGTTGAAGAAATTGCGGTTCGTCGGCTGGAACAGCGTGGTCGGCAGGAGCTGGTTGGAGTCGCAATAGGCGCACTGCTCGCCGAACGGCATCTCGTTGGAGGTGATGGTCTTGGTGCGGTTCTGGGCCGAGAAGCCGGCGCTGACCGAGACGGCGCCCGGCGGCTTCCAGGCGGCGTCGACCTTGTATTCCTTGATCTCGTCGTCGACGTCGGAGCCGCCGCCCCAGATGTAGTAGTGGGCCGTGACGCCCTGTGGGTTGGTCGGCGCGTCGGCGTAGGTCGGGCTGGTGAAGCCGTAGGAATACATCGGGCTGCCGCCGCGCCGGTCGAACCAGGTGTCGACGTTCTTGCGCCGGATGGTGGTGAAGTCGCTGTCTTCCTTGCCGCGGCGTTCGGCCTTGGAGGTCGAGGCGTCGAACGCGATCGTCAGGTCGTCGGTGGCCTGCCACTTGATGTTCAGGCCCAGTTGGTCGGTGGTGACCTTGCGGTGGTCGTACTGGATGATCTGGTCGACGAAGCCGCCCTGGTAGCGCTGGTAGACCGCCTCGCCGCCCTGGACGATCTGCTCGACCAGCGACCCGCCGGCGAAGTCGTAGGCCAGGCCGGTCTGCTGTTCGATGATGTCGGCCTTGGCGTAGAGGGCGTCCAGGCTGACGGTCAGGCGGTCCGTCGGCTTGTATTGCAGCACGCCGTTCAGGCCCGTCATCTTCTTGTCGCGTTCGAAGAAGAACGGCGACAGGTTCGACGGCATCGAGACGTTGCTGAATGGCGCGACGCCCGGGCCGATGCGGCCGCCGGGAACGCCGGCCAGATTGTAGTAGGAGTCCGTGCTCGAGCGGTGCACGTGGCCCGCGCCGATCGTGAATTCGTCGTCGCGCACCTTCTGTTTCGAATAGGAGACCGAGAGGGCCGCGCCCAGGGTGCGGTCTTCGTTGCGCCAACTGACGACGCCCGAGGCCTCGGGATTGTTGGTGTCGCGCAGTTCGGCCCAGGTCGAGCCGACCGAGCCGGCAAGGCTGAAGGGCTTGCGCTGTTCCAGCGGACGCAGGGTGCGCACGTCGATGGTCGCGCCGATCGAGGCGCCGTTGATGTTGGCCTGCGGCGACTTGTAGACGTCGGCGCCGGAGATGATCTCGGATGGCAGCACGTCGAACGAGAACTCGCGGCCGTTGTTGTCGGTGGCCAGGGTGCGGCCGTTGACTGTGACGGCGTTGAACTTGGGGCCGAAGCCGCGCACCGAGACATAGCGGCCTTCGCCGCGGTTGCGCTCGATGGTCACGCCGGCGATGCGCTGCAGCGACTCGGCGACGTTCTGGTCGGGCAGCTTGCCCAGGTCCTCCGAGGCGATGGAATCCACGACCCCGACGGCCTGGCGCTTGATGTCAATCGATTGCTGCTGACTGGCGCGGATGCCGGTGACGACGACCGCCTCCACGGTGTCGGCGCTCGGGGCGGAACCGGGCGGGGCGTCCTGCGCCCTGGCCGTCGCGGGAAGCGCCCAGGCGCCGATCAGGCCCAGCGCGGTGGCGGCCAGCATGGTGGTCTTGGTGGACATCCTCGGATCCTGTCGTTTCTACCCCGCTGGCCGGTTTACCGGCCTTATCCCGACGCTAATTCTGGATAAGACGTATGTCAAATTATCATCATACATCTTATGAATTTTGAGGATCAGCGCACCGACTTGATCGGGGCCACCAGGAAGGCCGAGCTGAAGACGAACAGGATCGCGGCGATGAAGATGGCGGCGTAGTTGTTGTTGAACAGGTGCAGCAGCACGGCGGCCATGACCGGGCTGAGGATCTGCGGGATGTTCACCGCCGTGGTCAGCACCCCCAGGTCCTTGCCCTCGTCGCCGACCGCGGTCTTGGGCAGCACCTGGGTCATCAGGGCCATGTCGATCGACATGAACATGCCGTAGCCGACGCCGATCGCGCCGGCGTAGATCCACATGCCGGTCATGTTGGGCAGGGCGAGCGGCGCGACCATGGCGCAGCCCATGATCAGGCTCGCGGCCACGACGAACGGTTTGCGCCGCTGCAGGCGGTCGGAAAGAAAGCCCGAGGCCAGGGACGAGACGATCAGGCAGACCAGGGTCAGGATCGCCAGGTTGGCGATGGCGAGGTTGGAGCCGGCGTCCGACAGGCCGATATAGTCGCGCAGGATGTACAGCAGATAGGCCGCCACCGCCTGGTAGCCCATATAGACCGTGAAGCGTCCGGCGAAGGCCCAGGCGAAGTCCGGATGGTCCTTGGGGCTGATCCAGAAGCTGGCGGCGAAGGCCTTCCAGGAGAACGGGCGGGCGGGGGCGTCGGCGCTGGACAGTTCGCGGTTGATCAGCACGAAGGCCAGGCACGAGACGGCGATCGCCACGGCGAACAGGCCATAGGCCAGCACCCGCGCCCCGGCCAGGTAGCCGGCGACCACCGTGCCGGCGGTCAGGCCGGCGGTCATGCCCGCGCCGACGACGCCCGACACCACGCCGCGCGTCTCCGGGGCGAACCGGTCGGCGATCACCGTCGTCATGGCCGGCTGCATCGAGTTGTAGGCCACGGTCGCCATCACCCACAGGACCATCAGCGACCAGAAGCTGGTCTGCCAGGAGACGCCGAACAGGCACAGCGACCCGATCAGCGAGGCGATCGCGATCCAGGGCGAGCGCCGACCCCAGCGGGTGCGGGTGCGGTCCGACAAGGCCCCGGCGATCGGCGTGGTCAGGGTCGAGAACACCGAGGTGACGGCGAACATCAGGGCCAGGTTGTTGGCCTTCTGGCCGGGGTTCAGGGCGGCGATCTGGTTGGGCAGCAGCACCCCCAGCACGCCGCTGTAGAGCGCCATCAGCAGGAAGAAGTTGACCATCAGCGACAGCTGCAGGCGCCTGCGGCCGGCGCCGGCCGTGGTCGCGACGGGCACGGCGGTGTCGAAGGTCATGGGAGCGTCTCCTGCGGGCGCTCCGGCGCCAGGGCATAGAAGGCGGTGGCGGTTCCGGACTCGATCCGAAGCCGGTCGCGCGGGGGAAGAGCGGCGGTCGCCGCGTCGAAAACAACGCGCCAGCGGGCGTAGCCGCCGGCCAGGTCGACGACCGGCCAGTCGCCGCCGAACATCAGGCGCTCGGGGCCGAAGCAGGTCAGGGCGTGGTCGATATAGGGGCGCAGGGCCTCGTCCCGCCCGCCGGGCCAGCGGTGCTGGGTCGTCAGGCCCGAGATCTTGGCCGACAGGTTCGGAAAGCCGGCCAGGACCCGCAGGCTGTCGGCCCAGCGGGCGCCGTCGATGTCGCCGGCGTGGGCGGCGATGTCGGGCTTGCCCAGATGGTCGAGCGCCACGCGGGCGTCGGGTTGGCGCTCGAACAGCCTGTGCAGAACGCCGACCAGCAGCGGCAACTGGCGGTCTCGGGCGCAGAGGTCGATCGTCAGGCCGTGGCGGGCGGCGACGACCAGGCCGTCGAGGTGGCGGCGGTCGGCGATGAAGGCGTCGGTCTCGTTCTGGACCGAGCGCCGCACGCCGCGAACCTTCGGGCGCTGACACAAGGCGTCGAGATGCGGTGCGACCGCCTCGCCCAGTTCCAGCGGCGCGAAGGCGACGATGCCGAGGATCTCCAGGTCGGGGTGGGCCAGGCCCGCGACCCAGTCGACCTCGTCCAGCGCCTGGCCGGGCGTGCAGTCGGCCTGGACGAAGACGGCCCGGCGCACACCGGTTCGTTGCGCCGCCCAGTCCTGCGGGTCCTGCCGGCCCGCGATGGAGGGGACGTGTTGCAGCCAGTCGTAGTCCAGTCGGCCAGGGTCCCACAGATGCAGGTGAGCGTCGATCATGCGCCCGCCTTGCCGCCATGGCCCGGCAGCAGGTCCCAGCCGAGGTCCTTCACCGGCGCGAGGGCGTCCTGGACGGCGGCCAGCGCCGCCGGGTCGATCTGCGTCGTCAGGGCGGCGATGTTCTGACGGAGGGTCTCGGGCCTGGACATGCCGACCACGGTCGAGACGACGCCGGCCTGCGCCGCCGTCTGCAGCGCGAACTGCAGGGCGACGAACGACAGGTCCGCGCCCAGCGCCCGGCAGCGCCGCGCCGCCGCCATCGCCGCGTCCCGGACGCGGTCGTGGGCCGGGTGCCAGTCGGGCGGTCCGTCGGCTGTCAGCAGCCCCATGCCCAGCGGCGAGGCGTTGAACACCGCCACGCCCTGCGCCGCCAGGCGTCGGGCGACCGGCGCCAGGCGCTGGTCCTGCAGGGTGTAGGTGCAATAGGCCATCACCGTGTCGACCGCCTCGGCGAGGGCGATCTCTTCCAGCAGGGCCAGGTCGTAGCCGGTGACGCCGATCCGCCCGATCACGCCCTGGGCCTTGAGCTCGCGCAATGCCGGCAGCGCCTCGTCCAGCAATTGCTGGCGGTCGCCGTACTCGATGTCGTGGCACTGCAGGACGTCGATCCGGTCCACGCCCAGCCGCCGGCGGCTTTCGTCCAGGCTGCGCAGGACGGCCTCGCGCGAGAAGTCCCACGACTTGTCGCCCTGGCGGCCGACCTTAGTCATCAGCACGACGTCGTCGCGCGGAACGCCGCGCAGGGCCGCGCCCAGCGCGGTTTCGGCCCGCGTCGCCCCGTAATAGGGCGCCACGTCGATCAGGTTGACCCCGGCCTCCAGCGCCGCGGCCACCACCAGGTTCGCCTGGGCCTGGGACACCGGCTGATAGACGCCGCCCAGCGAGGCCGCGCCCAGGGCCAGGGCCGAGACGCGTGGCCCTTCCGCGCCGAGCCTGTTGCTGATCATCCTGTTCGTTCCTCGATCGCGTCTTGCGACGTCTTATCGTTCGGTGGCGGCGCGGCCGTTGGGGACCAGGCCCAGGCCGGCGCGTCTGGGCCGGACATGGGGGCCTCCCGGCCTGGACCATGTCCCGCTCAAGCGGTTGGCGGCGATCGCCGCTTCGTCGACCACGACGCCCAGGCCCGGGCGGTCGCCCAGGACCAGGCCGCCGTCCATGATCTGCTGATCCACGTCCAGGCCGAGGGGGAAGTTGAAGTCCTGGATCTCGATGCCGACCATGTTCGGCGCCGCCGCCGCCGCATGGGCGATCGGATTGGCGTCGTAGCCGACCGGCGAGACCGGCAGGTTGTGGGCGTGGGCCGCCATGGCGACGCGATTGAAGTGGGTGACGCCCCAGACGCTGCCGGTCTGGACGATGTCGACCGCCCTGGCCTCGAACAGGGGCGTGAACTGGTCGAGGCCGGTCAGGTTCTCGCCGGTCGCGATGGCCGCCCTGACCGCTCGGCTGACGATGGCGTGGCCTTCGGCGTCCCAGCGGCGCAGGGGCTCCTCCACCCAGGTCAGGTCGACGCGCGCCTCGATCTCGCTGATGTGGCGCACGGCCTGCTTACGGCTCCAGCACTCGTTGACGTCCAGCATCATGGCTGGCCGCTCGGTGTTGCGGCGGAGGATGTCGCGGGCCATCGCCAGGCGGCGAACGTCGCGCTCCACGTCGCGGCCGCCCTTGATCTTGGCGCCGGTGAAGCCGCGCTCGGCCCACAAGGCGTAGTGCGCCTGGAACGCGTCGTCCTCCAGGCCGTAGCACAGGCCCGAGGCGTAGCCGGGAACGAAGCGGCTGCGCGCGCCCAGCGTGCGCCACAGCGGCTCGTCGGCCATCTTGGCCTTCAGGTCCCACAGCGCCATGTCCACCGCGGCGATGGCGCCGTAGGTCGCTCCGGCGTGGCCGCTCTTGAACACATGGGCCAGCATGCGGTCGTACAGGGCGGTGACCGCACGCGGATCCTCGCCCTCGACGGCGGGAAACACGCGGTCGATGTCGGCGTGCTGGCCCAGGCCCACCCCGGTCAGGCCGCCGTCGGTCTCGAGCAGCAGGATCGGCACTTCGGTCACACCGGCCTCGACCACGCCGTTGACGTCGCCCACGGGCCGCCCCCAGTCGTGGATCGTCGTCAGGCTGCGGTGGCCGGTAATCTTCATGGGGTGGTCTCTTGGCCCATCGGTCTGGGCCTGAGCCCCTTGATCACATAATATGTATGATGAATTATCGCATTGCAACCCTTGACTGAGGGTCGGCGGCGGGCTCACGAGAGGCAGGGCGCGTCTCGAATCTCGCATTGTGATACGATAGCGACCTAGGACAGGGCAGCGGGATAAGCGGTGGTCATGACAGCTTCGACGAACGTCCCGGGCCCGAGAACCGCGCGTCGCCCTCGGCTGGCCGCCGCGGTGGTCGAGGACCTGGTCAACGCGATCGTCACCGAAATCTATCCGTCCGGCTCGGCCCTGCCGCCGGAAAACGTCCTATGCGACATGTACGAGGTCAGCCGCACGGTGGTGCGCGAGGCGACGACGGCCCTGACGGAAAAGGGGCTGGTGGTGTCGCAGCAGGGGCGGGGCACCATTATCCAGGATCCCTCGTCCTGGAACCTGCTCGACCCGATGATCCTCAGCGCGCTTTTCCGCCGCGAGGACGGGCTGAGCTATCTGGACAACCTGTCGGAGATCCGCGCGTCGCTGGAGGCCAGCATGGCCGGCAAGGCCGCGCGCAACATCACCCCCGAAGCCGCCGCCCAGCTGGGCCGGCAAATCGAGAAGCTGGAGGGGCTGATCGACACGCCGGCGGCCTATGTCCACGAGGACGTCCTGTTCCACGACATCATCATGCGGATGTCCGGCGACCGGCTGAGCAAGGCGATCATCGACAGCGTCCAGAGCAAGGCCGTGAAGACCTACAGCTATAGCGGACGGCTCAACGTCGATCACGTGCGGGCGACCCACGAAGCGCACAAGCGGGTCTACGAAGCCATCGTGGCCGGCGATTCCGAGGGGGCGGCCCGCGCGATGCGCGAGCACATCGAGACGTCCTGGCGCAAGCGCCGCCCCGGCGGCCCCGAGGAAAAGAGCGACTGATCCTGGTGATGTCGCGGCCCAGGACCCGGCGTTCGCAAAGATAGCGGCGCTCAGAGCTGCGGCGCTAAAGCTCGATGATCCCCCGGCGGGCCGCCACGGTGACCGCGTGGGTGCGGTCGGACACGTCCAGCTTGGTGAAAATGGCCTTCAGGTGCCCCTTCACGGTCTCCTCCGAAATCCCGAGCTCCCAGGCGATCTGCTTGTTGGCCTTCCCCACGGCGACCAGTTGCAGGACCGCCACCTCGCGGTCGCTGAGAGCGTCGTCGACGATGTGCATGGCGATCTCGTCGGCGATGTTGCGATGCAGGTAGCGGCGGCCCTGATGCACGGCGTGGATGGCGTCCAGCATTTCGGTGCGCAGGCTGCTCTTCAGGAGATAGCCCGTCGCGCCCGCCTTCAGCGCGCGCACCGCCTGGGCGTCGCCGTCATAGGTGGTGAGCACAACGATGCGGGCGCTCGCGTGCTCGGCGCGGATCGCCTTGATCGCCTCGACGCCGCCCATGCCCGGCATCTGCAGGTCCATCAGGGTGACGTCCGGCAGCAGCTCGCGGAAGCGCACGATGGCCTCGACGCCGTCCCGGGCCTCGCCGACCAGCACCATGTCGGCCCGGTCTTCGAGGATCGCGGCGACGCCCTCGCGCAGGATGGGGTGGTCGTCGACGACGAGGACGCGGATCGGATTGGGACTCGGGTCAGACAACGGACGCACTCCTGAAACGACGCAACAACGAGGACAGCCGCCACCCGCCTGGCGTCTTGTCCGCGAAGGCCAGTCTGGCGGGCAACTTCACGGCCACTTCCGTGCCCGCGCCCGCTTGGCTTTCGATGGTCAAGACGCCGCCGATCCTCTGCGCGCGTTCCCGCATGCCGACGAGGCCGAAATGGCCGAGCTTGTGCCCCGTGGCCATCACCGCCTCGGGGATGCCGACGCCGTCGTCACGGATCCGGACGCTCAACTGGTGTCCGGCGAAGCTGATCGCGATCTTGACCGCCCTGGCCTTGGCGTGGCGCGCGATGTTGAACAGCGCCTCGCCGGCGATCCGGCCGATCTCGGCCGAGACTAGCGGATGCACCGCCCGCGGCGCGCCGTCGGACACGATGCGGACGGCGATCGGCGGATCGAACCCGGCCGTGGCCACGGCCTCCTCGAGGACAGCGCGCAGGTCGCTCGGGCTTTCGGCGATCCTAAGGTCGCGCACCCGGTTGCGTCCGTCGACGATCACGTCGTCGGCCCGCTTGAGCGCGGATTCCAGCAGGTCTCGCGACTGGTCCCCGGGAGGCATCTTGTTGGCGACCGACTGGAAGCGGAGCACCAGGCCCTGGACGCTTTGCAACAGCGTGTCGTGCAGCTCACGAGCGATGCGCTCGCGCTCGCCCAGCCGCGCCTCGAGCCCGACCCGGAGGCGCTGCCCGATCTGGGCGACCCGAAGACGGTAGAGCAGCCAGAGGAGGACGAACGCCAGGCCCAGGCACAGGGCGAGGAACCCGCGCGATTGCAGGAAGGTCGGCGGGATCTCGAACTCGACCGCGGCGCCCGTCCGGTTCCAGACGCCCTCGTTGTTGGCGGCGATCACCCGGAAGCGATACTTGCCGGGACCGAGGTTGGTGTAGAAGGCCTGTCGGCGTGGACCAGGATCGATCCACGCCTCGTCGAAACCTTCGAGCCTGTAGCGGACGCTGACCTGCTTGGGGTCGGCGAAGTTCAGAACCGCGTAGTCGATTTCGACATTGGACGTCGCGGCTCGGAGCTTGAGGAAGCCGGGATCCCGGTGGAGGCGGTCGTTGCCGGTGAGCGACTTGATCGCGACGCCCGGCGGCCGGTGGGTCCGCGCGATGCGCTTGGAATCCATCCACAGAACGCCGGTCTCGGTGGCGACCCACAATCGTCCGTCGCCGCCTTGAACCAGGGAGCGCTGGGTGTGCGAATGGGGGCGGCTGCTCAGGCCATCGCCGAAACCCAGGGAAAGCCCGGCTGGCGGAAAGGCTTTGGCGGCGAAGGCGCGCTCCAGGTCCTGTGGGCCGATCCGCGCCAGGGTCCTGGGATAGGCTATCCAGGTATCGCCCTCCGGCGTTCGCACCATCCCGCTGATGCGACTGTAGGGCGACGTCTGGTCGGCCCAGATGGTCTCCACGCGCCCGAGGCGGAAGCGGGAGAGGCCGAAGGCGCCGGCCGCGAAGAGGTCGCCGTCTGAGGTCGGATAGAGCGTCAGGGCCGTGGCCTCACCGGCGCCGACATCCAGGGGCGCGACCGCGCGCGCGGCTTGGTCGATCCAGGTCAGCTTGCGGTCGGTCCACTGGACGACCAGGCGTCCCTGGGCGTCGCGGACCATGGTCATGGGCTGGGGACGGCCAGCGCCAGGCGGTTCGACCATCGCCGCCCACTGTCCACGCCGATAGCGGAGCAGGCCGCCGGCCGCCGCGGAGATCCAATAGTCGCCCCGTCTGTCGAAAGCGCAGTCGTAGACGATGCTGTCGGTGTCGGGGCGGGCGAAGGTCCTGAGGGGACGGTCCCGTTTCCAGATGGCGATGCGCGTAGCGAACGCGATCCAGATGGCGCCGTCCGGCGCCTCGCAGAGGCTCTGCGGTTCGCGGACGTCGCGCAGGATGGGCTCGGGGTCGCCGCCTGGCGGGACGCGATAGACCGTCCGAGCCTGGCCGATATAGACGCTGCCGTCCGAGGCCGTCATCAGCTTGTCGCCGAACGCGGCGGGATCGGTCAGCTCGGGCTCGGATCGCAAGGTCGCGGGCCGGAACTTGTCCAAGCCCTTTTCGGTGCCGATCCAGATATTGCCCTCCAGGTCCTCCAGGACCTGGGTGGTCACGTCCGACGACAGGCCGTCACGACCGCGGAAGGATTCGACCCGGGCGACCGGACGCCCTGACGAGGGCGAGCCCGTTGCGGCGGCTACCGCCAGACGCTGCACGCCCCGATAGCGCATCGCGATCCAGAGGTTTCCCGAGCGATCGAACATGGGCGCGCCGCGGATCAGCGAGTCGTCGGTATGGTAGGGCGAGCGGAGAGGCGGCGGCGAACCGCGCCCGCCGGGCCCGGTGAGCGGATAGCTCCCCGCCTTTTCGGACAGCCAGATCCGGCCCTCGGGGTCTTGCGAGAGCATTCCGTTCGCGCGCGGGGTCATCCGCACGGTTTCGAACCGCTCGCCCCCCGGACGCAATCGGACGACCGAATTGCAGAGCGAGATCCAGACCGTGCCGTCGATCGCCACCAACAGGCTGAGGGCGTCGTCGCGCGGCAGCCCCTGGTCGGCGTCGAACAACCGCCATTGCCCGTTGCGAAGCTGCAGCAGCTCGGCGTCGAACTTGGCGGTCAAGGCCCAGATCGTCCCGTCCTTGCCCTCGGCGAGCGCCGCCACCCGATCGGGCGCGGGCGGCGTGCTCAGGACGCGCAGCTTGCCGCCGCGATAGACGGCGAACCGGCGCGACCGGCCGAAGCTGGTCCAGACGTCGCCGTTGCGCGCGACGAGCAGCGCGGTCGGCAGATCGTGACGCTCGTCGCCGTCTTCGGCGACGATAGGCTCGAAGCTGATCCCGTCGAAGCGAAACAGTCCTTCGCCGGTCGCGAGCCAGAGGAAGCCGTCCCGTCCCTGCGCCATCGCCAGCACCGGAGCCGGCGCTTCGCCTTCCTCGGTCCAGCGCTGGTGCGTGTAGTGGGCGAGGCGCCGGGGCGGGTCGGCCGCTACCGCCGCGACGGGCGGCGACAGCAGCACCGCGATGAAAATCGCCCTGATCAATCGCAAAGCTGGCCCTGCCGTTCCCCCCTGAACTCCCAAGCCGCGAGGGTGAACACGTATTTGCCGCCGGGAGAGGGTGTGATGGTAGCCCCAAGTTAGGGGGGCGAACATCCCTCGATCCGGGGCGCGCCACCGACCGCTTCAGGGGCGCCGCCCACGAGTCTTCCGTGGAGAATGGCCGTGTTAGCCCAGAGGGAACAAGGATGAATCAGGTGCTGCGACATCAGCCCCCGGGCTCGGCGACGCCCGCTGACGCCGGCTCGGCGGAGCGCCCGCTGGTCCGGATCGTCGACGACGACCCGGATGTGCGGATGGCCCTGGCCGAGCTCCTGGAATCGGTGGGGATCGACGCCGCGACCTTCGCCTCGACCCGGGAGTGGCTGGAGTCTGGAGAGGTCGACCGCCCGGGCTGCCTGATCCTTGACGTGCGGATGCCTGGCTCCAGCGGCCTGGATCTGCAGCATCATCTGGCGCGGAGCGGCGATCCCAAGCCGATCATCTTCCTGACGGGGCACGGCGACATTCCCATGACGGTCCAGGCGATGAAGGCCGGCGCCGTCGATTTCCTCACCAAACCGGTGCGGGACCAGACGCTGCTCGACGCGGTGACGACCGGGATCGAACGGGACCTGGCGCAGCGGGCGAACGCGACCGCCGTCAGGCGCCATCTCGACCTGCTGGCCATGCTCACGCCGCGCGAGCGCCAGGTGCTGGCCGAGGTGGCGCGAGGCCGGCTCAACAAGCAGATCGCCTTCGACCTCGGCATCAGCCAGATCACGGTAAAGCTTCACCGCAGCAATGTGATGCGGAAGATGCAGGCGAACTCGGTCGGCGAGTTGATCCGCGCCTGGGAAGCGATCCCCGAGGATCTGCGCGAAAGGCGGCCCTAGGCGATGGCGTGGCGCCTGTCGGGCTCGGATCCCGCCGCTGTGGAAGCGCGCGGCGGCTGGAACCAGGAATGGAAAAAGCCGGTCCCGACCCCTTCCGGCAATGATCGCGATGAGGTCGCCCGAGGAACGATCGCGGCGCGGCAGGCGGGCGAGGACCGTTTCCGGATGCTGATCCACCATACGCCCACGCCCCTCTGGTACGTGGACGCGCGGGGCGCCGGCGAAGTCTTCGAGCGCCTTCGGGCCGAGGGCGTGACCGACATCGCCGCCTATCTCGACGCCCATCCGGAGTTGGTGGAGATCGCCCAGGACATCGTCCTGGTCACCGAGATCAACCGAGCGGCCGTCGCCCTGTTCGGGGCCGACACCGCCACGGACCTGATCGGGCCGGTCCGATATCTGTTCGCCGCGACTCCGGAGATGGCCAAGCGCGTGATGGTCGCCCTCTTCGAGGGACGGCGAAACTATGTCGAACAGGCCAAGATGGCGACCTTCGACGGCCAGGTCCGCGACGTGGTGTTCTCGGTCACCTATCCCGCGCCGCCGGAACACCTCGACACCACCTTCATCACCATCGAGGACATCACCGAGCGCCTGCGGACGGAAGCCCAGTTGCGCCGTCTGCAGGCGGACTTCGCGCACGCCGCGCGCGTCTCGATGCTGGGGGAGCTGGCGACGTCGATCGCCCATGAGGTCAAGCAGCCGCTGGCGGCCATCGTCACCAACGCCGAGACCAGCCTGCGATGGTTGGTGCGGGAGGAGCCGAACCTGGCCAAGGTGAACGAGCTGATCGCGCGGATCGCGGCGAGCGCCCGGCGCGCCAACGACATCATCCAGCGCGTGCGGAGCATGGCGGTCAAGCAGGAGCCGGAGCGCCTGGTCCTCGACCTGGCCGAGGTGGCCGACGAGGCCGTTCATTTCGTGCGCCACGACCTCGACGCGCGGGGGATCACCCTGCTGCGCGCGGACGCCGACCAGCTTCCGCCGGTGGTCGGAGATCGGGTGCAGCTGCAGCAGGTGGTCGTCAATCTGCTGGTCAACAGCATCCAGGCGATCGCGCAGGCCGACGCTCACGAGCGCCGCATCGCGCTGAAGATCGATGTCGACACGGCCGACGCCGTGACGCTGTCGGTCCATGACTCCGGGCCAGGCGTCGCCGAGGCGGACCTGGACTGCGTGTTCGACGGGTTCTTCACCACCAAGGACACGGGCATGGGGATCGGCCTTTCGATCTGCCAGTCGATCATCGCCGAGCACGGCGGCGGGATCGGCGTGATGAACCACCCCGAGGGCGGCGCGATCTTTCGCGTGATCCTGCCGGTCGCCCGCGACGCGCCGTTCGGCGGTTGACGCCTCCCGATCGATCGGGAGGCGTCAACCTGACCTGCGGGGTCAGCTCTTGAGGAAGGCCAGCAGGTCAGGGTTGATGATCTCGGCGTGGGTCGTGGCCATGCCGTGCGGCAGGCCCTTGTAGACCTTCAGCGCGCCCTTCTTCAGCAGCTTGATCCCCACCAGGGCGGCGTCGGCGATCGGCACGATCTGGTCGTCGTCGCCGTGCATCAGCAGCACCGGCGCCTCGATCGTCTTGAGATCGTCGGTGAAATCGGTCGCCGAAAAGGCCGCGATGCAGTCGTACTGGGCCTTGGCGCCGCCCATCATGGCCTGGCGCCACCAGTTGTCGACCAGGGCCTGGCTGACCTTGGCGCCGGGGCGGTTGAAGCCGTAGAACGGACCCGAAGGCAGGTCCCGGTAGAACTGGGAGCGATTGGTGGCCACGGCCGTGCGCAGAGCGTCGAACGCCTCGATCGGCAGGCCGCCCGGATTGGCCGGCGTCTTGACCATGATCGGCGGCACCGCCCCGATCAGTACGACCTTGGACACCCGGCCCCCGCCGCCATAACGGGCGACGTAGCGCGCCGCTTCGCCGCCGCCGGTCGAGTGGCCGACGTGGATGGCGTTCTTCAGGTCCAGGTGCGCCGTCACCACCGCGAGGTCGGCGGCGTAGGTGTCCATGTCGTTGCCGACGTCGGTCTGGGTCGAGCGTCCGTGGCCGCGGCGGTCATGGGCGATGACGCGGAAGCCCTGCGACAGGAAGAACAGCATCTGGTTGTCCCAGTCGTCGCCGCTCAGCGGCCAGCCGTGGTGGAACACGATCGGCTGGGCGGTCTTTGGACCCCAGTCCTTGTAGAAGATTTGAACGCCGTCCTTGGTGGTGACGTAGCCGCTGCCCATGGTCTTGGTTCCTGATGCTGGTTGGGGTGGAGGGAGAGGAATGGCCTGGGCGACGCCGTTCGAGGTCAGGGCGGCGGCGGCCAGGCCCAGGCCCGCGGTCACGACGACGCGGCGCGAGGCGTGGTGGTCTTGCGGGTTCATGATGCGTCCCTTGAGGTGAGGCTGGAGGCGAGATTGTCGCGCCGCCATTGGCGTGGCGTGGTCCCGACGGTCTGGCGAAACAGCCGCGAGAAATGGGCTTGATCGGCGAAGCCGCAGGCCAAGGCGACCTGGCTGAGCGGCGTCAGCGTGTCGCGCATCAGCGCCTGGGCGCGTTCGATGCGGCGGCGCAGGACCAGCTGGCGCAGCGACAATCCGAAGGTGTTCCTGCAGGCGCGCGCGAAATGGCTGCAGCTCAGCCTGACCAACGGCGCCAGGACCTCCAGGCTCAGCTTGCGATCGAGGTTTTCCGCGATGAAGCGATCGATCTTCTTCATGCGCCAGGGCGCCAACACCGCGCCGCGAGGCAGGGCGCGTCGGCGGTCCTTGTCTGGATCCGGTTCGCCGTTCGTCCACCCATTGTCCTGGTTTGCGAAACTCCGGGTCTCGGCGGCCCGTAGCGAGGCCTGGATCAGGTCGGCGACCACGGAGGCGGTCGAGGCGTCGCCGCCGCGCAACGGCGTCCGATGGGTGAAGGTTGCTGACTCCGGGGTCATGCCGCCTTCTCCGTCGTCTGGGTGCGGAACGCCCAGGCCGTCAGCAGCCATCCCAGGATCGCCGGCAGGGTCACCGCCGGAAAATCACGAGGAATGACCGAAGCCGAGCAGATGCCGACCGCCACTTCCCAGAAGTGGAACAGAGCATGGCCCGTGAGCCAGATCGTCGGGACGGCCCAGAGGAGGAGGCGCTGGCGAGGCTGGAACGCGCCAGCCAGGAAGCCCGCGCCGATCAACAGGAAGATCAGGCCGATGTCGCGGAGGAAGTGCTGGTTGAACGACCCCGTCGTCGTCACGCCTGGCACGGCGAAATACCAGGCCTGCGGGGCGAGCAGCATGAAGACGCCGTTGGCCAGGGCGGAGACACCGAGCAGGGCGGCCAGGCCGATACAGGTGGATTTCAGCATGATGGTCCCTTTCAAGAGCCGGCGGGCCGGCGGCCGCGCCTGGGCTCGTCGGGGGCGACGAGCCCAGGCGCGCACGGAGAGCGGCGTCTCGTCCTGGGGGGAGGGAGGACTGCCGTCTCCGCGGATCTCCGAAGCGGCGGGCTTCGGATCTCGTGACGCCGCCTAGGCGGCTGCGACGGCGGGTTGGACCGGGTGGACGGCGCGAGCGGCCACCTGCAGACGGTTCCAGGTGTTGATCTGGCCGATCATCACCGAGAGGGTCGCGATCTCGACCTCCGTGAACTGGCTCTTGACCAGCGCGTAGTCGGCGTCGGGGGCGCCGGTCTTGGCGATCTTGGTCAGCGACTCGGTCCAGGTCAGGGCGGCGCGCTCACGATCGGTGAACAGCGGCGACTCCCGCCAGGTGTCGAGCAGGAACAGGCGCATGTCGGTTTCGCCGTGGGCCTTGGCGGCGGTGACATGCATGTGGACGCAGAAGGCGCAGCCGTTGATCTGCGAGGCGCGGATCTTCACCAGGTCGGCGAGGCTGGTTTCGATGCTCGTCTCGGCCAGGGCCTTTTCGACGACCAGCAGGGCGTTGGTCAGGTCCGTGACGATCTTGAAGGGGGCGAAGCGCGGGGTCATGTCTGGTCCTTGGGTGGAGTTGAAGAGCCCCAAGGATGCCGAGCCCGGCGGGATGGCGACCACCGTTCGCGAAGTCCGCCGGACTAGGCCTCGGGCATAGGGCGGCCCGGCCGCCGGGACAGGTCGGGTGGCGTCCTGCCTAGCCCCGGTCGCTCGCGAGTATAGGTTTCACCGAAAACATCGCTGGAAGTACGCCTCTCCTTACGCCAAAGGACGTAAATCGATCCGCAAATATAGTTATCGGCGCCCTGGATGCATCTTTCGCACAACTGGATGACCCGGCGGGTGTTTCGCCCCATACGTTTTGACTAAAGTCGATCCGTGGCGCTCTTCTCGATGCCCATATTATTCTTCGGCGACAATAGTCGAGGAGATATGACATGAAGATCGTCGTCATCGGCGGGACCGGACTTATCGGGTCCAAGACCGTCAGCAACCTGTCCCGCTTGGGCCAGGAGGTGATCGCCGCCGCGCCCAACACCGGCGTCAACACACTCACCGGCGAGGGCTTGGCCGAGGCGCTCGCCGGGGCCGACGTTGTCGTCGATGTCGCCAATTCGCCGTCGTTCGAGGACGACGCGGCCATGGCGTTCTTCCAGACCGCGGGGCGCAACCTCCTGGCCGCCGAGCAGGTCGCCGGGGTCAAGCATCACGTCGCCTTGTCAGTGGTGGGAACCGAACGCCTGCAGGCCAGCGGTTATTTCCGCGCCAAGCTGGCTCAGGAGGCTTTGATCAAGGCCTCGCCGACGCCCTACACGATCCTGCGCTCGACGCAGTTCTTCCAGTTCGTCGGCGGCATCGTCCACTCGGCGGCCGCCGGCGACGCCATTCGTCTGCCGCCGGTCCAGATCCAGCCGATCGCGGCCGACGACGTCGCCGCCGTCTTGGCCAAGGTGGTGGTGAGCCCGCCGGTCAACGGCACGATCGAGGTGGCCGGCCCCGAGAGCTTCCGCCTCGACACGTTCGCCGAGCAATATCTGGACGCCCAGCAGGATCCGCGCGAGGTCGTGGCCGACCCCCAGGCGCTCTATTTCGGCGCCGCGCTGGACGACAGATCCCTGACGCCTGGTCCGGATTCGGTCCTTGGGGAAATCACGTTCGAGGACTGGCTCAACGAGTCCATGGCCGCGGACTAGCCTTCAGAACGCCAAAGACCCCGCCCGAAGCCAGATCGGCTTCGGGCGGGGTTATTTTTGCGCCAAGCTTAGGGCTGTCCCGTCGGGGCGGTTGTACGGGCCTATTCGCTGAAGGGGCCGTTGGCGATCACGTCGACCCAGGACGGAGCCTTGTAGCCGGGGACCAGCCGCTCGCCGAAATCGCGAATGAAGGTGGGGTAGGTGGTCTCCGGCTTGGTCTCGGCCATGTGGCAGACGCAAGCGGTGAACCTGCGCTTCATGTCGAGCCGCGGCGCGGCGGCGACGGCCAAGGCGATCGCCGAGGCGCCCAGCAGGTCGTTATCGGGCGTCCCGAAGTCGGCGCCGACGCCGCGCGCGCACAGCGCGACTTCGGGCTCCTTGAACACGCCGATCGACGGCGTCGCATGCAGGGCGATGCTGTCCCAGACCAGCTGCGCGCGCCGGTCATCGAAGCCCTGTTCGCGCACGAAGGTCGCCGCGACGCCGGCGCCGTTGACCTCGAAGCGGTTGGGGCCCACGGCGTGTTCGGTCAAGCCCAGGTCATGCAGCAGGGTCGATACGGCCAGGATCTCGGCGTCGTGCGCGACATCCTCCAGCATGGCGAGCTTGGCGGCGAACATCCACGAGCGGGCGGCGTGGTTGAACAGGAAGGCGGGGCAGCGGTCGCGGGCGTAGTCGAAGGCCCGGTCGATCAGAGGCGACTGGGGAAGGTCCGGAAAATGCGCCCGCAGCTGGGCCTGGGTGGTGGGAGCGACGTCGGTCACGGCGTGTATGTCCTGATGGATTGCGAGGGGGCGGCCGCGGTCCGTTCCCGCAGCCAACTGTCGAATTCGGTGTGGCCAAACCGCGGGACAGCGCCCGCGATCAAGGTCTCGTCGTTGAGGAGCGTGCCGAAATACAGCGCCTGCGGATCGGCCGTTACGCGTCGCGCGTCGCCGCGCGCGGCCAGATAGCGCCGCGCCAGATCGTCCAGTCGGAAGGGGTCCGGACCGGCGACCTCGAGGGTGTCGTTCATGGGGGTGCGATTGGCGGTGTCGGCCAGGGCGCCCGCCGCGTCCTGGGCGGCGATGAACTGGACGCGGGCCGGCGGCAGGCGGACTTCCTGGCCGCGAGCAGCCGCCTCGACCACGCTGTCCAGGAACTCGAAGAACTGGGTGGAACGGACGATCGTGAATGGCACGCTGGACGCCTTGATCACAGCCTCCTGCATCAGCTTGGCGCGGAAGTAGCCATTCTCCGCCAGCCGTTCCGTGCCGACGATCGACAGGGCCACGTAATGGCGCACGTCGTTGGACGCCGCCGCCGCCAGGATGTTGCGGCTCGAGGTCTCGAAGAACCGCATGGCTGTGGCTTCGTCATAGGTTGGCGAGTTGACGACATCGACGACGACCTGGGCGCCGACCAGCGCCTCCTCCAGGCCCTCGCCGGTGATGACATTGACGCCCGTCCGCTGGGAAGCGGCCGTGACCTGGTGGCCCTGGCGCGTCAGGATGTCGACGACCTTGGATCCGACGACGCCCGTGCCGCCCGTGACTATGATCTTCATGGGATTCAAGCCTTCCGCTTGGGGTGAAGGACCGCCGGCGCCGGCGATTGCAGGCTCTGGCGCAGCCAGTCGGAGAAACGGGTCGGGGCGATGCGCGGCTGGTCGCCGGGGAGCAGGGACTGATCGTTCAGCTCCGCGCCGAAATAGCGGGCATGGACGTCGGCGGTGACCCGGCGGGTGTCCTCGTAGGCGGTGAGGACCTGGGTCGCCAGGTCGTCCAGATGGTGGCGCTCCGGGCCCGCAACCTCGGTGGTTCGGTTCAGCGGCGGGCTCAGGACGATGTCGGCCAGGGCCTCGGCGACGTCCTCGCCTGCGATCGGCTGGACCAGGGCGGGCGAGATCACCACGTCACGATCCGTGCCGTTCTGCACCACGCCCGTGATGAACTCGAAGAACTGGGTCGAGCGCAGGATCGTGAAGGGAAGACCGGAGGCTCTGACCAGGTCTTCCTGGATCTTCTTGGCCTGGAAGTAGCCGCTGTCCTGTAGCCGGTCCGTGCCCACGATCGACAGGGCGACGTGGTGCCGGACCCCGGCGGCCAGGCCCGCGGCGAGCAGGTTGCGGCCCGAGGCCTCGAAGAACGCCCTGGCGTCGGGGCCGTCCAGGGACGGCGACTGGGTCACGTCGACGACCACAGTGGCGCCGTCCAGCGCCCGTTCCAGGCCGGCCTTCGTGATGGTGTTCACGCCGAAGGTCGGCGAGGCTTCGAGAACCCTGTAGTCGTCCTGGCGAAGATTATAGACCAGCTTCTCGCCGATCCGGCCGCTGCCGCCAACCACCACGATCTTCATGTCCGTTACCTCAAGCTGATCCAGAACCGAGGATCGAAGGCTAGGACCGGGAGCGGTCGTGGGTCGATTGGGTGAAAGGGCGAGGGCGGGCTATCCTCGCGTATAGGGCGCCACCGCAGTTCAACGAGGGACCCCGAACCGTCCCGCTGTGGCGGCCGGTCCGGGGTTTGACGGGCGGCCCGCAGGCTCCTGGCCGCCCGCGCCTCAGGCCGCCAAGGCCTCCAGCCCTTCCTGGGCCAGCGCCGTGCGGACGGTCTCGCGCGAAATCATGCGCCGGTAGAAGGCCTCCAGGCGGGGCGGGATCTGCAGTTCGTTGCGGCGCGCCCAGGTCAGCATGACGAACAGGTAGGCGTCGGCGACGCTGAGGTTCGGCCCCAGGAGGAAATCGCTGTCCATGCTCTCGGCGAGGTAGCCCAGGCGCTTGCTGACCTCTGCGGCGGCGCGGGCCTTCTCGTCGGGAGAGCCGGAATGGAAGAACGGTTTGAATCCGCCGTGGATCTCGGTCGAGATGTAGGCCGTGGCCTCGAGCAGGCGGAACCAGCCCAACGGACCCTCCGGACGCAGGCCCGGCGACTGCTCGGCGATCCACGACAGGATGGCGATATTCTCGGTGATCATCTCGCCGCTGTCGAGCACCAGGGCAGGGACGTAGCCCTTGGCGTTGACCGCGTCGAAGCTGGCGCCGTCCTCGGTGGTGCGGGTGTGCAGATCCACGCGGATGAAGTCGCAGGCGATGCCGGCCTCAGCCAACGCGATCCGATCGGCGAGGCTGCAGGCGCCGGTGACATAGTAGAGTTTCATGGTCGGCTCTCTAGCGAGGCGGGGAGGAAATTCGGCCTGGAGGCTCTCGCGAACCCGCCGAACCGTGGGGCGAACGCTAGGTTGAGGCGCTCCGATGGTCGATTGGACGAAAGGGCGAGGTCGCCTCTACCCAAGCATAGGTCCGCCCACGCTTTTTCGGAGAAGCTGCCGAACCGGCCTCTAAGAAGAGGCGCTGCGGGCTTCGCGCATGGCCGGCAGCGTGATCGTGAACAGCGCTCCGCCGTCCGGATGGTTGGCGGCGGTGATCGCGCCGCCATGGCTGGAGGCGATCGATTGGCAAATCGCCAGACCGATGCCCATGCCCTCGGACTTGGTGGTGAAAAAGCCGTCGAACACCCGCCCCAGATCGGCGTCAGGGATTCCAGGTCCAGTGTCGCGAAACGTCACGACGATCGAGCCGCCATCATACAGCCGGGTCGAGATCCGGATCGTGGGTCGATCCACGACGATGGATGTCAGCGCCTGGATGCTGTTGACGAGCAGGTTGACCACGATCTGTTGCAGTTGGACGCGATCGCCCAGGGTGCGCGGCAGGTCGGCGGCCAGGTCCAGCGACACGGTGATGTCCTTCTCGTCGGTGTCGTGGCGCACGAAGTTGACCGCCTGGGCGACGGCGTCGTTGAGGTCGAGCGCCAGACGGGCCGGCTCGCGCTTGCCGGCCATGTCTTGGATCCGGTTGATGATGTCGCTGGCGCGGCGCGCGCTCTCGGCGATGCGCTCGGTGAGCTGGGTGACCTTCGCCAGGTTCGGTTCGTCGCGCGCGAGCCAGCGCAGGCTGGTCTCGGCGTTGGTTAGCATGGCCGAGAGGGGCTGCTTGACCTCGTGCGCGATCGACGCGGTGAGTTCGCCAAGGGTCGACAGGCGCGCGGCGTGGGCGAAATCGGCTTCGATCCGCCGGAGCTTGGTCTCGGTCTCGAGCCGCGCGGTGTTGTCGATCATCACGACGATCGTCTCGTCGAACCGCCGCCCGACGCCGGGGAACATCACGACGTACAGAACGTCCTGCAGCCGACCGTCCAGGGTCGGGATCTTGATTTCCTCGACATGGGAGGTGGCGCCCGCGCAGTGGGCCAGGAACACGCGACGGGCCGCGTCGGGCGCGGCCGCGAAGAAGTATTTGACCGGCCCGATCAGTTGCGATCGATCCTTGGCCCCCATCAGCGCCATCGCCTGTTCGTTGACGTCGGTCACCAGAACGACGTCATGAACCAGATCAATGAGGTCGGGATGATCGGCCAGGTAAGCCGGCACGTCCCCCACACCGCCCGCGCCGTCGGGGACAAGGCGCGTGAGCAGCCTGTCCGCCGCGGAGGCGTCGACCTGCCAGATGGGGATGGGCATGGTCGAGATCATGTTGCGATAGCGGTCCTGGCGAGCCTCCAGCTCGTGCAGCGCGCTCGCCGCGTCCACCTTGCCGCCGATCGTCACGAAGATGGTGTCCTGGCAACGCCGGTCGCCCGCGCGCCAACCGGTCAGGACCACATCGTTCAGCCATCCCGCCGTGCCGATGTCGCGCCTCTCGACCTCGTCGTCGGTCTTCAGCGCCAGGGCGAGGATCAACTCCGCCAGGAGGGCGCGGCTCTGTTCGGGCCAGAGGGCGGCGATGGGCCGGGTCACCAGATGGTCGCGGTCCATCGGCAGGCCGAACAGACGGATCGCCGCCGGATTGAGGTCGAGGATCCGAACCGCCTCCAATACGGCGTCCAACTGATCCTCGCTCCATTCGCGCTCGCCCCAGGACGCGGTTCCTGTGTCGAAAAGCGCGTGCAGGTTGGCGATGCTGAGTTGCCAACAGGCGGTTCGGTCGTTTCGAGGTCCGCTGGACGAAACCGAAGGCGCGACCGGCGGCTCGCCGGCGTCGCGGTCGCCATACTCGACGACGTCCGTGGCCTGGCCCGACGCATCGACACGCACGATCAGGCGGACCGCCGCCGCCACCTCGTCGCCGCGCTCCGCACGTCGGCGAAGCGTTCCGCGCCAGCCGCCCGCGTCCAAGATCGATTTCCAGGACGGGCCGCCCACTTGCAGGCTGTCGAAGCGGCGGTCCAGGGCGTCAGCCCGGCTCCATCCGTAGAGCTCGGCCGAGGCGGGGTTGCAGTATCTGATCGACCCGGCCAGGTCGTACAGGATCACGCTCTCGGAGGCGTGGTCGGCTAGCTCCATCGCTGGGTCCTCCCTCGCGATCTCAGCCGGGTTCGCAGCTTTGGGAGTCGCCGCCCTTGCCCAAAGCCGCGTTGAGATGTCTGAGCAGAACCTGGTCGTTGATCGGCTTGGTGAGATAGGCCAGGGCGCCCGACGCCAGGACGCGGGCCCGGGTGGCGGGATCGGTCTGAGCCGAAATGATGATGACGGGCAGGGCGGGGTCGAGCGCCTTCATGCGCTGCTGGAGCTGCAGCCCGCTTTCGCCCGCCAGATTGAGGTCGGTGACCAGGCCCGCGAAGCGTCCCGGCGCGTAAGCGGCCATGAAGCTTTCGCCGCCGTCGAAGGTCAGGCAAGCAAAGTCGAACACCTCTATCAGTTCCGACAGGGCTTCGCGCATGGCCTTGTCGTCGTCGACGACCGCGAAAAGAGGCACAATGGACAAGTTACGGGCCCTTGCGCGGCTGGTGTAGCCCCGAGCCTCTTTCATCGGCTCAAATCCCATCTGGCGACACCTATCCAAAGGTCTAGCCCCGATGGGTCTTCGCTACCGCTGTGGGCTGGAGACTGTCAGGCGCGAACAGATACATGGCGAAAGGCGCGGGCGTTCCTCATCGAAGGCTTCCGCGCGGTTCGCCGTAGGGGCGATCAGCCGCGGCCGGTCCATGCCTTGGCGCCGAGCCAGCTGGCCAGGTTGAGCACATAGCGTTGGGTGTCGGCCATGGCTTGCGGCGTGGTGATCAGGCCGTCGCCGGGCGGCTCGACGACGAAGCTGGGACTGCCCGACCGGATGTCCCAATTGTAGTCGGCGAAATGGTGGAAGGTGCTCTGAGCGATCGCCCGGCCGCCGGTTGACCCGGCCTCGAAGGCCACGGCGATGTTGAACGGCCGGCCCGTGACCTTGCTGGTCCCCGTGGCGATGACGCGGGCGTCCGCTCCTTCCGGCGCGCGGACGCCGCCCTCGTGAGGATGGGAGGGCAGGTAGCGGATGGCGCCGGCGGGGGCGGCCGGGTCGCTCAGCACCGGATGCACCGGCAGGACCGGCGTGATCGTCTGGTAATCGCCATTGGCCCCGGAATGGAAGTTCGGCCACGAGATCGCGGTCGTGTAGGGATCGTCGGGCCTGTGCTCGGCCGGGTCGGGGTGTGGGTTGCGGGTGTGGAAATAGTGCGCCGCGCCGACGCCGCCGAGCGTGCAGATCGACGACCCCAGGTCCATGTGGTCGCGCGTCACCATCAAGCCGCCGCCGGCCTGGCGAAAACGCGAGATCGCGCCGCAGTCCTCGTGCGTCAGCCCGTCGCCGACGTCGACGGCGAACAGCCAGAGCTGGTCGAAGTTGCTGTGGTCCAAGGTCGAGAGCACCGAGTCGGGCGCGCCCAGCGGGTCGCGGTCGCGCAGGGTCACCTCATAGATCCGCTGGCCGTCGGCCGTTACCTGCGCGGCGAGCAATTGACCCAGCTTGCTGAAGCGGGCGATGGACCAGTCGTCCGTGGTCGGAGCGATGGTGGTCTGCAGCAGGATCTTGATCGGGGCCGGGCTCATCCTGTCCTCCTCTGGCATGGGTGTCGCGTCAGGTCGCCGGCTCGCGGCCGCGATCGTCGGTCTCGACGGCCTCGTCTTCGATCGCCGTGTCGGCCGGCGTGTGTCCGTGGACCTGGAACTCGACATGTTCGGGACGGAAGGCGATGCGGCCGGCGATCTCGGCGAAGACGGCGCCGGGCGTGTCGTAGGACCAGGCGATGTTCTCGACCAGGTGCTGGTCGCGATAGATCGTGAAGTAGCGCGCCTCGCCCCTGTCGGGGGTGCGGGTGACCTTGTCGGTCTGGCTCAGGAAGACCATGAACACGTCCTTGCGCGGGAAGTAACGGACCGGCGGACGGCCGGCCTCGTGCACCACGACCACGTCGTCGCTGTCGGCGATGTCATGGCCTTCGAACAGCACGCGGACGCGACCACGTTCACGGGCGACGGTGATCGAAGGGCTTTGGTCGGGGGGCGTCATGGCGGGTCTCCTCACTGACCGACTGTCGGTGCACGGCGCCTGCGGCCCAGGTCCTGGACCGCGAGCGCCGTGCTATTGAGCCGGACAGGTGGGACGCTCGTCTGCCGCTTCGTCGGCCGTAAGATGAAATCGGAAAAACTCTTACGTTCGTCATCCCTGTCGTGTCCGATTAACACGGCTCGACAGTGTTGGTATCGGCGAGGACCCTCTAAACGGAACTGTACTTTGGTCTAGGCCGACTAACCCTCCTTTGGGGCGTCGGTCGCACGACCGAGCGCCGCCACCTGGTCGGCCACGAAGTCGGCGAACAGTCGCGCTCTCAGGGGTTGAAAGCGGCCAAAGGCGTGGAGGATCTGCAGCGGCGCCGTGGGCAGGGGCGCATGGGGCATGACAATCTCCAGGCGGCCAGCTCGCAGGTCATCGTCCACCGTCCAGCGTAGCAGCTGAGCGATCCCCACCCCGTTGACCGCCGCGGCTCTCAGCGCGAACCCCGCGTCGCAATCGAGAACCCCCTCCGGTGAAAGCGTCGAGCCGTCCGCGAACGTGATCGGGAAAGGTCGACCGCCGAGCCGGTAGCGGACGTGGCGCGCGCTGCGAAGCGCTTCGAGGGTCTGGGGGCGCCCATAGTGATCGAGATGGCCGGGGGAGGCGACCAGGACCAGCGGCGCCTCGCCGAGCGCACGAACCACCAGCTCGGTGTCGTCCACCCGGCCGGCGCGCAGGACCAGGTCATAGCCCTCGCGGATGAGATCGACATGGCGGTCGGTCATGTCCAGCTCCAGGCGGATCCGGGGGTGTCGCTGAAGGAAGACCCGCGTCAGCGGATCCATCAGCAGGCGACCCAGATCGGTGGGCAGGGAGACGCGAAGCCGCCCTTCGGCCGCCGCCGCCGTCTGGACGGTGTCCCGCGCCTCGGCCAGGGCTCGCAGCAGCGGCGTGATCCGCTCGAAATAGGCGGCGCCCTCCGGGGTCAGGTTCAGCGTCCGGGTCGAGCGCGCGAACAGGATGACGCCGAGCCGGCGCTCCAACCGCGCGACGCTTTTGGAGACCGAGGAGGGGGTCGCGCCGGCTGCCCGCGCGGCGGCGCTGAAGGATCCCGCTTCCACGGTGTTGATGAAGGCCGCCAAGCCGGCGGCGTTGTCGAGAGGGTCCACGATCTGATCCATAATGGAACAAAGGCTTTGCCATTGGCCCACCTTATTTGAATTCCCGTCAAGGCTATCTGGGGTGCTCCGCACAGCAACGCCCTTGGAGGCCGCACGAAAATGGACACCCTCATCGACAAGGTCGCCGTGATCACCGGCGGCAACAGCGGCATCGGCCTGGCGTCGGCCAAGCTCTTCGCGCGCGAAGGCGCTTCGGTCATCATCACGGGGCGCAGAGCCGAGGTGGTCGACGCGGCGGTCGCGCAGATCGGTCCCCGGGCCGTCGGCCTGGTCGGCGACGTCGCCGATCTCTCGCACCACGACGCCGTCGCCGAGCTGGTGCGCTCACGTTTCGGCGGCCTGGACATCTACATGGCCAATGCCGGGGTCAACACGATCACCCGGTCGCCGGATGTTTCCGAGGCCGAATACGACGCTCAGTTCGCGATCAACACGCGGGCGGTGTTCTTCGGCGTCCAGAAGATGCAGCCGCTTCTGCGTGACGGCGGTTCGGTCATCCTGACCAGCTCGATCGCCAGCGACAAGGCCCTGGACGGACACGCGGTCTATGCCGGTTCGAAGGCGGCCCTGGGAGGCTTCGCGCGCGGCTGGGCGCTGGAGTTCAAGACCCGCGGGATCCGGGTGAACATCCTGAGCCCGGGCCCGACCGACACCGCGATACTGGACAAGCTCGGCGTCCCGCCGTCCGAACGCGAAGCGTTCGAAACCGCCGTCGCGGCCGGTATTCCGCTGGGTCGTCTGGGTCGTCTGGGTCGTCCCGACGAATTGGCCCAGGCGGCGCTCTTCCTGGCCTCGGACGCCAGCAGCTTCATTACCGGCGTCAACCTCAAGGTCGATGGCGGCATGACTCTGCTCTAGCACCATCGGTCCCGCGCCCACGGCGCGGTCGTCCTAAACCTTGGGGGGAGGCGGGCAGGCCCTTTCGCGAGATAGGCGCGGGCCCGCCCGGCGACGCATCCTTTGCGCGAGGCCACCCCGGCCGCCACGGAGACATCGATGCGCAAGCCCTTCCAAGCCCTGTCGTTCGCCGCCGTCCTCGCCCTGTCAGGCGCGGCGGCGGCGCAAGCCGCGCCGCAAGGCGAAAAGCCGACGATCGTCCTCGTCCACGGCGCCTTCGCCGATTCCTCGGGCTGGAACGACGTGGTGTCGCGGCTGAACCGGGACGGCTACCGGGTGGTGGCCGCCGCCAATCCCCTGCGCGCCCTGGGTTCGGACGCCGCGACGGTGTCGGCGCTCGTCAAGTCGATCCCCGGGCCGGTCATCCTGGTGGGCCATTCCTACGGCGGCGAGGTGATCACCGAGGCGGCGAACGGCAATGGCAACGTCGAGGCGCTGGTCTATGTCGCCGGCTTCCTGCCTGAGGCCGGGGAGTCGGCGCTGTCGCTGTCCGGCAAGTTCCCGGGCGCCACCCTTGCTCCCGCCCTGGCGCCGGTGGCGCTGCCCGACGGCGACGAGGACTTCTACATCCAGCCCGCCAAGTTCCAGGCCCAGTTCGCCGCCGACGTCCCGGCCGCCAAGGCCGCCCTGATGGCCGCGACCCAGCGTCCGGTGACGGGACGCGCGCTTGCCGACATGGCGACCACGCCGACCTGGAAGCGGCTTCCGTCATACGTGATCTATGGTTCGGCCGACCGCAACATCCCCGCCGAAACCCAGCGGTTCATGGCCGAACGGGCGCACGCGCGCAAAACCGTCGCGGTCGAGGGCGGCTCCCACGCGCTGATGGTCTCCCACCCCGACAAGGTCGCCGCGCTGATCGAGGACGCCGCGTCGGCCCAGTGAAGCCTTGCCCGCGGCGTCACCCGCGGAGATTCTCCCGCAAGCCACGAAACGCCAGGCGCTCGCCGAGCGAATTCCGACGCATCCGCGCATCTGACCCGCTGACCCGCCCAACCCGTATCGCCTCTTTCCGGGAGAGATCAATGCCCCTGGTAGCCAACGCCCGCCGGCGTTTCATTCATAAGGTCGGCGCTCTGGCGGGCGCGGCGACGATGTCGCCGTTCGCCGTCACCAGAGCTATGAGCCCGTCCGCTGGGGTAACGTTCGGCCCCCTGCGGCAGGTGCGCGCTGGAGCGTTGGACATCGGCTATATCGACGCCGGCCCTATCGACGGCCAGGTCATCATTCTTCTGCACGGCTGGCCGTACGACATTCACGCCTTTGTCGAGGTGACGCCCTTGTTGACGGAGGCAGGCTATCGGGTCGTCGTGCCGCATCTCCGCGGCTATGGTACGACCCGGTTCCTATCAGACGATACCGCGCGCAACGCGCAGCAGGCCGCCCTGGGCATGGATGTCGTCGCCTTGATGGACGCGCTCAAGGTTCAAACGGCGGTGATCGGCGGCTTCGACTGGGGCGCGCGAGCGGCCAATGTGGTCGCGGCGCTGTGGCCCGAACGATGCAAGGCGTTGGTGTCGGTCAGCGGTTATCTGATTGGAAACCAAGAGGTCAACAAGTCGCCCTTGCCGCCGACCGCCGAACTGGCCTGGTGGTACCAGTTCTATTTCGCGACCGAGCGTGGCCGCGTCGGCTACGAGCGCAATCGGCGCGACTTCGCCAAGCTTATCTGGCAGATGGCCTCGCCGCGGTGGCGGTTCGATGATGCGACCTTCGATCGATCGGCGGCGTCGCTCGACAATCCCGACCACGTAGCGATCGTCATCCACAACTACCGTTGGCGTCTGGGGCTGGCGAACGGCGAGGCGCAGTACGACGACCTGGAGCAGCGGCTGGCATCCGCCCCGGTCGTCAGCGTGCCAACGATCACCATGGAGGGTGACGCCAACGGCGCGCCGCATCCAGAGCCAACAGCCTACGCCAAGATGTTCTCGGGGTCCTATAGCCATCGCCTGATCAGCGGCGGCGTCGGCCACAACCTTCCGCAGGAAGCGCCCAAGGCCTTCGCCGATGCCGTTCTATCGGTCGCGCGACAAGAACAGCGTCGCTAAGCCGCCGGCGAACGTCAGCTTCCGTGACTAGAGCATCGCGCGGAAAAATGGACGCCAGTTTTCCGCAAAAGCGATGCGAAACAAAAGTCTAGAGCAAACCGCGCGATTCCTAGCCCTCTGCCGCGCGCTGGCGTCCGAAGTTGATCAGGGCTTCACGGTCGAGATCCGGTGGGCGAACACGGCCCAGCCGCTTCCGAAGCATGTCCAGGCTGGCGGCCTTCGAGCGTCCTGGTGCGCGACCGACTGCTTTGGCGTCTTCAATATGAAGTCGATCAGATCGGCGAAATTTCGTATGCCTTGGACGGCCTTCGATGTCGGCTTTCGACCGATGTCTATCTCGCGCTCGATCCGTCGAGCCCACATGTCCGCGTCTTTGCGGTGGATGAAGGTCTGGCTGGCATATTGGCCTCCACGGCGAATGACGGCTCGCCATTTGCCCGACGGGAGTTTTTGGATAGATGCCAAGCGTGTGCGCCTCGTGTTCAGTGAAGAGGCGTAGGGTGGCGAAAAGTGTCGTGCTAAGGCGTACAAGGGGCGAACTTGGGCGCGTTTCGGAGCTTTGAATTTAGTCGAAAAAATGAAGAAATTTCAACCGCATAGATTGTCCGTTGCCCCGATGATGGACTGGAGCGACCGCCACTGCCGGTCGCTGCACCGGGTGCTGTCGCGCCGGGCGCTGCTCTATTCCGAGATGGTGACCGGCGGCGCGGTGCTGAACGGCGACCGCGACAAGCTGCTGGGCTTCGACGCGGGCCAGCATCCGGTGGCGCTGCAGCTGGGCGGGTCCGAACCCGCCGACCTGGCCGCCGCCGCCAGGATCGGCGAGGACTGGGGCTATGACGAGATCAATCTGAACGTCGGCTGTCCGTCCGACCGCGTGCAGAGTGGCCGGTTCGGGGCCTGCCTGATGCGCGAGCCGCAACTGGTGGCCGACTGCATGGCGGCCATGGCGGCGGCGGTGTCCGTGCCGGTGACCGTCAAGTGCCGGATCGGCGTCGACGACCAGGACCCGGAACGGAGCCTGTTCGAGCTGGCCGACCTGTCGGCCCAGGCCGGCGTCACCACCTTCGTGGTCCACGCACGCAAGGCCTGGCTGAAGGGGCTGTCGCCGAAGGAAAACCGCGACGTGCCGCCGCTGGACTATCCGCTGGTCCATCGGCTGAAGCGCGAGCGCCCGGACCTGACGATCGTGATCAATGGCGGCATCCCCGATCTGGACGTGGCGCTGGCCCAGCTGGAGCACGTGGACGGGGCGATGCTGGGCCGGGCGGCCTACCATGAGCCGGGCCTGCTGGGGCAGGTCGACCGGCGGGTGTTCGGCGAGGACGTCGCCGATATTGACGCGTTCGAGGCGGTCGAGCTCTACAAGCCCTACATCGCCGCCCAGCTGGCGGCGGGCGTGCATCTGGCGGCGATGAGCCGTCACATGCTGGGCCTGTTCCACGGTCTGCCGGGCGCGCGCGCCTGGCGCCGGATCCTGACTGTCGAGGGCGTGGCGGCCGGGGCGGGGCTGGAGGTGGTCGACCGCGCTCTGGCCACCGTCCGCCAGGCGATGGACGCGCGCGAGGCCCGGGCCCTGGACATGGTCGCCAGCTAGCCCTGGGAACAACGGACGCGATTGCGCGGTTAACGAACCTCAGGGTCGGGGTGAAGCCTGATGCGAGGTCGCGAAATGTTACGTCTCCCCCTGGTCGCCATGTTTCTCGCCGCCACGGCCGCCGTTCCGTCCTTGGCGCGGGCTCAGGACGGCCGCCTGGCCGTCGGCGCCAATATCGGCACGCCCGGCCTGGGGGCCGAGTTGCAGTACAAGCTGAGCGACAATTTCGTCGTGCGGGGCGGCGGCGACTGGATGAACGTCGATCATGACCACACCTACAGCGGCGTGGATTATTCGGCCAAGCTGAAGACCAGCACGGGCGGCGCCTTCGTCGACTGGCATCCCGGCGGCGGCGGCTTCTTCCTGTCGGGCGGCAGCTATTTCGGCGAGCGCAAGGCGCGGCTGGACGGCCGGCCCACGGGACCGACCCAGATCGGCGACCTGACGTTCACGCCCGAGCAGATCGGCACGATCCGCGGCGATGTCGAGATGTCCAAGACCCAGCCGTTCCTGGGCCTGGGCTGGGACAACACCTTCACGCGCAACAGCCGCTGGGGTTTCCGGGTGCTGGGCGGCGTTTCGTTCAGCGACAAGCCCAAGGTCGACCTCACGGCCACCGACGGCACGCTGGCTGGCGATCCGACCTTTCAGGCCGAGCTTCAGCGGGAAGAGGACGACGTCCGCGACGACGCCAAGGGCTTCAAGTACTTCCCGATCGTCCAGGTCGGGTTGAACTACCGGTTTTAAGCCAGGCTCAGGAGCGCAGGACCAGCGCGCGCGGCGTGGCCTGGAAGCTGGACAGCCGGCCCAGATAGCTCATGCCCAGCAGCGAGGTCTCCAGGCCCTTCTCGACGACCAGGGCCTCGACGTCGCGCACCTGGGCGCCGGCCACCGAGACGCTGGCCAGCTTGACCGAGGCGGCGCGGGTCTCGCCCGAGGCGGTCATGACCTTGTAGCTGTAGTCGAGGGCCTTGGTGTCGATGCCCAGCCGCTTGGCGTCGGTCTGGCTGAGGGCCACGGCGGTGGCGCCGGTGTCGATCAGGAAGCGCACGGCGCGCCCGTCGACCTTGGCCTCGGCCCAGAAATGGCCGTCGGCGGCCTTGACGATCTGGGCTGCGCCGTCGTCGGCGGTCGCCACGGCGGGAGCGGGGCCGCGCAGATCCGGCTGGCGCGGGGCGTCCAGCGACACGACGGCCTTCGCCGCCCCGATCGCCGAGAGCGCCCCTACGATTGCGATGGCCGCGAACTTGAACATCGAAGTCACCCCGCCATACCGGCTTGCTAGCCGTTTCTACGGCCGTTGCGGGGAGAATAGTCGCGAATGGGTTTGCAATCGGTGAATCGTAGCGTTCACAGTTCGGTAAAGTTAACAAACCGCCGAGTGAATGGAAAATTAAAAAGCTGTAATACTTACCAATGCTAACGTTACGTCTAAGTAATGTGCAAGATGACTTCGATTTAACTTCAATTCGGCACGCCTCGGCGGCATATGGCTGTTCATCAAATCAGTGCTTGTTGAGGGAACAACGCCATGAAGAAGGTCATCATCGCCGCCGCCGTTGCGCTTTCCGGGCTGGCCGGAGCGGCCCAGGCCGCCGAAATCAGCAACACGCAGTTCCTGCAAGCCGCCCGCTGCCGTGGCCTGGCCGCTTCGGAAGGCCTGGGCAAGCTCGACACCGCTGGCATCGATGCGTTCCTGAAACAGGAAACCGGCGCCCGCGAACTGCCGGTCCGCGCGTCGGCCAACAACAAGATCTCGGGCGCGCAGAAGGAAGGCGACAAGGCCGAGGGCGCCAAGAAGGAAAAGCTGCTCGCCGAACGTTCCACCACTTGCTCGGCCTGGCTGGGCGGCGCGAGCACCGGCGCGGCGATGAACACCGCGAACTAGGGACCGTTTAGCCCTGGCCGATCATCAGATTGGCCATCGGGTCCGGGCGACGAGGCAGGTCGGCCATGATCGCCGCCCGCTCCTCGTCGCTCAGCCGAGCCCAGCCGGCGATCTCCGGAAGGGTTCGCCGGCAGCCCAGGCAAAAGCCGCTTTGCCCATCCACCGCGCAGACCTTCACGCAAGGCGTCGCGATCGGGCGGGGAGGACGGACGCCGGGAGGCGGCGCCATAGGCGGGGGTGAAGTCATGGTCCCGAATGTCGCCGCTGCGGGTCGGGCGCGCAAGCGCGTCTCGTCCATTCGATGTGTTCCGCGTCTCCCATCCTCCATCTTGAAAACCCATCCCGCCAAGGAGAATTCCCCATGCGTATCTTGAGCGCCGCCCTCGCCGCGACCCTCGTGGTTTCCGTTGCGGCGCCCGCCCTGGCGGCGGAGCGCATCAGCGACGGCGCCTTGCTGCGCGCCTCCCGATGCCTGGGTTTGGCCAAGGCCGAGAGCCTGGGCGCCATGGACGCCTCTGCTCTCGAGGCGTTCGTCAAGGTGCAGCGGCGGGGGCGTGAGCCCCTCATCCGCGATCGGGCGAACACCGCCGAACAGACCGCCAGGAACCAGGCCGCCAAGGCCGAGGGTGACGCCAAGGCGTCCCTGATCGCCGAGCGTGACGGTGTCTGCAAGGCCGTGGTTGCGGCCTCCGCCGCGAGCTGATCGCGATACTGACGCCGACACCCTTTGCATGAGGCGCGGGCTGGCTTAAGCCCGCGCCTCATGACTGCTTCCTCATCCGCCGCCTCGCCCTTCGACGACATCCGCAAGCTGGCCGCCGACGCGCCGCCCGCTCCGACCTCGGACCTCGAGGGCGGTGATCGCCTGGCCGCGATCTCGGCCTGGCTGACGGCCTGGACCGGCAAGACCCCGCCGGCGGTGCTGCGCCCGGTCGTCGCGCTCTATGCCGGGGCGCGCCAAGGCGTGGGGCCGCGCGGCTACGCTCGCGAGCGGCTGGAAGTCGTGGCCGCCGGCGGGGCCAATGTCTGTCGCATCGCCGGCGTTCAGGGCGCGGGCCTGGAAGCCTTCGACCTGGCCATCGACCGCCCGACGCCCGACGCGGCCATCAAAGCGTCGATGAGCGAGAAGGAATGCGCCGCGACCATGGCCTTCGGCATGGAGGCCCTGGCCAAGCAGCCCGACCTGCTGATCCCCGGCGTGATCGCCGCCGAGACCGACCGCGCCGCCGGCGCCATCGCCCTGGCCCTGTTCGGCGGCGAGGCCTCGGACTGGAGCGACGCGCCCGAACCGGTCGCCGCCGCCGTGGCCCGCGCCGCCGGCGAGGATGACCTGTCCGATCCGTTGCAGGCTCTGCGCCAACTGGGCGGTCGCGAGACCGCCGCCCTGGTCGGGGCGATCCTGGCCGCCCGGGTCCAGAAGGTCCCCGTTCTGCTGGACGGCTATGCCGCCGCCGCCGCCGCCGCGGTGCTGCACGCGATCGATCCGGCCCTGGTCGCTCACTGCCAGGCCGGCCATGTCGGAACCGCCAAGGGTCATGCCCGCCTGCTGGAGGCGCTGGGCAAGCGGCCGCTGATCAACCTGGACATCGCCGAGGAGGAGGGCGTCGGCGGGGTGACGGCCTTGGCTCTGGTGCGGCTGGCCTGCGAGGTCCGGTGACGCCCTGCGTCCTTCGAGGCTCGCCTTCGGCTCACACCTCAGGATGAGGAACTCCGTGACGCTGCTCGCACAGATTCCCTCATCCTGAGGCGCCCGCGTCGCGGGCCTCGAAGGACGCATGACCTGTCCGTTCCAGCGGCCACCTGAACATTGTTTACGTTGACGCTAAGGTCATCTTTCCAAACGTTCGTTCGAACTCTAAGGTGACTCCCGAAAGCCAAAGACGGTCCCCCAAGAGGGCCGATTTCCGGGAGTCCGCCATGAACCTCGATTTCTCGCCCGAAGACGTCGCGTTCCGCGACGAGGTCCGCGCCTTCATCGCCGAGAACTACCCCGCCGGCCTGCGCGAAAAGCAGGAGGAGGGCGAGGAGATGGCCAAGGAGGACTTTCTCTCCTGGCACCGCGTCCTGGCCAAGAAGGGCTGGGTGGCGCCGGCCTGGCCGGAGAAGTACGGCGGTCCGGGCTGGACCTCGGTGCAGCGCTACATCTGGTCGGAGGAGACCGCCCGCGCCGACTGCGTGCCGATCCTGCCGTTCGGCATCAACATGGTCGGGCCGGTGATCTACACCTTCGCCACCCCCGAGCAGAAGGAGCGCTTCCTGCCGCCCACCCTGTCGGGCGACATCTGGTGGGCCCAGGGCTATTCCGAGCCCGGCGCGGGGTCGGACCTGGCCAGCCTGAAGACCAAGGCCGAGCGCTTCACCGGCGACGACGGCAAGGAATACTACCTGGTCAACGGCCAGAAGACCTGGACCACCCTGGCCCAGCACGGCGACTGGATCTTCTGCCTGGTCCGCACGGACCCGACCGCCAAGATCCAGGAGGGCATCTCGTTCCTGCTGATCGACATGAAGTCGCCGGGCGTGACCGTACGGCCGATCATCACCCTGGGCGGCGAGCACGAGGTCAACGAGGTCTGGCTCGAGAACGTCAAGGTGCCGGTCGAAAACCGCATCTACGAGGAGAACAAGGGCTGGACCTGCGCCAAGTTCCTGCTGGCCCACGAGCGTAGCGGCATCGCCGGCGTGGCGCGCTCCAAGCGCGGCATCGAGCGTATTCGCCAGATCGCCGCCGCGGAACTGGGCGACGACGGCCAGCCGCTGCTGGCCGACCCGGCCTTCAAGCGCAAGGTCGCCGACCTGGAGATCGACCTGACGGCTCTGGAATACACCGAGCTGCGCACCCTGGCGGGCGAGGCGGCCGGCAAGGGCCCGGGTCCGGAATCCTCGGTCCTGAAGATCAAGGGCACGGAGATCCAGCAGCGGATCACCGAACTGGTGCTGGAAGCGGCCGGCCACTATGGGGCGCCATATTTCCGCGGCTTCCCGAACGACGGCGACAACGCCCACCCGATCGGCCCCGACTTCGCCCACCGCGCCGCCCCGACCTATTTCAACGTCCGCAAGACCTCGATCTACGGCGGATCCAACGAGATCCAGCGCAACATCATCGCCAAGATGGTGCTGGGGCTTTGATCATGGCCTGAGCATTTGCAGTTCCCCTCCCCCTTGCGGGGAGGGGGTAGGGGGTGGGGGTGTCAGCACGAACGCCAGGACCTTTGCACACATCCGAGCGGGCCGATCGAGCAGCCCGTCGAATGCGCCGCGAGCCGACCCTGGCCGAAAAGCTGTTCTGGAAGGCGTTGCGAAAGGTCGAGATTCCCGGATCGCACTTTCGCCGCCAGTCTTCCCTTGGTCCCTACGTCGTGGACTTCGTCTGCCACCATCATCGTGTGATCATCGAGGTGGACGGTGGAATTCACGACTTGCCCCACGTGGCGTCCCGCGGCGCCGAACGCCAATCCTGGCTTGAATCGCGTGGCTATACGGTCATCCGTATTCCAAACGAGCTGGCCATCTACGACCCGCATACCGCCGTCCAGCGCGTAATCTCGATCCTCGACGCTGGCTCCCCCACCCCCAACCCCTCCCCGCAAGGGGGAGGGGAGCGATAAGAGGAAACCGCCTCATGGACTTCAACTTCACCGAAGAGCAGTCGATGGTCCGCGACACGGTCGCGAGCTTCCTGCAGGACAAGTACGACTTCGAGACCCGTCGCAAGATCGTGGCGTCCGACAGCGGTTGGCGCGCCGACTACTGGAAGGCCTTCGCCGAGGAGCTGGGCATCCTGGGGGCCTCGTTCAGCGAGGAGCTGGGCGGCCTGGGCGGCGGCGCGGTCGACAACATGATCATCATGGAGGAGTTCGGCAAGGCGCTGGTCATCGAGCCCTATCTGGGCACGGTGGTGATCGGCGGCGGCTTCATGAAGCACTCGGGATACGCCGGCGCGGCGTCGGTGATCGAGGACATCGTGGCCGGCACGACCACCATCGCCTTCGCCTATGCCGAGCCGCAGGCCCGCTACACCTGGCGCGACCTGAAGACCACGGCGAGGAAGGAAGGCGCGGGCTACGTCCTGAACGGCCACAAGGCCGTGGTGGTCGGCGCGCCGTTCGCCACCCACCTGGTGGTCACGGCCCGCACGGGCGGCGCCCAGCGCGACGCCGGCGGGGTTTCGGTGTTCCTGATCGACAAGAGCCTGCCGGGCGTCGTCACCCGCGACTATCCCACCGTCGACGGCGGCCGCGCCTCGGAGGTCTATTTCGAGAACGTCTCGATCCCGGCCGACGCCCTGGTGGGCGAGGAGGGCGGCGGCCTGCCCCTGGTTGACAAGGTGATCGACGAGGCCACCGCCGCCGTCGGGGCCGAGGCCGTGGGCGTGCTGCGCAGGCTGCACGAGGGCACGCTGGACTACGCCAAGCAGCGCAAGCAGTTCGGCACGGCCATCAGCAACTTCCAGGTGCTGCAGCACCGGATGGTCGACATGTTCATCGAGGTCGAGCAGGCCGTGTCGATGACCTACATGGCCACCATCAAGCTGGACGAAAGCGACGACGAGCGCGCCAAGGCCGTCTCGGCCGCCAAGGTCCGCATCGGCCGGGCCTGCAAGTTCGTCGGCCAGAACGCCATCCAGATTCACGGCGGCATGGGCATGACCGACGAACTGGCCATCGGCCACTACTTCAAGCGCGCCTCGATCATCGAGGGCCTGTTCGGCTCGGTCGACCATCACCTCAAGCGCTACGAATCGCTGTCGTTCGGACCGGCGAACAGCCAAGCGGCCTGACGGCCCCTGGAGACCAATCGGCCGGGTTGGTCCTTGGCCGGATCGGTCCTTGGAAAGAAAGTCCGCTCCTTTGAGCGCCAGGTCGGCCGGATTGGGGTCTAGGCGGCCCTATCCATCCGTAGAGCCTCTTCGCCTCTCGCCAGATCGAGGGCTTCGTGTCGAGCGCATGGCGCGGGTGTCGAACCGCGTCCGGTCGCGGACGCCCTATGCCAGGGTCGAGGATGTCCTGACCACGCGCATAATGGCCGGGTCCTCCCCGATCGCGCAGGCTGAGGCCACCCGAATCCGGAAACCGGCATGACCGCTCTCGCCCCATCCGGCGTCGGGCTCGCCAGCGACCGACAATGGGCCGAAAAAGGAGACTCCGGACAAATGACCCATCGCCCCCCTTCACCAAGCTTCGCCAGAGACATCATGCCGATGTTTCGGCCAGACGACATCGCCTGCATGCGGCCCATGGGCGTTCGGCTGAACAATCCCGACTGGATGACCGATCCCGGCGGCGATCCCGAGCATCCCGACCATGCCAACGCGCGGCGCGTGTTCGCGGTGCTGAAAAAGGGTTCGATGCCGCCTGACCAGCCGTGGTCCAATGCGTGGTTGGCCATATATGACGACTGGATGGCGAACGGCTTCGCCCCTTGAGACGGGTACAGTTGGAGCGATCGCAAAGTCTGCATTCCGGCAGCAGTTCAACATAAGCTTCTGGCGCAAATCGGCTTCACGGGGCGCGATCTCGCCCCAGCCGCGAACCACCGAGCATCACTTTGCTGAGTTTTGGTCAGCCTTCCTCAACCAGGTCGAAGAGCGCGGGGCCAAGGCCGCGTTCAGCGCTTGGTCCGCCAGGGCGAAGCCACGCCCGGCCAGCTCGTTATTGGCGCACGGCGATGCCGAGCAGGTTCGAGGACGCATCCAGGACGTCGGAGCGGAGGTCGCCGCGCAGAGAGTTTTCAAGATCACCGAAAGCCCAGCGCCCGCCAGCGGATTCCAGCGAGTTCTCAAGCGCGTGGTCGTCGAGCGGAACACCGTCCACGGACGACGGAGGCTCGCAGACGAAAGCGCTCGCGACAGGCCATCGCGGGCGCTTTTTTCCTTGCGGGCAAGGGCTTTGCGGCAAGGCGATTGCGTTCGTCCGTGTGCGGATTTCGTCAGGGTTCGGACTGTTCCTGTTGCGTCAGGACGCCGTCGGCGCATGCTTTATCTTGACGCGCTGACGACTAGGAGGGGGGAACCCCTGTAAGCCGCGCGCGTCTCCTGGGTCCGAACGACCTGTCTGGGAGGCGCCGCCGATGAACGTATCCAGAATGAGCCACGCCATGCTGTCCTTCGCCCTGATGGGCGGGATGCTGGTCGGAGGAAGACGGACGCCCAAGCCGACGGTCTCGGAACCGTCGAAGGGCTCGAAGACGTAGGCGAGAGGGCGGACGGGTGTTTCCCGTCCGCCGGATCGTCCTAGGCGGTCAGCAGCTCACTCGCGGCCACGATCCGGGTCTTGGCCGGCGCCTGGTCCCTGTTGGCGACGTCCTGGGTCCGCAGGTGGGCCTCGAGGATGTCGAGAATTTCGCCGTCGACCTCGGCGTCGAACTTGCGCGCGAAAAGGTCCGTGCTGGTCGTCAGCGACACGGCGTCGACGGCCGTGAAGGTCCGGGGGCGCAGCTTGATGTCGCCGTCCGGAATCCAGTCGATCATCCGCTTGTCGTCATTGATCACCTCGCCATGGGCGGCGGTGTTCATGATCACGGTCTGGAAGAAGCCTTCGTCGGCGATGAAGGTGTTGCGATAGAACGCCTTGTAGCGCTCGACCGACGGATCGTGACAGACGAAGTCGCAGAACCTGCGGCTGACGATCTTCCACTGGGTGCCGATGTAGGGCGTGGCGCCGTCGAGGAAGAGGCGGGTGGCCAGGGTGTCGATGATGCGGCCGCCCAGCTCCTCCACATGCCGCAACACGCGACCCATGGTGTCGGGCCGGACCTTGGCCTGGTCGAGCACCCGGATGAATTCCTGGCCTCGGTGACGCGTCAGGAAGGCCTTGATCCGCTTCTGGGTCATCAGCGGGAAATCCTGGCCGCTGAGGTTGATGAAGTGGGTCCAGTCCTTGCCCATCTCGAGCAGCTTGGCCATGCCGCGCAGTTCGGCGTCGACCAGGCTATAGCCGCCCCACAGGGCCTTCTTGCTCTCCAGGACGGCGGCGTTGGGATAGGCCGCCAGGAAGCCACGGATGTCGGCCTCCAGGACCGGGCCGGAATTCTTGTCGACGTGCACGAGGTAGTGGTTGTCGGGATCGTGGATGGCCTTGAAGAGGCGCTTGAACTGCTCGGGATAGCGGTGAACGAGGACGAGATAGGCGATCAAGGCGACGCTCCTGGATGGCGCCATGCGCGCCAAGAAATGATTGGGGACGGCGAGCCGCCGGGCGCGGAGCATCGCGCGCGGGCCTGGCCCGGCGGCGGATGTTCACGTTCGGCGAGGCTCACCGGTCGGCGTCGTGTTTTCAGGGTCGAAGAGGAGCGCCCGTATGTCCGGCGCGTGGCGGGCCGTTCCGCCTGCGAGGCGCACGAGCCGATGGCGCGTCTGCGCGCCTTGCCGGCAGTCCTATCATGTCTCGGGGTGTGGCGCGGATAAATCGACGCGCTCGGCCGGCGCTCCGAGGGACCAGGCCGGGACGCACGCCGCATCGTTTCGACACGGCGTGCGAGTCGTCGGTCCTACGACTTGGCGGCGGTGTTGCAGTCGGCGATGCCGGCGGCGTCCAGCTCCTGGCCGCGATAGTTGAAGGAGTCGACCGCGCCGAGTTCGGCGGCGACCTTGCGGCAGGCGCGGCCGATCGGCAGCGACTTGACCTGCGGGGCGGCGCAGACGTCGCCGTTGCAACGCCACATGGCGCCGTCCTGGATCAGGGTGGGCGCCTTGGCGGGCGCCTTCAGCTTGAGAACCGCGCCTTCGGCCGCGAACGCGCTGGTCGCCACACCGAGAGTGGACAGGGCGGAGGCCGCGACGAGCGCGGTCAGGAAGATACGCATGCTTTTGTTTCCTATTATCCCCTAGGGCCGACATCGGGAGGCCGGCTGGGGACAAAATTGGTTGCGTTTCGCAACTAAGTCAACAAACGAACGTTTGACGCGGCCTCTTCCTGGCCGATTTCCGCCAGCCAGGCCAGCAGGGCGGGCGTTATGTCGCCGGCCTTTTCGACCACCCGCCAGGCGTTGGCCAGCGAGGGCGGGGTCAGGCCCTGGTCGATCGTATGTTGCAGCAGGGTGAACAGCGGATTCCAGAAGCCGTCCGGATTGTGGAAGACGATCGGCTTGCGGTGCAGGTCCAGGCGCCGCCAGGACAGAAGCTCGATGATCTCCTCCAGGGTGCCGATGCCGCCGGGCAGCACGACGAAGGCGTCCGAACGCTCGAACATCATCATCTTGCGCTCGTGCATCGAGGTGACGATCACCGTCTCGACATCGTCGAACGGCTGCTCGCGGCCGCGCAGGAACTCGGGGATGATGCCCAGGACCCGCCCGCCGGCCGCGTGGGCCCCTCGCGCCGTGGCGCCCATCAGCCCGACGCCGCCGCCGCCATAGACCAGTTTCAGCCCGGCCCGGGCGAAGTCGCCGCCGATCTCGAACGCCGCCTGGAGGAAGGCCGGGTCGGCGGTGTTCGACGAGCCGCAATAGACGCAGACGGCCGGAGCGGCCTCCGCGGCGACGGCTTGGCCGCTGGACAGGTCGGGCATCGTCGTCCACTCCAGAAAATAAACAGCGCGCCGGTCCTTGTCCCCAAGGGCGGCGCGCCGCACGTGAACAGCCAAGAAACGGGCCGTCGGGGCGTCGTCGGCCGTTGGATACGCCATGATCAGGATTCGCGAGATCGGTTTCAAGTCGGCCTGGGCCGTCGCGGCGCTGGCGATGCTGGCGCTGGGCGCCTGCGGTCGCGAGGACAAGGGCTGGCGCCACGATCCGGCGACGGCCAAGACCGAGCAGGTTTCACTGCGCGACAGCTATCTGAAGCCGCCCAGCGTGGCGGCGGCGGTCCGGCAGGGCGACGCCGTGGCGCTATCGGGCCAGGCCGAGCCCCTGGCCAGCGTCAGGCTGGGCGCGCCGACCGGCGAGGCGCTGCTAGGCAAGGCCGACGCGACGGGCGCGTGGCGGCTGGTGGCGCCCCTGGCCGCCGAACCCCGGCTCTACGGCCTGTCGATGACCATGGAAGGGCGCATCGTCCAGGCCCAGGGCTATCTGATGGTCGCGCCGAACGGGACCGCGGTGCTGCTGCGCGCGGGGGCTGGGGCCGAAGTGATGGGGCAGAGCTCGCCGTCGCCGCGCATCCTGGCGATCGACTATGACCGAAGCGGCGGGAGCGTGGTCTCCGGCGTCGGCGCGCCGGGCGCGGGACTGGGCGTGCGCGTCGACAGGGTCACGCGCGGCGAAGGCAAGGTGGACGGGGAGGGCCGCTTCTCGATCTCGCTCGACCAGCCGCTGGCCGGCGGAACCCACGTGATCCAGGTGGCGGGCGAGGGGGGCGAGCAGCAGGTGGCGGTCGATGTCGGTCCGCCCCTGCCGCCCACCGCCGGTCCGGCGGCCTCGACGCTCACGGCCGCGGGCTGGCGGATCGATTGGATGACGCCAGGCGGCGGCGTGCAGAGCACCCAACTGCTGGGCGCCGCCCGATGAGGGGCATGGCGTCGCGAACCGGCGGCGGGACGGTCGCGCCTCCCGAGGTCAAGGCCAACGGCTGGAAAGCCCTGGCCGACCTGTTCAGCCTGGTGATGCGCTCCAAGGCGCCGGGCCTGCGCTGGCGGGTGACCCTGGCCCTGGTCTTCACCTTCGCGGGCAAGTTCCTGGGCGTGATCGCGCCGCTGCTGCTGGGCAAGGCGGTCAACGCCCTGAGCGCGGGGCAGGGGGCAACGGTGCAGGTCGGCCTGACCTTCGCCGCCCTGGCCGGCGGCTGGGCCCTGATCCGCTTCGTCGCCGCCGTCGCGCCCCAGGCGCGCGACGCGGTGTTCACGCCCGTGGCCCAGGCGGCCCAGACCCGCGCGGCCGTCGAGACCTTCGCCCACGCCCTGTCGCTGTCGATCGACTTCCACCAGACCAAGCGCACCGGTTCGCTGTCGCGGGTGATCGATCGCGGCGCGCGGTCGATGGACTTCCTGCTGCGTGGCCTGGTGTTCAACATCGCCCCGACCGCGGTCGAGCTGGTGATGGCCGCCATCGTGCTGGCCAAGGCCTATGACTGGCGCTTCGCCCTGACGGCGGTGGTCACGGTGGTGATCTACGGTGTGGTGACCTTCGCCATCTCCGACTGGCGGATCGGCCATCGGCGGGTGATGAACGAGGCCGACGCCGAGGCGGCCGGGCGGGCCGTGGACGCGCTGCTGAACTACGAGACGGTCAAGGCCTTCGGGGCCGAGGACCGCGCCGTCGGCGGCTACGATGCGGCCCTGACGGCCTATGGCGCGGCCAACATCAAGGCGACCAACTCCCTGACCCTGCTCAACACCGTGCAGTCGGCGGTGATGAGCCTGGGGCTGGGCGTGATGGCCATCCTGGCCGGCGGCGAGGCGGCCGCGGGCCGGATCGGGCCCGGCGACGTCACCGCCGCCGTGCTGATCCTGGTCAATCTGTACGGGCCGCTGAACATCCTGGGCTTCGCCTATCGCGAGATCCGCCAGTCGTTCATCGACATGGAGGCCATGCTCGAGCTGCGCCGGGCCCAGCCCGACGTGGCCGACGCCGCCGACGCGATCGACCTGCCGCCGCCCGCCGATCGGCGGGGCGGGGCCGTGGCCTTCGAGGGCGTGTCGTTCCGCCATGGCGCGCGCTCGGAGGGCCTGCAGGCCGTGACCTTCACCGCCCAGCCGGGGACCACCGTGGCCATCGTCGGACCGTCGGGCGCGGGCAAGACCACCCTGGTGCGCCTGGCCTTGCGAATGATCGATCCCCAGGCCGGCCGGGTCACCCTGGACGGCCACGACCTGAGGGCCCTGAAGCAGGCCTCGCTGCGCCGGGCCGTGGCCCTGGTGCCGCAGGACGTGGCGCTGTTCAACGACACCCTGATGGCCAACATCGCCTTCGCTCGTCCCGACGCCTCCGAGGCGGACGTCTGGGCCGCGGCCGAGGCGGCGGAGCTGGGCGAGTTCATCCGAAATCTGCCGGAGGGCATGGAGACCAAGGTCGGCGAGCGCGGCCTGAAGCTGTCGGGGGGCGAGCGCCAACGCGTGGGCATCGCCCGGGCCCTGCTGGCCGATCCCCGCGTGCTGATCCTGGACGAGGCCACCAGCGCCCTGGACAGCCGCACCGAGGCGGCCATCCAGGCCACCCTGCGCAAGGCTCGCGCCGGGCGCACTACCCTGGTCGTCGCCCACCGCCTGTCGACCATCGCCGACGCCGACGAGATCATCGTGCTGCGCCGGGGCAAGGTCGTGGAGCGCGGCGGCCACGCGACGCTCCTGGAGGCCGGCGGCGAATACGCGGCGTTGTGGCGGCGACAGACTCGGGAGAAACCTGTGGAGGCGGGGGCGGTCGTCGATTGATATCCGAAAATCGCCATTGTAGAACGAACATAGAACATCAACGGCGATGACTGTCATGCTGACGCGAAAGATCGATCGGGCCCTGGACGCCATGGCCGCCTGCAAGGACCGGGTGCCGGCCCTGCGCGAGATCTACCGCGCCGACAGCCCCGAAGGCCTGGCCCTGGGCCACCTGATGGAAGCGGTCGAGCGGGCCCAGCAGGCGTTGCAGGGCCCGGCCGCACGGGCCGGCGAATAGGTCTTCCGGGTCGTTCAAGCCGACAAATGTGGGGTGCGGCGCGGCGGGCCGCGGCTGTATCCTGCGTCCACGCCCGATCCGATCCGGGAACCGCCCCAGGAGCCGCCCATGCGCTATCTGCACACCATGGTCCGCGTGAAGGACCTCGACGCCTCGCTGGGGTTCTATTGCGAAGGCCTGGGCCTGACCGAGATGTACCGGATGGAGAACGACAAGGGGCGCTTCACCCTGGTGTTCCTGGCCGCGCCGGAGGACGTCGAGCTGGCCAAGGAGCGCAAGGCGCCGCTGGTCGAGCTGACCTACAACTGGGATCCCGAGGACTATCAGGGCGGCCGCAACTTCGGGCACCTGGCCTACCGGGTCGACGACATCTACGAAACCTGCCAGCGGCTGATGGACATGGGCGTGACGATCAACCGCCCGCCGCGCGACGGCCACATGGCCTTCGTCCGCTCGCCCGACAACATCTCGATCGAGCTCTTGCAGGACGGCAGCCTGGACCCGGCCGAGCCGTGGGCCTCGATGCCGAATACGGGGGCGTGGTAGGCGGCGTCGATCCAGCCCAAACGCGTTCCCAAACGCATTCAAAGGTTGTCATCCCGGAAGCCTCGCAAAGGCTGTCCGGGACCCAGGGGACTGGGCTGATGCGGTGCGGCTGTCCTGGGTCCCGGACAAGCGCTGCGCCCGCCCGCCGTGAGGCGGGCCGCTTGCGCGACCCGAGGCCGGGATGACAACTTCAGGAGTACCCGGACGGAGCCCCTAAACCAGCTTCACCCTCGGCTCCGGCGGCTCGTAGGCCGCCGCCAGGGCCTCCAGGCGATGGCCCGGGTCATCGATGATCGCCAGCCAGGCCAGGCGCGCCAGCTCCAGCCGGTAGTCGGCCGCGTAGCCGGTCGAGAACGGCGACTCGGCGCTGCCCGGCGGTTCGGCGGCCTTGGCGTTGACCAGCTTCTGGCGGGTGAGGACGGCGGGGCGGTCGATCAGGATCTCGCCTTCGCCGCCCGCCACCCAGCCGTCGACCAGGGCGCAGGCGGCCACCGCGTGATAGACCATGATGGGCAGGACGCGCTTCTGGGGCGCGGGCTCGGCCACCATGGCCGGCTTGGCGGCGTTGGCCGGGCTGGTGATCCGGAAGGCCAGGGCGTTGGCGCCGCGTTGCAGGACGGTCTTCCAGTGATCGTTGGTCGCGCTCATGGTTAAGCCTGTATCCGCTACGCGCCGACTGGTGAAGACCCAACGCGGCAAATGGCGCAGCGGATACAGGCTTGGGCGGAAATCCCGCCTTCGCAAGCGCCTTGGCCTATTCGGCCGCGGCGGCGACGAGCGTCTTCAGGACGGGGTAGTCGGTATAGCCGCGACCATCGCCGCCGTAGAAGGTCGACGGGTCCGGATCGTTCAGCGGCGCGCCCAGGCGCAAGCGCTCCACCAGGTCCGGATTGGCGATATAGGCCTTGCCGAACGCCACGGCGTCGGCCTTGCCCGCGTCCAGGGCCGCCTGGGCGGTGGCGGCGGTGAATTTCTCGTTGACGATGTAGACGCCGCCGAAGGCCTTCTTCAGCTCGGCGGCCAAGCTGTCGGGGCCGTCATATTCGCGGGCGCACAGGAAGGCGATACCGCGTTGGCCCAGTGCCTTCGCGACATAGCCGAAGGTCGCGGCCAGGTCGCTGTCGCCCATCGAGTGGCTGTCGGCGCGCGGCGCCAGGTGCACGCCGACCCGGCCGGGCCCGAACACCGAAGCGGCGGCGGCGGCGACCTCCAGCATCAGCCGGGCGCGGTTCTCGATCGAGCCGCCGTAGCGGTCAGTGCGCTGGTTGGAGCCATCCTGCAGGAACTGGTCGATCAGGTAGCCGTTGGCGCCGTGGATCTCGACGCCGTCGAAGCCGGCGGCCTTGGCGTTTTCGGCGCCTTTGCGGAAAGCCTCGACCACGCCGACGACTTCCTCGGCGGTCAGGGCGCGAGGCGTGGGGTAGGGGCGTTCGGGGCGCAGCAGGCTGACATTGCCCTTGGCCGCGATGGCGCTAGGACCGACCGGGAGTTCGCCGCCGTGGAACGACGGATCGGAAATCCGCCCCACATGCCAGATCTGCATGAAGATGCGGCCGCCCTTGTCGTGCACGGCCTGGGTGACCTGCTTCCAGCCCTCGACCTGTTCCTGGGACCAGATGCCGGGCACGCCCTGGTAGCCGACGCCCTGCGGGACCACGGGCACGCCCTCGGTGATCAGCAGGCCGGCCGAGGCGCGCTGGGCGTAGTAGTCGGCCATCAGGGCGTTGGGGATCTGGGTGGGGCCGGCCCGCAGGCGGGTCAGCGGCGCCATGACGACGCGGTTGGGCAGCTCGAGGTCGCCAAGGCGAAGCGGATCGAACAGAGTGGGCATGAAGCAGTCCCTGAAGCGTGCGCCGACCCCGCGTCGGCGTCCCGCTTATCTGGCGCGTCCTCTGGAGACTGCAACTGCCACAGGCTCTGATTTTATTCTGACGCGCACCGCAGGGAATCTGAGGGAGCGCGACGGGGAACGGCCGGGCCCGCCGGTCGTTGGCTTGGGACGAGACTGGAGAGCTTCCATGGCCCAACCCGACGTCACCAACGGCGACGAAGCCGACGACGCCTACGATCCCTCGACCGTCGAGGCCAATCGCAACATCCAGCAGGGCGGCGGCGTGGGCGCCCGCGACCTGTCCCGGCAGGACGAGCCGGCCGAGATCGTCACCCCCGACGGCGATGGCGGCGACGACGACGCGCCCGTCGAGGCGCTGGGCACAGCGCATCCGAAGGACTGACCCACATGGCCGAACTTGACACCGACAAGCGCGACAAGTTGCCCGACAAGGCTTTCGCCGAGCCGGACAAGCGCGCCTATCCGATCGAGGACAAGGCGCATGCCCGCAACGCCAAGGCCCGAGCCAGCCAGGCGGTGAAGGCGGGCCGGATGTCCGAGGCCGAGGAAAGGCGGATCGACCGGAAGGCCGACGCGGTTCTGAAGAAGGGTTAGGGCTCGACCGAAGCGAGCGGTCCGGTCTATTCGCCTAGCCTGATCCTTCGCTGCAGAGACTCCGCCATGCCCTCCGGCCTCGCCGCCCTCCTCGACGACATCGCCGGCATCACCAAGCTGGCCGCCGCGTCCCTGGACGACGTCGGCGCCGCCGCCGGCAAGGCGGGCACGAAGGCGGTGGGCGTGGTGGTCGACGACACCGCCGTCACCCCCGGCTACGCCATGGGCTTCACGCCCGACCGCGAACTGCCCATCGTCTGGAAGATCGCGGTCGGTTCGTTCCGCAACAAGCTGCTGTTCCTGCTGCCCGGCGCCCTGATCCTCAGCGCCTTCGCGCCCTGGGCGGTGACGCCGATCTTGATGGTGGGCGGGGCCTACCTGGCGTTCGAGGCCACGGAGAAGATCATCGAGGCCTTCGCTCACCATGAGGTCGCCGGCGAGGAAATAGAGGACCTGGCCCTGAGCAGCGCGGAACTGGAGGCCCAGAAGGTCGGCGGCGCCATCCGCACCGACCTGATCCTGTCGGGCGAGATCATGGCCATCGCCCTGGCCGACGTCGCCGACAAGCCGCTGGCCATCCAGGCCGCGGCCCTGGCGGTGATCGGGGTGGCGCTGACGATCGCCGTCTACGGCGTGGTCGCGCTGATCGTGAAGATGGACGACATCGGGCTGCACATGGCCCAACGGTCCAACGCCGCGACGCGGGCCTTCGGGCGCGGGCTGGTCAAGGCCATGCCGGTGACGATGGAGGCCCTGACGGTGATCGGCACGGCGGCCATGCTATGGGTCGGCGGCGGCATCATCGTCCACGGCCTGGAGCATTTCCACCTGACCCCCGTGCCGCACTGGGTCGAGGGCGCGTCGCACTGGGCCGGCGGGGCTCCGGTGGTCGGGCCGGTCACCGGTTGGCTGGCCACGGCGGCGGGCTCGGCGGTGGTGGGGCTGGTCGTCGGCGGCGCGATCGTCGGCGTGCTGCACCTGATCCCACGCAAAAAGGCGGCGCACTGAGGCGCCGCCCTTCGCTTGGTTTCGAGATCGGTCAGGCGGCGCGCGACGCCGTCCGGTAGTCGTCGATGCGCCGGAAGATCGCCGCCATGGCGGCGTGGGCCGGCTGGTGGTCCTCGGTGATCTTGCCCTCGGCGAAGATCAGGGCCAGGCGGTCGCGAGCCCGGCTGACGCGGCTCTTGATGGTGCCCAGGGCCGCGCCGGTGACGTCGCTGACTTCCTCGTAGGACATGCCGGCGGCGCCGATCAGGATGAGGGCCTCGCGCTGGTCGGGCGGCAGCATGTCCAGCGCCCGGCGCATCTCGTCCAGTTCCAAGGCGGCCGTCGGGTTGGTCACGGACACCAGGGTCCGTTCGGCGACCTCCGGATCGAGGGGGCACGAACGCCACGAGCGGCGCTTTTCCGAATAGAAGACGTTGCGCAGGATCATGAAGGTCCAGGCCTTCATGTTGGTGCCGGGCTGGTAGGAGGCGCGGGAGGTCAGGGCCTTGGCCAGGGCGTCCTGGGCCAGGTCGTCCCCATGGCTGGCGTTGCCGGTCAGCGAACGGCCAAAAGCGCGCAGGTGCGGGATCAGGCTGACGAGCTCGCGCTCGAAGGTGGCCTGTTCCGTGGTGATGTGGGTCGAAGTCGGATTGATCATGCGATGTTCCCCGTTCGGAGATTAAACGCGCTCGACCCGCCAAGGCTCCGCTTCGAAGTAAATATATTTGACGATCTGCCTCAGGCCTCGGCGGCGATCTGGCGCAGGGCCTGCTCGAAATAGTCGGCCGGCTGGCCGCCCGAGATCAGGTAGCGGTCGTTGATCACCACGGCCGGCACCGAGCTGATCCCCGCCGCCTGCCACTTGCGCTCGGCCTCGCGGACCTCCTGGGCGTACTGGCCCGAGGCCAGCACCTGATGGGCGGCGTGCGGGTCCAGGCCGGCCTTCATGGCGGCGGCGACCAGCACCTCGGGATCGGCCGGGCTTTGGCCGTCGGTGAAATAGGCCTCGAACAGGGCGCGCTTCAGGGCCTTCTGGTCGCCGACCAGTCCGGCCCAATGCAGCAGGCGGTGGGCGTCGAAGGTGTTGTAGATTCGGCTGTTCTCGTCGGTGACCATGGAAAAGCCCACGGCGGCGGCCCGGTCGTGGATGGCCTGGCGGTTGGCGGCGGACTGCTCCCGCGTGGCGCCATACTTCTCGGCGATGTGCTCGACGATGTTCTGGCCCTCGGGCGGCATGTTCGGATTGAGTTCGAAGGGCTGGAATTGGATTTCGGCGTCGACCAGGTCGCCGACCCGGTCGAGCGCGGCCTCCAGCCCGCCCAGGCCGACCACGCACCAGGGGCAGGAGACGTCGGAGACGAAATCGATCTTCAGGGGCTTGGTCATGGCGTGGTCCGGTGGTGGCGAGACCCGACATATAGGGGACGGGGCCCAGATTGCACCGACGGGTTGGCCCGGCGCCGTCGAAGGCCGGTGTTTCCTGGAAAGAAGGAGGCGCCCCCCAGCCGAGAGTTCGAGTTCGGAGAAGTCCCGAAGTCATCCACGCCACCGCTCTGCGATTCCGCGCCAACTCTAGCGATCCTCGAGTCCGCTGATGCCGCACGCCAGGCCTCATCGCCCGGCGGCCGACAACTTATTGGACGTGCCTGGGCAAGATGAAGATGAGCGCGGCTCCTAGCGTGGATCAAACGATCGGAGCGCGGTTCAAGATGGCGTCTGTCCAACGGCTCGAGCGGCTCAAGGCCCAGCCTAGGGACCAGCCTGCTGCTCCGGGCTCTGGACAGCCCTGGAACCGAAGCGCGCCCCCCGTTGTGGCGTGGTCGTTCAGCACCGATGGCCAGACGGGCACGCGGCAGTGGCGTGACACGATGGAGCGTTTGGGCTTGCTGGTGAGCGGCCCGCCAGACGTCGAGCCCCTAGGGGCTTCGGTACTGTGTCTTACCTCGCCGCTCGGCGTCGAGTTCATGCTCGTCGACGCGGCGAACCAGTCGATTTCCGGTAGGTGTGGCTTGGAGCCGCGCGCCACGTGGATGGCCACCTTGCTGAGGGGCCGGGCGAGCCTGGTCTCGGATAAGCGAGGTGACGCGATGTCACCCGGCGACATCGCCCACGGATCTAGCGACCAAGCCGTTGGGGTCAAGCTGGAAGCAGGGTGCCGACTGTTGTTCGTTCGCGCGCCTCAGGTCGTCACCGACCTGCAAGCGGACGCCACAGAGGATGCGCGTGTGAGCCATCTCGCCACGGCGGGAGGCAGCGTCCGCATCTTGTCGGGCCTGTTGGGAGCGACAGGCAACGTCCTGCGAGATCTGACTGTCCAGCAGCTCAGGCCCGTTGAGATGGCGCTGACCGAGTTCTTCACCCTTTGGACCGTCGAGCGGGAAGGTCATGACCTGGAGAGCCGCGCCAACCTTCGCCGATTACGTCAGGCGGTTGAAAGCCAGATGCCCGACCCGGGATTTTCGTTGCGCCGGCTTGCCGACAGCGAAGGGGTCTCGCCCCGCTACGTGCAGAGGCTGTTCGGGGCGAACGGCGAGACCTTCAGCGGCTATGTGCGCATGCGACGGCTTGAACGCTGCCGCTTGGACCTGATGAGTCCGCAGCACGCCGCGCGCTCGATCCCGGAGATCTACAATCGCTGGGGGTTCAAGGGATCGACGCAATTTAGCCGGGCCTTCCGCAAGCGCTTTGGCGCTTCTCCTCGCCAGATGCGTCGCCAAGCCAGGATCGGCCTCTAGATCGTTCGCGCATCCGTGCCGGACGTCGTCATTCGGCGGCGCTCAGTGACGTGACGCCTATCGGAGGGCGCTCGCTGTCGCTCGTCGGTCGGGCGGACGCGCGAGGCGTCGGGGGCCGCAAGAAGAGGGCGGTGACCACGACGGTCAGCGCCAGCAGGCCCGCGAAGATCAGGAACACCGGAACGAAGCTGCCGGTGTTGTCGGCGCTCCAACCGGCCACCAGCGGGCCGACGACAGCGAAGGTCGTCGCCATGGTGGCCATCGCCACCATGTCGCCGGCGATGGTCCCGCCGAAATAGCGCAGCAGCAGCACGTGGGCGCTGAGCCAGGACAGGCCCCAGCCAACGCCGAACAGCAGAGCGGCGACATAGGCCCAGCCCGGGACGACGCCGACCGAAAGCAGGACCATGGCCGCGCCCTGCAAGGCCAGGCCCCCGACCAGGAGCAGCTTGGGATTGACCTTCTCGCTCAGGGCGCCGGTGACACCCTTGGTCAGGGTGCCCATCAAGGCCAGCAGGCTCATGGCCAGGGCGCCGGGCGTTGGGCCATGACCAAGGCTGGCGACATGCGTCACGAGCGAGGAGTGCATGGTGGTGACGACGGTCTGAACGATCATCATCGCCAGGGCCAGCAGGAGGAAGGATCGGCTCATCAGCGCTTGGCGCACGGTCCACAGGGCCACTTCGGGAGCGACCTCGGTGTCGCCGGTCTTCTCGGCCAGGCCCGCGTTCTTGACGTCGGAGACGGCGGTGACGGGGACGGCGTCCTTGATCGTCGCCAGGCTGATCAGCCCGACCAGGAAGGCGGCGATCGACATCACCATCCAGTGCGCCCGCCAGCTGCCGGTGGTTGAGACAATGGCGCCCACCATCAGGGGGCCGACCACGCCGCCGAAGGCGCCGGCCATGAAATAGAAGCCGATCATCCGCGACGAGGTCTTCGGAAACCAGGTGGCCAGTAGATACACCGCCGGCGAGGGCGCGACGAGCGAGAAGCCCACGCCCATGAAGGTGGTGGCGATGAAGAACACGCCGATGCCATGCACCGCGGCCGCCAGCAGGAAGCCCACGCCCAGCACCACGCCGCCGAGGAACATCGTCAGGCGCGTGCCGATCCACTTCATCATCATGGGAGCCAGGGGACTGCTCAGCCCGCAGGCCAAGCCCAGAAACGAGAAGCTCGTGCCGGCGGCGGCCTGCGACCAGCCGAGATCAGCCACCATCGTGTAGAGCACGTATCCCAGCGAGGTGAACGTCGTCGCCGTGACGAAGAAGAACCCCAGCGAAGCCACGATCATGATCAGGACGCCGCGCGACATGCCTACACTCCTTATCCACCAACGTTGACGCTTCGGAGCGCCTCACATGGCGTCGGCATGAGAGGGTCTCGAACGCGACAAGGCGCGCCTTTTCCAGCGTCCGAAGGGTGCGCTCGCTCGGATGCGCACGCTTGACGCTTCGCGCCTCATCGCTTGACGATCAGTGAAGCAGTTGGCCAGTGAAGCAGTTGGCGACCCGCGAAGTCGTCAGAGGACAGGCCAGACCTGCCGATCGGGGAGGCCCGCGCGGGCGATCAGGGCCTTGGCGGCGATCTGAACCTCGGCATAGAGGCGGTGTTCGTCCGCGGTGGTGACGCGATAGTCCTCGACCACCCTGCGGCCGTCGACCCAGACGCTGTGCACGCCGCGTCCGTCGGCCGACCAGACCAGCTGGGCGATGACATTGAGCAGCGGCCGCCACTCGGGCCGGTCGGTGTCGTGCATCACCAGATCGGCCTTCTTGCCCACCTCCAACGAACCGATCCGGTCGCTCATCTGAAGGGTGCGGGCGGCGTTGAGGGTGGCCATTTCTAGGATCTTGGCAGGGGGAAACAGGCGATTGTCCCGGCGCGCATCGCGAAAGAGGCCGGCCGCCAGGCTCATGCAGCGCATCAGGTCCCCGCTGACCCCGGCGTCGGTGCCCAGGGTCAGGTTGACGCCGCTGGCCGCCATCTCGGGAAACAGGCCGACCGCCGTGACGCCATAGCCGCCCTTGAGCGCCGCCATCGGACAGTGCGCGACACTGGCGCCGCTCGCCGCCAACAGCGCGACTTCGTGCGCATCGAGGTGCGCCGCGTGGGTCAGGCTGACATTGGGCCCCAGCACACCGAGCTTGGCCAGATGCTCGACGGGCCGGCGTCCGGTGTTGGCCAGGTACCACTCCGCATCCAGGGCCGAGGGGCTCATATGGGCCGATACGCCCAGGCCATGCTGGTCGGCCAACTGCTTGGCGAAACGCCATGTGGTGTCGGTATTGGTCTGGTGGCCGACCAGGCTGGGCCAGGCGGCGATCAGGGTGTCGTCGCGCAAGGGGTGGCGGACGATCTCGTCCTCGAGGGTGCGAAGGGCGCGGTCGGTCAGAGCGGTCTGGTCGTCGGCGGGGTCGAAGGCGCGGTCCATCACCCATTCCGAGATCAGCCCCCGGATACCGGTCTGGCGCAGGCTGTCGGCGACCTCGTCCAGGGCCAGGATGGTTCCGGCCTCCAGGAAGCAGGTGGCGCCGTTGCGCAGCATCTCCACCGCCGCCAGCTGGGCGGCCAGGCGCTGATCGTCCGGGGTCTGGGCCTGGTGCAGCCTGGTCGCCCAGCCGAACACGACCTCCATGAAGTCGAGATCTTCGGGGATGAAACCGCGGATCAGCGGGTCGCCGGTGACGTGGACATGAGTGTTGATCAGGCCTGGCGTGACGACAAACCCGCGCCCGTCCACGGTCTGATGGGCGTCCACCTGGGACGCGATTGTCTCGCGCTTGCCAATGGCGACGATTCGGTCGCCGAGGATCGCCACCGCCCCGTCGCCGATCACGCGGCGTTCGGCGTCCATCGTGACGATCAAGGCGCCGGAAATCAGTATGTCGGCGGCCTGGCGCGGCGGGGGCTCGGTCATGGGCGCCTCTAGGCGACGTGGCGTGGGGGCGACCGCTGACGGCCGCCCCCACGCCGCGCCGATCGATCAGAACTTGTAGCCGATCGAGGCGATCCATTGCCGCGGTGGGATGAAGGTGTCCGTCACCTGGGCGCTGCCATAGGGGTCGCTGAAGCGCGAGTTCAGGCCCGTGGAGTCGAACAGGTTGGTCACCGACAGCGAGGCGCTGAACTTGCTGTCGTCCGGCTCGTATTTGAAGAACAGGTTGACCACGTCATAGGAGGGCACGGTGTCGATCGCCCCTTCGTTGAAGAGACGGTACTGGTACTGGCCGCGGTAGGTGTACTCGGCCTTGGCCGTCAGGACGCCAGGGCCCGCACGGTTGGTGTAGGTCGCGCTGACCGAGCCCTGCACGTCGGGCAATTTGGGGACGTCGTTGCCGTTGATGTTCTGACGGGCGGCGTCTCGGGCCAGGACGGCGGGGAAGAAGTTGCTCCAGAACAGGTAGCCGGGATAGCCGGCGGCGTTCTGGGCGGCCTCGGCCTTGGCCTGGTCCAGCGCATAGTAATCCTTGTCGAACTCGCCCTTCAGCAACGAGACCGAACCCTCGATGCGCCAGTGCCTGGACACCAGCCACGAGGTTTCGGCCTCGACGCCATAGATGCGGGCGCTTGGCGCGTTGCTGGCGCCCTCGCCGTAGAGGATCGGGTCCTCCTCCAGGAACTGCATGTCCTTGTAGTCGTAGACAAAGGCAGAGAGGTTCAACTGCAGCCTGTTGCCCAGAAAACGGTTCTTCGAACCGATCTCCAGGGAGTCGACGATCTCGGGCTTGAAGGTCGGCTTGATCGAATAGGCGTTGCCGGAGGCGGCGGAGCTGTTGATGCCGCCCGGCTTGTAGCCGCGCGTATAGCTGGCATAGACCATGTTGGCCGGGGTGTACTGGTAGTTCAGCGCGATCTTGCCCGTGGTTTCCTGCGTGGTCAGGCCTTCGGTCGGCGCGGGCTGGAGATAGGCCCCCGACGTGGCTGAGCCGTTGCTGGCGCTTTCGCCGCTGTAGCGGTCGTCGTTGTAGCGCAGGCCCGCGGTGAGACTGAGCGTGTCGGTGATCTGGTAGGCGCCCTGAAAATAGGCCGCCCAGGACTTGCGGACGATCGATGACAGTTCGGCATAGGACACAGCGGCCACGCGCGGATCATTCCACGCCGTGTCCTCCGGCAATGGCGGGGTGACCAGGTTGTTGTCATCGGCGTTGTACTCGACGATGTACTGCGAATTGGTCGACTTCAGATAGACGGCGCCGGCGATCCACTGAAACGGCCCCTCGGTCTTTGAGGTGAGGTTGAATTCCTGGGTGTAGGACTTGCCCCGGCTGCGCCACAGAGGGACGTGGTCGTAACGATAGCCGCCGAAGGTCAGTGGGCTGTAGGTCTCGGCGTAGAACAGATCCGCCGTCAAGGCGTCGGCGTCCCAGGCCTGCTTGCTGAGCAGCTTCTGGTAGCTGCTGATCGAGGTCAGGATCGCCCAGTCCAGGTCGTACTTGACCACCGCCGAGTACAGCTTGGTGTCCACCAGAGAGTGGCCGGGATAGTCCTGGGTCAACTCGCGAGGGTCGGGATTGGGGTCGAGGATGTTCTTCTGGGCGGGACCGTTGGTGTCGCTCTTGTATTGGATCGTGCTCAGGGTGACCGAGAGGGCGTCGGTCGGCTTCCACAGGCCCGACAGCTTCCAGCCGGTCTCGTCGGCCTGGTCCAGCTCGTAGTCCGGCTGGCCCGCGACCCCGGTCGCCTTGGCGTAGCCGTCATGCTTGTAGCGCTGGACCGCGCCGCGGATCGCTATGGCGTCGCCGAGCGGGACGCTGAGCGCCGCGTCGCCCTTGAACAGTCCGTGGTTGCCGCCGCCGAGATTGGCCGAGCCGGTATAGTCGCCCAGTGTCGGCTTGTTGCTGACCACGTTGATCGTGCCGCCGGTCGAGCCCTGGCCGAACATGGTTCCCTGCGGTCCCCGCAGCACCTCGACCTGGGCCACGTCGATGAAGGCGGCGTTGGCGGCGATCGAGTTGAAGATGTAGACGCCGTCGACGTGGTAGGAGACGCCCGGCTGGGTGTTGGTGTTTTCCGGGGTTTCGGAGCCGATGCCGCGGATCGAGATGACGCGCTCGCCGCCGCCGCTGCGGGCGACGACCAGGCCGGGCACCATGCCGTTCAGGCCGGTGATGTCGGTGATGTTGCCCTGGGCCAAGGTCTCGGCCGTGACCGCCGAGACCGACAGGGCGCTTTTTTGCAGGTCGATCGGCCGCCGTTCGGCCGTGACCACGACCTCCTCCAACTGGGCGGCCTGCTGCTCGTCGACGACCGGTTCGGCCGCCGAGGCGGGTGTCGTCAGGATCGCGAGCGCGGACACCGACGCCGACAGCAGCAACGCGACCTTGGTGGTCGCTATCCTGGGATATTGGAAACGCATCGCCATGCCCCCTGTGCATTAGGCTGAGCCAGTTTGGTGTTGCCCAGACGAGCAAGCTTCAGCCTTGCGAGGGTGGGGCGCAGGACCGGATTCATCTTGACGTCCGGCGCCCCATTTCTTGCGCTGCGTCACCCACGCCCTTTTTGCGCGGGGATCGGAAGTTGGACGATGAGCCGGGCTCTCGTGCCGGGATCGGCGCTCAACGCCGGCCGCGTGCGTGCTCGTGCAAGAACCGAGGGCGTCGAGACGCAAGCCCATCGAGGGTTTTGCCTCCAAACGGCGTCAACGAAGACCCAGCCGCAGCAATCCTCGACAATTGCGCCGCCGCCAGGGTTTGTGATTGCCCCTGCATCGCGCCGCCCGAATTTGAAGGGAACAGTCGATCCAAGTCCGGCCGGTGGTCAGTTCCGCGTAGGTCGGAAATCTGCTTCGAGATCATCTCCCGTGCGGTTGACGACCAACGCCTACCCGAAAGAACAGCGCCAGGAGGCTTGGCGCTTCGCGCTGCAGCGACTATCGATCGAGCTGCTGGACAGCCAGGCCGAGATCTATGGCGAACTGGTCTCGTTCCGCTCCGCGCTGGACATGCAGTTCATCCGCGTCGCCGGTACCCGGCAAGCCCTGGCGATCGACTTCAGTCAGAGTACGCCCTGCATCTGGTTGGTGCTGCTGCTCAGTGGCGAACTGACCGTGACGAGCGGATCGACAGTGCGCGCCCTCGCCGAGGGCGACATGGTCTGCGGCAGCGATCTGGTCGGAGCGCGCCTGGACCTGCACGGTGACAGCCGGCTCTTGATCACCCGCGTTCCACAATCCTTGCCCGCGCTGAAATCGCGCGCGCCGGCTCCCGCCGCGATCACCTACCTGGACGGCGCTACCGGCTCGGGAAGCATGTTCTCAAGCTTGCTGGCCTCGGTCGCCGAGACCCTCGATGAGGTCGGGGCCGACCAGATGCGCCCCGTCGAAGCCGCCTTGCCCGAATTCATCGCCGCCCTCCTGCTAGACGCCGCCGCCGAGAAGGACCGGGGCGGCTCGGCCGGCGGGCGGGCCTCTTTGTTGGATCGCGTGTTCCAGACCATCGAGATGCGGCTCAGTGATCCCGATCTGGATCTGCAACAGGTCGCCAAGGAGCACGGGATATCGTCGCGCTATCTGCAGAAGCTGTTCGCCTCCATCGATGAGAGCTTCGGCCATTTCCTGAAGGCGCGGCGACTGGAGCGCTGCCGGCTCGACCTGGGTAGTCCGCTGCACGCACAAAAATCGATTTCGGAAATCCTCTTCCAATGGGGGTTCAACGACTCCGCCTCCTTTAGTCGGGCGTTCCGGGAGCAGTATGGCGTTAGCCCGCGCGAATACCGCAAGACGCCGACGGCTAATGACGAGGGCGGCCAGGTTTTGCTGCGCGGATCGCCCGCCTCGGCCCGTAAACTCAAGCGGGGCCCACCGCTGCCCCCGCCCGCCGAGGAAGACGATGTGGAGGTCGCCGAAGCCTCGGCGGAGGAGGACGTCGTCGCGCCGCCCGTGGGACGCGGTGTGCGCCACCACCATCTGCCGGCCTCGCCCGAGACCATCCACTGGGGCTATTTCAGCCGCGCGCTCAAGCCGGTGATCGAGGTCGAGTCCGGCGACTACGTCACGATCGAGACCCTGACCCATCACGCCTATGACGATTATGAGCGGATGATCGAGGGCGACCCCGGCGCTGAAAGCGTCTTTCGCTGGACAGCGGAGGGCAAGGCGGTCGACCGGCGCGGGGCCGGACCGGTGGACGGCTCGGCGCTAGGACGCGGAGCGGGCGAGGGCTTTGGCGTGCACATCTGCACGGGCCCCATCGCGATCGCCGGCGCCAAGGCCGGTGATGTGGTGGAGGTCAAGATCCTGGAAATCACGCCGCGTCCTAGCCAAAACAGCCGCTTCCTGGGCAGGACCTTCGGCAGCAACGCCGCCGCCTATTGGGGCTTTCACTATAACGACCTGTTGACCGAGCCCAAGCCGCGCGAGGTGGTGACCATCTATGAGGTCGAGCACCAGCACGGCCGGGCCTGCGCGCATGCCGTCTACAACTACCGCTGGACGCCGCAGACCGATCCGTTCGGCGTGGTGCACGATCGCATCGACTATCCCGGCGTGCCGGTGAACTTCGACACGGTCGTGCGCAATTTCGACGTTCTGCGCGACGTCGAGGTGCCCGTCAGGCCGCATTTCGGCGTCGTCGCCATGGCGCCCAATCACCCCGATCCGGTGGACTCCGTGCCGCCCTCCAATTTCGGCGGCAATATCGACAACTGGCGGCTGGGCGCGGGCGCCAGCATCTTTCTCCCCGTGGCGGTGCCTGGCGGCCTGCTTTCGCTGGGTGATCCCCATGCCTCGCAAGGCGATTCCGAATTGTGCGGCACGGCCATCGAGTGTTCGATCACAGCCGTGATCCAGATCATCCTCCACCCGGCCAAGACCGCGCGCGAACCGCTCAAGGATCTCGACTATCCGATGCTGGAAACCAAGGATGAATGGGTGATCTTCGGCTTTAGCCATCCTGAATATCTGAAGGAAATGGGGCCGTCTGCGCAGAGCGAGGTCTACAAGAAATCCTCGCTTGATCTGGCCATGCGCGACGCGTTCAGGAAGGCGCGGCGGTTTCTGATGACCACGCGAAATCTCAGCGAGGACGAGGCGATCTCGCTGCTGTCGGTGGGCGTCGATTTCGGCGTCACCCAGGTGGCGAACGGCAATTGGGGCGTCCACGCCATCATCCGCAAGGCCATGTTCGCCGGTTAGGGGCGCTCTCGCGCTACGGGGACAGCGTCCAGGACTTACGATCGGCGTAAGCGGCCTCCAGCAAGTCCAGCCGGCTTTTCCCGAACCCGTTGATCGCGGTGCCGACCGGCGCGGAGGCCGGTGGCGGGAGCCTGGTCGAGGGAGATGATCGGGTCCGATTTGTCATTTTCGCGTCAGCGGCCGGACCGGAACCGACATCCATAATCGCTCCGCCTCGCCCTGTCGGTTCGCGCCGCGTCCCGCCCTCTCCCCCAGGGGCGTTCACCAGAACCTTCAGGCGCGAGGTTCCAAGCTGTAAGGTGCCCCCACCCGCGGAACTTTCCATCCGCCCAACCGACCGCGAGTTGAAGGCGCGAACCGCCGACATGAAGATCCTGATCGTCGAGGACGAACCCAAGACCGTCGCCTATCTGCGCAAGGGTTTGACCGAACAGGGCTACGCCGTGGACTTCGCCAGCGACGGCGAGAGCGGCCTGCACCTGGCCCAGACCCTGGACTACGACGCCGTCATCCTGGACGTCATGCTGCCCCGGCTGGACGGCGTCGCCTTGCTGCAACGCCTGCGCCAGCGCCACCAGACGCCGGTGATCATGCTGACCGCCCGCGACAGCGTCGAGGACCGCCTGCAAGGCCTGGGCGCCGGCGCCGACGACTATCTGATCAAGCCGTTCTCGTTCCTCGAACTGCTGGCCCGGCTGCAGGCGATCACGCGCCGCGGCCGCAACGAGTCGACCTCGATCACGGTCGGCGACCTGCATCTGGACCTCCTGGCGAGGCGCGCCACCCGGGCGGGCAAGCGCCTGAACCTGACCGCCAAGGAGTTCGCCCTGCTGGGCGTGCTGGGTCGCCGCCAGTCGCAGATCGTGTCCAAGACCGTGATCACCGAACTGGTCTGGGACATCAATTTCGACACCAACACCAACGTGGTCGAGGTGGCGATCAAGCGCCTGCGGGCCAAGATCGACGGCGGGTTCGACACCAAGCTGCTGCACACCATCCGGGGCATGGGCTACGTGCTCGAACACCGTCCCGAGGAGACCGCCTGATGCCGACCTCCATCGCCGGGCGCCTGACCCTGATGTTCGCCGTGGCCACCGGCCTGGTCTCCGCCCTGGCCGGCGTGGCGATCCTGATGTTCCAGACCCTGGAACTGCGGCGGCACCAGGCCGAGGAGCTGAACGCCCGCTTCGAGATCGTCCAGGCCATGGTCCTGCGCCTTGGCGACGCCGCCAAGTGGCCATTGCTGGCCGACAAGCTGACCTCCTTCACGCCGGCCAACGACAGCATCCGCTATCGGGTCGAGAGCCCCGATCCCCGCTTCGTCTATGGCGCCGCCTGGCCTGCGGGCGCGAGGATCCAGGGCGGCCACGAGGGCCTGGGCTATGTCCGCTTCGACCAGCGGCGGTTCATGACCCTGTCCAAGGTGGTGGCCCCCCATCGCGAGCGCCCGGCGGTGCGCCTGACCATCGCCGCCGACACCGCGCCTTTCGACGCCTCCGGGCTGGTGCTGGGGGTCGGCGTCCTGACCGTCTCGCTGCTGACGGTCGTCGTCGTGAGCCTGCTGGGTCGCCGCATCGCCAGGAGCGGCCTGGCGCCGGTCGACCGGTTGTCGCAGCACGCCGCCGCCTTGAACCCCGACGACCTCAGCCTGCGGATGCCGACCCAGGCGCTGCCCGCGGAGCTGAAGGGCTTGATGGCCGCCTTCAATGGCGCTCTGGACCGCCTGCAGCACGCCTATGTCCGCCTGTCGGCGTTCAACGCCGACGTGGCGCACGAGCTGCGCACGCCGCTCAGCAACCTGATCGGCCAGACCCAGGTGGCCCTGTCGCGCCCTCGCCGGGCCGACGAGCTGGAGGAGGTGCTCCACTCCAACCTCGAGGAGGTGGAACGCCTTCGGACCATCATCAACGACATGCTGTTCCTGGCCCGGGCCGACCAGGGCGCGATGGCGGCCAACCTGGCGACAGCTTCGCTGGCCGCCCTGGTCCGCAAGACCGCCGACTTCCTGGACGTGCTGTTCGAGGAGGCCGGCGTGACCCTGCGCGTGGTGGGCGATGCGACCCTGGCCGTCGAGGAGTCGTTGCTGGCGCGGGCCCTGACCAACCTGCTGGACAACGCCATTCGCCACGGCGCCGGGCCTGGCCTGGTGACCGTGACGATCGAGGACCATGGCGAGGAGGTCTGTATCGGCGTGCGCAACAAGGGCGCGCCGATACAGGATGTCCATCTGGCCCGGCTTTTCGACCGCTTCTACCGCCTGGATCCTGCCCGCGAGAACAGCGGCGACAGCCACGGCCTGGGGCTCGCGGTGGTCAAGGCCGTGGCGTCGATGCACGGCGGCAGCGTCTTCGCCCGGTGCGAGAACGGCGAGGTCCTGGTCGGCCTGTTCCTGCGCCGGCGCGTGTCGCCGCTGATCGACGGGCGCACGGACGCCCCGGCCCGGCGCCCGGCCGGTGCGCCGGCCGAGCCGGAACTCGTCCGCCCGCTCTAGCTCGACGGTCCCGGGGTTCCGTCCCAACCGCCGCCCAGGGCGCGGATCAGGTCGACGCCGGCGGCCAGCCGTCGGGTCCGCAGATCCAGGGCCGTGCGGCGGGCGTCGAGTTCGGCCGTCTGGGCGATGACCACGTCCAGGTAGCTGGTGGCGCCCTCGCGATAGCGCGTGGTGGCCAGGACGTTCGTTCGCATCGCGGCGTCCACCGCCTCGGCCTGGCGCGCTTCGGCGGTCGCCAGACGATTGGCCAGCGCCAACTGGTCCTCGACCTCGCGGAATGCGTCCAGCACGGTCTTGCGATAGAGCGCGGCCTGTTCCTCGAAGGCCGCGCGGCTGGCGGCGACGTCGGCGCGGCGCGCCCCGCCGTCCAGCAGGGGCAGGCCGACGGCGACCGGACCCAGGGCCCACTGGCGGTTGGAAGCCGACAGCAGGTCCCCGCCCGCGGACTCGAAGCCGCCGGTCGCCGCCAGGGTCAGGCTGGGGAAGGCGGCGGCCCGGGCCACGCCGATCCGGGCGTTGGCGGCCGCCATCCGGCGTTCGGCGGCGGCGACGTCGGGGCGTCGCTGCAGCAGGCTGGACGGCGCATCGACCGGGACCCTCGGTGGTTCGACCAGGTCGGGCGCGGTCGCCAAGGTGAAGCGCGAGGCGGACTCGCCGACCAGGGCGGCGATGGCGTGCTCCAGCAGGGCCCGATCGGCTAGGGCCTGTTCGTACTGGGCCTGGGTCGCGGCCAACTGGGTGCGGGCCCGGCCGACGTCGACCGCGCTGGAGGCGCCGCCGCGGAACCGCTTGTCGGTCAGGGCCAGGGCCTTTTCATAGGCGTCGGCGGTGCGGGTCAGGACCAAGATCTGGCCGTCCAGGCCGCGCAGCTGGAAATAGGTGTCGGCCAGCTGGGCCTGCAGGCTCAGCCGCGCCGACGCCAGGTCGGCGCCGCTGGCCTGGGCCTCGGCGCGACCGGCCGCCACCAGGTTGCGGACTCGGCCCCAGAGGTCCAGTTCGTAGGCCGCCGTCGCCTCGACCAGGCTGTCGTCCTGTCGGCTCTGGCCGGCGTTGCGATATCGCTCGACGCTGGCGATGGCGTCCACGCTCGGCGAGCGGGCGGCGCGGGCGCGGCGGGCCAGGGCGCTGGCCTGGTCGTAGCGGGCCAGGGCCGCGGCCAGATCTGGCCCGCCGGCTTCGAGGCGCTGCTCCAAGTCGTCGAGCACCGGGTCGCCGAACACGCGCCACCAGGCGCCGCGCGCCTGGGCGTCGGCCGGGGCGGCCGGGGTCCAGGGACCGGCTTCACGATAGGCCGGCGTCGCGACAACGACGGACGGCGGGGCGTAGGCGGGCGCTAAGGTGCAGCCCCCCGCGACGGCCGCGGGCAGCGCGACCAGCGCCAGCACGGCGAAGCTACGAGGCGGCATTCGGCGCGCCCTTCGGCCGGACCGCCCGCACCACGTCGCCGTCGGCGATGGAGTCGGGCGGGCTGTTGACCACCCAGTCGCCGGCCCCGACGCCGCCGGCCAGCTCCAGGTCGGTCCCGAAGTCGCGGGCGATCCGCACGGTCCGGATGCGGACGCGGTTGTCGGGTCCGACCAGGGCCACCGCCGTGCCTTCCTTGCGGAAGAGCAGGGCGTTGGACGGCACCCGAAGCGGCCGCGAGTCCGTCGCCGGGCCTTGCAGGTCTAGGGTCACCTGGGCGTAGGCGCCCGGCTTGAGCTGACCGGCGCTGTTGTCGAACTCCAGTTGCACGAGCATCGCCCCCGTCTGGGCGTCGACCGCGTCGGCCGAGCGGACGATCCGGGCCTGGAACACCTGGTCCGGCTGCTCGGGCACGGTGAAGCGGGCCGTCAGGCCGGGGCGGACCCCGGCGGCCAGGCTCTGAGGCACGCTGACATAGAGGCGCAGCTTGCGGATGTCGGCGACGGTGAACAGCGGCGTGGCCCGCCCGTCACCGGCCGCGATGAAGGCGCCGACATCGGTGGCGCGGCTGGTCACCACGCCGTCGAACGGGGCGACGATCCGCCGGAAGCCGGTCAGGGCGCGCAGGCGCTGGACATTGGCCTGGGCCTCGTTGCGCATGGCCTCGCGGGCGGCGAAGTCGCCCCGCTTCTCGTCCGCCTCCTGCTGGGAGACCGCGCTCTCGCCGACCAGCCTTTCCCAACGCTCGGAGGTCACGGCCGCCAGGTCGCGCTGGGCCTGGGCCGTGGCCAGGGCCGCGTTGGCGGCGACCAGTTGCTGGTCGACCTCCGGGGCGTCGACCTCGGCCAGCAGCTGGCCGGCCTTCACCGCCGTTCCGATGTCGACGTACCAGCCGCGCAGATAGCCGCTGGTCCGGGCGTAGACCGGCGCCTCGGCCCAGGCCTGCAGGCGGCCCGGCAGGACCAGCGTCCCGGCCTCGCCCCGCGAAGGCCGCGCGACGCTGACGGACTGCACGGCGCTGTCGTTCGTCGCCGTGCGCAGGGCCTGCCGGGCCATCAGCCGGGTTGTGGTCCCGGCGACCAGGACGACCGCCAGCACGGCCGTGATCACATAGGCGGCGCGGCGCAGCCGCTTGGGCGAAGTCGTGGGCAAGGGAGCGTCAGGCATGGGCGAGACCTTGGGAAGGCGCATCCCGGCGGGAGGCGCGGCGGCCGTGGACGAGAGCGAAGATGCAGGGAACGAAAAGCAGCGAGGCGCAGGTCGCGAAGAGCAGGCCGCCGACCACGGCCCGGCCCAGCGGCGCGTTCTGCTCGGCGCCTTCCCCCAGGCCCAGGGCCATGGGGGCCATGCCGATGATCATCGCCAGGGCGGTCATCAGCACCGGACGGAAGCGGGTGACTCCGGCCTCGAAGGCGGCCTGGACGGCGTCGCCGTGCTCGGCCAGGCGTTCGCGGGCGAAACTGACCACCAGGATGGAGTTGGCCGTGGCCACGCCCATGCACATGATCGCGCCGGTCAGGGCCGGCACCGACAGCGGCGTGCCCGTGGCGAACAGCATCCAGGCGATGCCGGCCAGCGCCGCCGGCAAGGCCGAGACGATGACGAACGGATCGGACCAGGACTGGAAGTTGATGACGATCAGCAGATAGATCATCACGACCGCGCCCAGCAGGCCCCAGCCCATGCCCGAGAAGGCGGTGTTCATCGTCTGGTATTGGCCGCGGAGGGTCACCTTGACGGCGGCGGGCTTGTCCTTCTCCAGGGTCTTGAGGACCTTCTGGATGTCGTCCGCCACACCGCCCAGGTCGCGCCCCTGGGTGGCGGCGAAGACGTTGACCATCGGCTGGATGTTGTATTGCGAGACGACGGCGGGGGTCGCGCCCCGGCTCAGCACGCCCAGGCCGCCCAGCACCTGCGGGCCCTGCCCGGGTGTCCGGGAACCGGTGACGGGGATGGCGGCCAGCTTCTGCAGGCTGTCGATCATGTATTCCGGGGTTTGGGCGACGACCGGATAGGACACGCCGTTGGCGGGGTTGAGCCAGAACACCGGCGCGGTCTGGGCGCTGCCGGCCACCGATCCGGCCAGGCCGGCGGTGACGTCGCGCTCGTCCAGGCCCAGGGCGTTGATCCGGGTGCGGTCGACGTCGAAGCGCAGTTCGGGGGCGCCGGTCGGCTGCTGGATCCGCGCATCGGCCACCCCGTCGACCCCGCGGATCGCGCGCAGGATCTTCTGGGCGTAGGCCTGGTTGGCGACCAGGTTGTTCCCCGTCACCTGGATGTCGATCGGGGACGGGGCGCCGAAGTTGAGGATCTGGCTGGTGACGTCGGCCGGCAGGAACGAGAAGGTCGCGGTCGGGAACAGGCGCGGCAGCTCCCGCCGCAGCCGGGCGATGTGCTCGGCCGTCGGCGCATGACCCTTCTTCAGGCCGATCAGGATGTCGCCGTCCTGCGAGCCGATCGTGCCCGAGGCGTTGTAGATGGTGTTGATGCCGCTGCTGCTGAGGCCGATGTTGTCGACGACCGTCTCGATCTCGGACGGCGGGATGATCATGCGCACCTGGCGCTGGATACGGTCGAACAGCGCCGCCGACTCCTCGATCCGCGACCCCACCGGCGCCCGGACGTGCAGGGCGATCGCGCCCGAATCCACGGCCGGGAAGAAGTTGCGGCCCAGGAACGGGACGAGGGCGAGGCTGACGATCGCGAAGGCCACGAAACCGATGACGAACAGCCGTCCCGATCCCAGGGCGGAGCCGAGAACGCCGGCATAGCCGTCGCGAACACGGCCGAAGCGGCGCTCGAACCCCTGCTGGAAACGCGCCAGCGGCTTGGAGGAGGGGGCGGGGCCTTCCGGCCCATGCGCCGCGTGCGGCCGCAGCAGGAACATGGCCATGGTCGGCACCAGGGTTCGCGACAGCAGGAACGAGGCGATCATCGCGAACACCACCGACAGCGCCATCGGCACGAACAGGAAGCCGGAGACGCCGGGCAGGAAGAACATCGGCACGAACACGATGCAGATGCACAGCAGGCTGACGAAGGCGGGCGTGACGATCTGGGCCGCGCCGTCGAGGATGGCGGTGCGGACGTCCTTGCCCTGCTCCAGGTGCCAGTTGACGTTCTCGATGGTCACCGTGGCGTCGTCGACCAGGATGCCGACCGCCAGGGCCAGGCCGCCCAAGGTCATGACGTTGAGCGTCTGGCCGAAGGCCGCCAGGGCGGCGATGGCGGCCAGCACCGCCAGCGGGATCGAGATGGCGATGATCGTCGTCGAGCGCCAGGATCCCAGGAACAGCAGGATCATCAGCGAGGTGAGGATCGCCGCCAGCGCGCCTTCGTGGACCACGCCCGCCACCGCGGCCTTCACGAAGGCGGACTGGTCGTTCAGCGGGGTGATGGTCAGTTCCTTGGGCAGGCTCGCCTGCAGCTCGGGCAGGGCCGCGCGAACGCCGTCGACGATCGAGATCGTCGAGGTGGCGCCCGACTTCAGCACCGTCATCAGCACCGAGCGCTGGCCGTCGACGTGCACGACGTTCTGCTGCGGCGCCGAACCGTCGCGAACGTGGGCGACGTCGCTCATCCGCACGGTGGCGCCATTGACCGTGCGGATCGGCAGGTCGTTCAATTCCTCGACCGTGCCGGGGGCGTTGTTGAGCTTGAGGCTGTACTGGAACTCGCCGATCTTGACGAAGCCCGCCGGGGTGATCTGGGTCTGGGCGGCGATGGCGGCGCCGACGTCGGTCGCCGACAGTCCCTTCGAGAGCAGGGCCTGCGGATCGATGTCGACCTGGATCTGGCGCGTTCGCCCGCCGAACGGGAAAGGCAGGGCCGCGCCGGGCACCGTGACCAGGCGCGTGCGGAGAACGTTGAGCCCGTAGTCGAACAACCTCTGCTCGCTGAGGCCTTCGCCGGCCAGGGCCAACTGGACGATGGGCACGGTGGAGGCGTTGTAGTTGAGGATCAGCGGCGGCGTCGTGCCGGTCGGCATCTGACGCAGCAGGGTCTGGGAGACGGCGGTGATCTGGGCGTTGGCCAGCCGCACGTCGGCGCCCGGCTGGAAATAGATCTTCACGACCCCGATGCCCGGCAGGGAATTGGCCTCGATGTGCTCGATGTCGTTGACCGTCGTGGTCAGTGTCCGCTGATAGGGCGTCAGCACCCGGCCGGACATCTCCGACGCCGACAGGCCGTTATAGGTCCAGGCCACCGCCACGACCGGCACCCGGATGTTGGGGAAGATGTCCGTCGGTGTACGCAGCACCGCCAGCGTCCCGACGATGAGCACCATGATGGCGGCCACCACGAAGGTGTAGGGACGTGAAAGCGCGATCCGCACGAGGGATGTCATGGCAAGTTTCCGTCGTTGCGGAAGGAAGAGGGGCAGCCTAGCGACCGCATGCGGTCGCTAGGCTGACACCAGGCTGACAAGCTTGTCAGCCAACTGGCGGAACGGACTCGACCCGGCCATCGCCCGCGGACCAGGATGGCGATAGGCCGCCGAAGACTAGATCGGGTTCGTTCTGCTTCTGGCCGAGGGCGCGCTCGACGCGCCGGGGCGCAACCTGCCCGTGCTTGTTGGCGAAGGCGTCATCCCCCTCGCCATGCACGACCAGTCGACGCGTCACCATGCGATGTGTTGCGGCGCGCGCCCAAGGAGAGCCTTGGCGTCGAGACGAGGGAGCCCGCTTCAGCGGCTCCGGGAGGGGAACCTGCTGAATCTCGTACTTTCGAACTGCTCGTGGGCCAATGGCGAGCTGTCGACGGAATTCCGACAACGCTCTGATCTGCTGAAGGAAACGAACGCCGGTCCGGATACGAAAAATCCGGCCGAAGGGCCGGATTTCTCTCAAAACCAGAGGTGGCTCCGCGGGTAGGATTCGAACCTACGACCAGCCGGTTAACAGCCGGCTGCTCTACCACTGAGCTACCGCGGAACAGGTCGCCTCAGGAAGAGGCCGGGTGATAGCCGCCCGTTTGACTCGGTGCAAGCGCATTCGGACAAAAAAACAGCCCGGTCGAGGACCGGGCTGTGGAAAGTCAGTGATGTGGGGTGTCTTCAAGAAAGACCCGCCGAAATTCGGCTTTTATGGTTAATCAGGTCTTAATTTCGACTGCGACCAAATGGCCTCCGGAGCGGCGGTTCAGGGCTTGATCAGGCCCACGGGCAAGGACCGGGCGGCCACCGTGACGTCGGCCTTGGCGGCCGTGTCGCGCGACGAGGCGCCCAGGGCGACCGTGTAGGATCCGGCCGCCACCGACCAGCCGTGGGCCTTGTCGTCCCAGGTGGCCAGCAGGCGCGGATCGACGGTCAGGGTGACCCGGGTGGTCGCGCCGGGCGCCAGCTCGACCTTCTTGAAGCCCGCCAGGCGCTGGGGCGCTTCCCAGCCTCCCGCCTTGGGCGAGACATAGACCTGCGGCACGGCCTTGCCGGCCCGCTTCCCGGTGTTGCGGATGTCGAAGCTGACGCTCAGAGCGCCGCCCTTGGCCTCGGCCTTGAGGTTGTCATAGGCGAAGGTGGTGTAGGACAGGCCGTGGCCGAAGGCGAACAGCGGCTGGTGGCCCTTCTTGTCGAACCACTTGTAGCCGACCGCCGCGCCCTCAATCGTGTAGTCGACCGCGAAGGTGTCGTCGGGCTTCTTCGGGTCGCCGTCCAGCACCGGACGCGGCAGCTGGTCCAGGGCGGCCGGGAAGGTGACGGGCAGGCGGCCCGAGGCGTCGACCTGGCCGGTCAGCACGCGGGCGATGGCTTCGCCGCCTTCCGACCCCGGATACCAGGCCTCGACCACGCCGCCGACCTTGGACAGCCACGGCATCAGCACCGGCCCGCCGGTTTCCAGCACCACCACGGTCTTGGCGTTGGCCGTAGCCACGGCGTCGATCAGGGCGTCCTGGTCGTTCTCCAGCGTCAGGGGGCTGTCGAAGGACTCGCCATTCCACTGGGTGGCGAACACCAGCACCACGTCGGCGCCGGCCGCCAGCTTGGCGGCGGCGGCCTTGTCCTTGCCATCGGCGAACTGGATGTCCGCGCCCGGCAGCCGGGCCTTCAGCGCCTTCAGGGGCGAGGAGGGGAAGTAGATCATCGGGCCGGGCCAGCTGGCGGGGCCTTCGCCCTGCACGGCGCGTCCGCCGATCGGATAGACCTGCGACGAGCCGCCGCCCGACAGCACGCCGACGTCGGCGTGGCCGCCGATCACGACGATCTTCCGCGCGCCGGCGACCAGCGGCAGCAGGCCCTTGTCGTTCTTCAGCAGCACCACGCCTTCCTCGGCGTCGGCGCGGGTGACCTTGGCGTGGGCGGCGTAGTCGATCGGCGCGATCTTGACCGGCTTTTCGACCACGCCGCTGGCGAACAGGCCGCGCAGGACGCGCCGAGCCATGTCGTCCAGCCGGGCCTGGCTGACCTCGCCCTTGGCCAGGGCGTTCTTCAGCGGGCCCTTGAAGAAGGGCTGGGTGTCGAACGCGTCGCCGGCCGATTCCTGGTCCAGGCCGGCGTTGACCGCCTTGGCGCTGGAATGCGCCGCGCCCCAGTCGGACATCACGTAGTTCTTGTAGCCCCAGTCCTGCTTGAGGACCTTGTTGAGCAGGAAGTCGTTCTCGCAGGCGTAGTCGCCATTGACGCGGTTATAGGCGCACATCACCGAGTGCGGGTCGGAGTCCTCCATCGCGAACTGGAAGGCCAGCAGGTCGGAGGTGCGGGCGTCGGCCTCGCCGATCCTGGCGTCCAGCACGAAGCGGCCGGTCTCCTGGCCGTTCAGGGCGTAGTGCTTGATGGTCGAGACGATGGCGTTGGACTGGATGCCCTTGATCTGGGCCCCGACCATCTTACCGGCCAGCCAAGGGTCCTCGCCGCCATATTCGAAGTTGCGGCCGTTGCGCGGCTCGCGGACCAGGTTGACGCCGCCGGCCAGCATGACGTTGAAGCCGGAGGCGCGGGCCTCGGCGCCGATCATCGCGCCGCCGGCCTGGGCCAACTTCGGATTCCAGGTGGCGGTGGTGGCCATGCCCGAGGGCAGGGCGGTGCGCTCGCGCTTGTTGGGCTCGCCGCCCTGGGTGGCCACCCCGACGCCGGCGTCGGTCTGGAACTGGGCCGGGATGCCCAGGCGCGCGATCCCCGGCACATAGCCGGCCGAGCCGGCCAGGGACTCGGGGATGCGCTTGTACTTGTCGCCCATGTCGGCGCCGAAGAAGCCGAAGATCACGGTCAGCTTCTCGTCCTGGGTCATGGCCTTGACCGCCAGGTCGGCGCGGGTGTCGGCGTCCAGCTTGGGGTCGAGCCACGGACGGGCGGCGGGCGCGGCGGGCGCCTGAGCGCAGGCTGTGGTGGCCAGGACGCCGGCGGATACGCCGAGCATGAGGGCCAGGGCCGGGCCCCGCCAGGACTGTCGGTTCATAGTACCTCCCGTTTGATCGGCGCCGACGATACCCGCCGGCGCGTGTTGGAATTGCGGCCTAGCTAGCGCGGACCGGACCGGTGGATTCGCGGATCACCAGGCTGTGCTGGGTGAGGATGGTCGCCGCCGACTTGCCGAGCGCCGCGTTGGCGTTCCAGGCGTTGAGGGCGGTGATGGCCCGCTGGGTCATCTGGTCGAAGGGCTGGCGGATGGTGGTCAGGGACGGCCAGATGGCCGCGGCGATCGGCGCGTCGTCGAAACCGACCACCGACAGCTCGTCGGGCAGCTTCAGGCCGCGGCGCTGGGCCTCCATGCAGGTGGCGGCGGCCATGTCGTCATTGGCCGCGAAGATGGCGGTCGGCGGGTTGTCCATGTCGAGCAGGGCCTGGGCGCCGGCCAAGCCGCCCTTGAAGCTGAAGTCGCCGGGCACGATCAGGGCGGGATCGGGGCGCGGTTTGCCGGCGGCGGCGTAGGCCTCGTTGAAGCCGTTGCGGCGCAGGGTGCTGGCGGCGTGGTCGGGATGGCCGGCGATGTGGCCGATTCGCTCGTGCCCCAGGCTGAACAGGTGCTCGACCACCTCGCGGGCGGCGGCCCTGTCGTCCATCACGATGCTGGGCGACAGGGAATCGGGGCTGGTCGGCGAGATCAGCACGCAGCGCACGCCATGCTCGCGCAGCAGGGCCTTGAGCGGCGCGAAGTCGCATTCGGGCGGCAGCAGCACCATTTCGCGGATCCCGCCCTCGGTGACGAAGGCGCGGATGCGGTCCTGCCAGCCGGCCATGTCGCCCTCGACCAATTCGGCCGACAAGTGGCGGCCGTTCTGCAGGCAGGCGACCATCAGGGCGTGGTGGATCCGGGTCTGGTAGCCGCCGCTGGGGTCGCCCATCAGGATGCCGACCGCCGGGGCGGCCTGGGCGCGCAGGCCCCGCGCCACGGCGTTAGGGTGGTAGTCCAGGGCCTGCATGGCGGCCCGCACCCGCTCGCGGGTCTTGGCGGTGACGCTCTCGTGGTCGTTCATCACCCGCGAGACGGTCTTGGGCGACACGCCCGCTCGCAGCGCCACATCGTGGATCGTCGCCATGACCTTTGTCGCATCCAGACTCAAGTGGTCGTCGCGCGTCCGACCGTCCTGGTCGCCGCCGCCCCCGCGCCAAGCCATAGCTCAGCCCGACAACGATGTCATCGGCTGGGACATTTATTTGTCCTGAAAAGACATTCATGCGGACATTTCGGGCCATCTGGAGACATTGCAGCGGCGAAATCAATGTGTCGAAAGGCAAGGCTTGGTCATATATATTCGACAGGCGCTCGCGCGAGGGATGTAGCACGGCTGGATGCTCTTTGACCCCCACTGATCGACCTTGATCGCTGTTGATCGGCATAACGCCATTAAAAACAAGGATATATAGGCTAATTATCGAGCCTTGAGGCAAACCGGAAGGCTTCTTGTCGGGCCGTTTTTCAACGGTTCGTCACAAAATGACAACGTTGACATTTCGATTGACACGCTCGGGACATTTGTCGATCTTGAGGCACGGCTGGGGAGGGCGTGAGCCAGCGCGGGCGTCGAGCGACGCCGGGGTCGCCAACGAACTTTCGCTTGGAGACGGGGCTCGCCGGGCAGGCCGGCGATCTCGACGGCAGGCGGAAGACACTACGCAGCCGCGCCGAAACCGGCGGGGTCAAGAACGGCCATAAAAACGTTTGGGGAGCGAAGACCTTGTCCAATCCACGAAACCAGTCCGCCTGGGCGCGGGGCATGACCCTGGCGCTGCTGGCGGGCGCCTCGTCCATGGCCCTGGCCACGGGCGTCCACGCCCAGACCGCGCCGGATGATTCCGCCCAGGTCGACGAAATCGTCGTCACCGGCATCCGCGGCTCGCAGATGCGCTCGGTCGACGTCAAGCGGCGCGAAACCGCCATCGTCGACGCGATTTCGTCGGAAGACATCGGCAAGCTGCCCGACACCACCATCGCCGACTCGCTGCAGCGCATCCCCGGGGTCCAGATCCAGCGGGACGCCGGTGAAGGCGCGACCATCAACATTCGCGGCCTCAAGCAGGTCATCACCCTGCTGAACGGCGAGCAGTATCTGAGCGCCGGCAACATGGGCTCGGCCCAGCCGAACCTACTGGACGTGCCGGCCCAGTTGATGAACTCGGTCGTCGTCTACAAGTCGACCGATCCGCGCAACGCCCTGTCGGGCATCAGCGGTACGGTTGACCTGCGCACCCGTCGTCCGTTCCAGATGGAGCAGGGCCTGCACTTCGCCGGCGGCCTCGAAGGCCAACGCGGCGAGCGCACGAAGGACAACGACTACCTGGTCAACGGCCTGCTCAGCTGGCGCAATGAACGCGTCGGCCTGCTGGTCGCCGCCGCCAAGAGCGAGGTCAATCTCGGCAACAACTCGTCGGGCGTCGTCGGCCTGTCCGGCAACAACGACTGGGGTGGTTCGGCCGCCAACAACTTCATCTCGCCGCACGGCTTCGAAAGCTTCCACCGCGAGCAGGAACGCAAGCGTCTGGGCGTCAACGTCGCCTTCGAGGCGGATCTGGGCGAGGGCTTCACCCTGATCGCCGAGGGCTTCTACGCCAAGCTGGACGAATACAACCGCGCCGCCGGCATCAACATCTCCAACCGCTGGGATGGCGGCGCCTTCGGCGTCTGGACCACCCCGACGGTGTTCGAGAACACCGGCGTCAGCAGCCCGGCCCCGCCCGCCGGCAACGGCCGTCCCTGGTTGGCGGTCGACGAGTACGACATCAATGCGTGGTGGGTGAACAGCTTCTCGGTGAACCGCACCACGAAGTCGGAGACCAAGAACTACAACCTCGAACTGAAGTACGACAACGGCGGCGCCTTCACGAGCGAAGTGCGGGCCGTGCGGGCCAACGGCAACCGTCTCAGCATGAACGGCCAGGCCCAGGGCGACCTGAGCAACTGGCAGTATGCTCCGGACCGCTTCAACCTGTTCCGCAACGCCGCCGACCGCACGCGCGGGCCGTTCTACCCGGCCGCCATCTGCGCCCAGTATCCGGCCGCTCAGCGTAGCAATGCCGTCGTCGGCAGCGCCGGCGGCTGCTACCTGAACCCCAACCCGCAAGGTTACGGGGCCAACCCGCAGCTGCACTACAATATCGGTGGCAACAAGGCGATCTGGAGCGGCTTCGACCGGCCGCTGGCCGGTGGTCTGGGGGCGGGCAAGACGCTCAAGGACTACATGGCCAACAAGGACAGCTACGCGATCGGCGCGTTCTCCTCGGAAGGCAACAACGAGATCGACTCGGACATGAACGTGTTCAGCGCCGCTGGACACTACAAGTTCGACGACAAGTTCCTGGGCTTCGTGACCAAGATCGACGCCGGCGTCCGCCAGAGCGATCGCACGGTCAACGTGGAAGCCTTCCACCTGTTCTCGCCGTTCTACGGCGGCACGCCGGGGGCCGTTCAGGCCAATGGCACGCCGGTGCCAGCCGCGGGCTGTTTCGCCCAGTGGAAGGCCATCGACGTCGTCATGGACCAGAACCAATGCCAGGCGGGCGAGTTCGTGCCCAACCCGGCCGGCGGCGCCCCGGTCTTCCAGGGCTACACCGTCAACCGTCCGACCAAGATCGACGCCTACAACAACGTCATCTGGATGGATGATCTGGGCTCCATCACCCAGGGCATCCCGGGCTTCTGGGTGGTCGACCCGCATGACTTCGACGACGTCAAATCGTTCCAGGAAAAGGTGTTCGGCGCGGCGGTCCGCTATCAGATCCCGGGCGTGACCTATGACGTGACCTTGAAGGAGCAGAGCGCCTACGGCGCGGCCAACTTCGAGATCGGCAAGCTGTCGGGCGACTTCGGCCTTCGCGTCATCCAGACCGACCTGCTGGTGAAGCAGAACCTGACCGGCGACACCCAGAACTATGGCGACACCAACCTGGACGTCGGCGATACGGTGACCAGCCGCAAGTACACCGACTGGCTGCCGTCGTTGAACGCCACATACGACGTCAACGAGCACCTGAAGCTGCGCTTCGCCTACGCCAAGACGATGCAGCCTCTGGACTTGCAGAACTACGGCGGCGGTCTCAGCATCGCCACCGCCGACTGCGGCACCAAGCCGGGCCGCTGCGTGACGGGCGCCAGTTCGTCGGGCAACCCGCAACTGGATCCGTGGCGTTCCACGAACTTCGACGGCGCGGTCGAGTACTACTTCGGCAGCGCTTCGATGGTGAACCTGTCGGTGTTCAAGCTGAAGATCGACAGCTTCGTCACCGGCGGCACGACCCGCGGCACCTTCAAGGACCAGGACGGCACGCCGCGCGAAGTCAACGTCAGCCAGCCCATCCAGGGCGACGGCGGTTCGGTCAAGGGTCTGGAAGCGGGTACCAAGCTGGCCTTCAGCGACCTTCTGCCGGACGGCGGCTTCTTCTCGAACTTCGGCGTCGACGCCAACGCCACCTACTCGCCCAGCTCGGAGTCGCGTGTCGGCTATGACGGCAAGAAGCTGCCGTTCACCGACAACTCCAAGTACCAGTACAACCTCGTGGGTTGGTACCAGGACGACAAGCTGCAGGCTCGCGTCGCCTACAACTACCGGACCGACCGCCTCAACAGCGTCACCGGCAGTGTCGGCGGCAACCTGGCCGTCTTCCAGGACGCCACAGGCTTCGTCGACGTGAACGTCAGCTACAACGTTCGCGACAACATCACGGTTTACTTCAACGGCTCGAACGTCAGCGGCGAGATCGAGAATTACTACGTGAAGTTCGCGGACGGTAAGACTCAGTACTTCAGCCAGAACCAGTTCGAGCCGCGCTACACCCTCGGCATCCGCGCCAAGTGGTGATCGCGACTTAGAGCCCTTTCCCTGCGGGCCGCCGTGACCCCCTGTCACGGCGGCTTCTTTTTTCGAGCGGGGCGGCTAGCATGACCACCAAGACGGGCGCTGGAAGCCCGCGAGAAGAAGCCGCCACGAGCTTCGATCAAGGGTAGGGAGCCACCATGCAGGACAGCGCCAGCGACCGGCGGATCCGCGACATCGTCATCGTCGGCGGCGGCACGGCGGGCTGGATGGCGGCCGCCAGCCTGAAGCATCACTTCGGCGCGGCGCCGGTCACCATCACCCTGATCGAGTCCTCGGAAATCGGCACGATCGGGGTGGGCGAGGCGACGATCCCGACCATTCGCCGCTTTTATCAGGCCATGGGCCTGTCGGATATCGACGTGCTGCGGGCTACAGGCGGCACCTGCAAGCTGGGCATCCGCTTCAACGACTGGACGACGCTGGGCGCCTCGTTCATCCACCCGTTCGGCCTTTACGGCCAGGACCTGAAGGGCGTGGCCTTCCACCACTACTGGATGCGGCTGCGGGCCCTGGGCGAGGCCGCGCCGATCGGCGACTATTCGCTGGGCGCCAGCCTGGCCGCCGGCGGCAAGTTCACCACCCCCTCGCGCAACCCGCCCTCGACCCTGTCGGTGTTCGACTGGGCCCTGCATTTCGACGCCGGCCTGTTCGCCGGGCTGATGCGCCAGGTCGCCGAGCAGAACGGCGTGCGCCGCCTCGACGCCAAGATAGCCAAGGTCAACCTGCGCGGCGAGGACGGCTTCATCGAGTCGGTGTCGCTGGACAGCGGCGCGACCGTGGCCGGCGATCTGTTCATCGACTGCTCGGGCTTTCGCGGCCTGCTGATCGAGGAGGCCCTGCACACCGGCTACGAGGACTGGAGCCAGTGGCTGCTGTGCGACAGCGCCCTGGCGGTTCAGAGCGAAGGGCAGGGGGCGCCGCCGCCCTATACCGACGTCACCGCCCGTCCGGCCGGTTGGCAGTGGCGGATCCCCCTGCAGCATCGCTGGGGCAACGGCTATGTCTATTCCAGCCGCCACACCACCGACGACGAGGCCAGGGCGGTCCTGACCGGCTCGCTGGACGAGCGCCTGCTGCACGCGCCGCGCAAGATCGGCTTCCATCCCGGCCGCCGCCTGAAGGCCTGGAACAGGAACTGCATCGCCCTGGGCCTGGCCTCGGGCTTCCTGGAGCCGCTGGAAAGCACCAGCATCGCCCTGATCGAGACCGGCATCGAGAAGATCAAGGCGCTGTTCCCCAGCCGCGACTTCGACCCGGCGGTGGTCGAAGAGTTCAACGAAATGTCGCGCCTGGAGATGGAGCGCGTGCGCGACTTCATCATCCTGCACTACAAGCTCAACCAGCGTTCCGAAGACCCGACCGGCTTCTGGACCCACTGCCGCGAGATGGCGGTCCCCGACACCCTTCAGAAGAAGATCGACCTGTGGCGCGCCCAGGGCCACTTCGTCCGCTACCGCTGGGAGATGTTCTCCCCGCCCAGCTGGCTGGCGATTTATGCCGGTTTCGGCCTGCTGCCGGAAACCTATGACCTCAGCGTCGACGGCTTCGACGCCGGCCAGCTGTCGGCCGCCCTGGCCGAAATGCGCAAGGCGGTGGCGGATACGGTGGCGGCCACGCGCCCCCACGGCGACTTCATCGAACAGTACGCCCGCCCGCAATCGGTGGCGGCCGAGTAGGAACCCTTCGCATGGCCCACCTGAACAAGATCGTCATCGTCGGCGGCGGCTCGGCCGGCTGGATCTGCGCGGCCATGCTCAGCCACTATTTCCAGAACGGCCCGACGCAGGTCGAGCTGGTGGAGTCAGAGGAGATCGGCACGATCGGGGTAGGGGAGTCCACCATCCCGCCGTTCCTCCAACTGATCCGCACCCTGGGCATCAACGAGCAGGAATTCATCCAGGAAACCCAAGCCGCCTTCAAGCTGGGCATCCGGTTCGAGAACTGGCTGGAGAAGGGCGACGTCTACTACCATCCGTTCGGCCAGATCGGCGGGCCGCTGGAGGTCAACGAGTTCTACCAGTGCTGGCTGCGGGCCAAGCAGAACGGCCATCCGTCCAAGCTCCAGGACTTCGCCCCGGCCACGGTGATGGCCGACACGGGCAAGTTCATGCTGCCGGCCAAGGCCCAGCGGACGATGATCGCCAACGCCAACTACGCCCTGCATGTCGACGCGCGGCTGGTGGCCCTGTACCTGCGCAGGTTCGCCGAGGCGCGCGGCGTCAAGCGCACCGAGGGCATCGTCACCGAGGTGGCGACCCGGCCCGACGGCGTCGTGGCCAAGGTGATCCTGAAGGACGGCGGCGAAGTGACCGGCGACTTCTTCATCGACTGCTCGGGCTTCCGCGCCCTGCTGATCGGCAAGACCCTGGGCGAGCCGTTCCGCGACTGGGGCGACGTCCTGCTGTGCGATCGCGCCGTCGTGGCCCAGACCGAAAACGTCGGTCCGCCGCATCCCTACACCCTGGTCCAGGCCCAGGACTTCGGCTGGCGCTGGCGCATCCCGCTGCAGCATCGAGCGGGCAACGGCTATGTGTTCGCCAGCAAGTACCTGAGCGACGACGAGGCCACGGCCACCCTGATGCGCCAGGTCCAGGGCGAGGTGGTGCTGGGACCCAACATCATCCCGTTCAAGACCGGGGTGCGCGAGCGGCCGTGGGTCAGGAACGTGGTCTCGATCGGCCTGTCGTGCGGCTTCATCGAGCCGCTGGAGTCCACGGCCCTGCACCTGATCTACAAGGGCATGGACTACCTGCTGCGGTTCATGCCGGACATGGACGCCGATCCGATCCTGGCGGCCGAGTACAATCGCCGGATGGTCGCCGACTACGAGGAGATCCGCGACTTCATCGTCCTGCACTACGTGACCACCCGGCGCGACGACACGCCGTTCTGGCGCGACTACCAGCAGGTGATCCCGCCGCAGAGCCTGCGCGAGCGCATGGCCCTGTTCAAGGCGGCCGGCGTGCTGCGCGACGGCGTCGACGACATGTTCCGCGCCCCCAGCTGGCAGTCGGTGATGGAAGGCATGGGCGTGCGGCCCGACCGCTACCAGCAGCTGGTCGACCGCATCCCGTTGAGCGTGATCATGAACCTGATGGACAAGTCCGCGCCCATGCTGGCCGAGTTCGTGGCGACGCTTCCCAGCCACGAGGAATTCCTGCGCCAGCACTGCCCGGCGGCGCCGCTGAAGCGCAGCGCCTAGGCTTCTCCAATCCGCTCATCGGGGACGGCGATGGCGGTCGGCGCCACGGCGCGCCATACTCTCCGGCCTCTTCGCGTTCCAGGCGGAGCCCCTTGAAACCACTGGCGTTTGTCTGCCGATGTTCACACGCCGCACGACCCCGCGAACCCGCCGTTGGCGACGCCTGACCGACGGCGAGCGCGACCTGGCCGCCCAGGTGTTCGGCGCCAACCTCGACGCCGGGCGGGTGCGGCTGCTGGCCATCCCGTTCTGGAACCGCGCCTTCGTGGCCGGCGGCGGGTTGATCGTCTGGCCGGTCCGGGCGATGCGGCCCGACTTCGCGGCGCCCCACGTGCCGGTGGCCGAGCAGGCGATGTTCGTCCACGAACTGGTCCATGTCTGGCAGGCCCAGCGCGGCTTGAACCTGCTTTTCGCCAAGCTGCGGGCTGGCGACGGCCCCGCCGCCTATGCCTACGACCTGGCGGATCGGCCGCGGTTCGCGACCCTGAACCTCGAACAGCAGGCCATGGTGGTCGAGGACGCCTTCCGGCGGCTGCAGGGCGCCGCCGCGCCTCATGCAGCCTTGGCCTATGCCGCCGTGCTAGAGGATGCGCTTCCGGACCTGGCGACTCGCTTGGGCGGAAGGTTTGACGCGTGACGGGAGAACTCCGCTGGCGACGGTGAAGCGCACGGGCTCGAAGAAGACCCTGACGACGGCCAACCTGGCCGCCCTGGGCGCCGAGCGGCTGGCCGACCTGCTGATCGACGTCGCCGAGGGCCACGCCCAGATCAAGCGGCGCCTGCGCCTGGAACTGGCCGCGGCGATCGGGGCCGACGACCTGGTCTCCGAACTGACCAAGCGCCTGGAGGCGGTCAACGACAGCCGGGCCCGCATCCACTGGCGCAAGCACAAGGAGTTCGTGCGCGAGCTGGACATGCTGCGCGGCCTGATCGCCGGCCAGTTGGCCGCGCTGGACCCGACCCTGGCCTTGCCGATGATGCTGGGCTTCGTGGCCTTGGCCGAGGGCGTGTCCCACCGCACCGCCGACGCCAAGGGCGAGATCGAGGCGGTGTTCGACGCGGCGGTCGACGCGGTGGCGGCGATCGCGCCCCTGGCCTTGCCCGACTCGAGGGCCTTGGGCGACCAGCTGATGGACCTGCTGCTGCACGGCCGCGCGGGCCTGGGGCCGCGGGTCCTGAAGAACGCCTTGCCGGCGCTGGGCGCCGAGGGCGTGGCCCTGCTGCGGGCCCGGGTCGAGACGACCATGGCCGCGCAGAAGCGGGTCAGCGGCGCGCTGAAGGCCGCCGTCCAGGTGCTGGCCGACGCCCAGGGCGACGTCGACGGCTACGTCGCCCAGTTCACCGACTCCCAGGCCGTTCTGCCGCCGATCGGGGCGCAGATCGCCCGGCGGCTGGCGGCGGCGGGCCGCTTGGACGAGGCCATCGCGGCGCTGGACCGCTCGACGCCCGGCTCGTTCGTCCAGTTGGTCGGGACTGTGCTGGGCCGGCCCAGCCCGCCCGGTCCCGGGGCCCTGGACTGGGAGGACGCCTATATCGAGGTGCTGGAGGCGCGCGGGCAGGGCGACCTTGCCCAGGACATGCGCTGGGCCAGCTTCGAGCGCGGCCTGTCGGTCGAGCGTCTGCGCGACTATCTCAAGCGCCTGCCCGACTTCGACGACGTCGAGGCCGAGGACAAGGCCCTGGCCCATGCCGAGGACTTCCACGACGTCCACGCGGCCCTGGATTTCCTGATCCGCTGGCCGGCCTGGGATCGCGCCGCCCGCCTGGTGTTGCGCCGGCCGGGCGATCTGGACGGCGACCGCCCGGAGCTGCTGGAACCCGCCGCCCGGGCCATCGAGGGCCGCCACCCGCTGGCCGCCACCCTGCTGCTGCGGGCGATGATCCTGGACACCGCCCGCTACGCCCGCACCGCCCGCTACAAGGACGCCCAGCACCAGCTGCTGGAAGCCGCCTCCCTGGCTCCGGCCATCGCCGACTGGGACGGCCACGAGGACGCCGACGCGTTCGCCGCGCGGGTGGCGGGCTATCGGCGCTGGTGAGGCGGCTTCACGGGCGTTCTACAGTCTAGCTAATAAAAACCCTCGATTGCCTAGGACCGAGCGGCGGACCTATAAGCGGGCTGAAAATTCCAGCCCTTCGAGGGATTCCATGAGCTCCGATTTCGCCGCCGCGCGCCTGAACATGGTCGAAAGCCAGATCCGCACGGCCGACGTCACCGACCTGCCCCTGCAGGACGCCCTGAGGGTCGTGCCGCGCGAGACCCTGGTCCCCGCCGGCAAGGGCTACCTGGCCTATGCCGACGCCGACGTCGAGTACGCCCCCGGCCGCTGGCTGTTGCGGCCGCGCGACGTGGGCAAGCTGCTGCAGCACCTGCGTCCGCGCGAGGGCGACAAGGCCCTGGCCATCGCCGCCCCCTACGCCGCCGCGGTGATGGAACAGATGGGCGTTTCGGTCACCCGCCTGGATGGCGACGACCTGACGGCCGCGCCGGGCTCCGACTACGACGTGATCATCTGCGAGGGCGCGGTGCCGCGGGCTCCCGCCAGCTGGGCCAGGGCCCTGGCCCAGGGCGGCCGCCTGGCGGTGATCGAGCGCGAAGGGCCGGTCGGCCGCGCGGTGATCTATGTCCGGGCCGAGGACGGGGTGGGCCGTCGCGCGGTTTTCGACGCCACGCCGCCGCTGCTGGCCGGTTTCGCCGTCGAACAGGGCTTTGCGTTCTGACGGCTTGGGTCCAGAAAGCTGGGGCGCGCAACGTCTGCGTGAAAAAAGCTTAACTAGCGGCCTATGGTCTCTCGCCGTACAGCCGATCATAGTGGGCGCGGGCGTCGCGCCGGGTCTGGCGAAGGTTTCGTGGGGAATGAACTTGATGTCGAATAGCCGTCGGGCCGCTTTGCTGGCCGCAGCCTGCAGCCTGGGCCTGATGGCCGGCCTCGCCTCCGCCGCGCGGGCCGAGACCCTGGCCGACGCCCTGGCCCTGGCCTACCAGACCAACCCCACCCTGCAGGGCCAGCGCGCCAATCAGCGCGTCACCGACGAGGGCGTGGTCCAGGCCAAGACGGCGTTCCGTCCGAGCGTCACCGGTTCGGCCAGCATCAGCGGCACCCACACCGAACTGGCCGATCCCGGCACCACCGCCGCGGTGGTCGGCGGCCAGATCGTCCAGGTGCCCAACCGCGACCACGCCGACTCCGCCGGCAGCGGCGCCTCGGTCAACCTGGGCCAGACGCTCTATACCGGCGGCCGGGCCAGCGCCAACCTGACCGCCGCCGAGGCCGACGTGCTGGCCGGTCGCGAGGACCTGCGCAGCGTCGAGCAGTCGGTGCTGGGCAACGTCATCCAGAGCTATGTCGACGTTCGCCGCGACCAGGAACGCCTGCGCATCGCCCAGGAGAACGTCACCGTCCTGACGCGCCAGCTGGAAGAGTCCAAGGCGCGCTTCGAGGTCGGCGAGATCACCCGCACCGACGTGGCCCAGTCGGAGGCGCGGCTGGCCGCGGCCCGCGCCAGCCTGTCGTCGACCCAGGCCCTGCTGGCCGCCAGCCGGGCGGCCTTCGCCGCCGTGGTCGGCCAGAACCCGACCGACCTGGCCCCCGAGCCGTCCCTGGCCGCCTTGCTGCCGGCCAGCGTCGAACAGGCCTTCGACCTGGTCGACAAGAACAACCCGCAGATCCAGGCCGCCCGCTACGCCCAGCAGGCCGCCGCGGCCCGCGTCGCCGCCGCCAAGGCCGTCTATCGCCCCACCGTCTCGGCCCGCGCCGGCCTGGGTTGGGACGCCAGCGAGATCAACAGCGTCGGTCGCCAGTACGGCGACTACGACCGCGCGCTCAGCGGTTCGATCACCGCCTCGGTGCCGCTGTTCACCGGCGGCCTGAACGCCTCGCAGGTCCGCGCCGCCAAGGAACGCGAGAACGCCGCCCGCATCTCGGTCGAGAGCGCCCAGCGCCAGGCCCTGCAGCAGATCTCGACCGCCTGGAACAACCTGCTGGCCTCGCGCGCCAACCTGGTGTCGAACGAGGAGCAGGTCCGCGCCACCCGCATCGCCTTCGAGGGCGTGCGCCAGGAGCAGCAGGTCGGCCTGCGCACCACCCTGGACGTGCTGAACGCCCAGCTGGAGCTGGCCAACGCCGAAGTCGCCCTGGTGGTCGCCCACCGCGACGAATACGTGGCCAGCGCCAGCGTTCTGCAGGCCATGGGCGTGCTGAACGTCGCCAACCTGGCCCCCGAGGTCGAGCGCTACGACCCGGTCAAGTCGTACAACAAGGTCAACCACGCCTTCGGCTGGGTGCCGTGGGAGCCCGTCGTCCGCGTGATCGACAAGGTCGGCGCCCCGTCGACGGCGGTCAAGGCCGCGCCGGCGTCCTCCGCCAAGGCCGGCGCCAAATAGGGACCAATTGGCGCGCCTTCGATGCTTGAGCTTGCTTAAGGCGCGCAAGTCTGCACCATCGCGGTAGGCGTCCGTCGGGGCGTCTCCGGATTCGTACCCTCTTCGAGACGCCCAACCCATGTCCGACCAGAGCCCCCAAGAACCGACGATGGAGGAAATCCTCGCCTCCATCCGGCGCATCATCTCGGAAGATGACGCGCCGACGGAGGCCGCCGCGGCGCCGGAACCCGAGCCCGCGCCCGTCGAGGAGGCCCCGGCCGAGGACGACGTTCTGGAACTGACCGACCCGATCGAGCCGCCCGCGCCGGTCGAATCGATGGGCGACATCGACGTCTATTCGCCGGAACCCGAGCCGGAACCCGCCCCGCCGCCGCCTCCGCCGCCCGAACCGGCCCCCGCGTCGGCGTTCTCCCGCGACGAAGTGGCCGACAACCTGGTGGGCGACCACGCCGCCGGCCTGGCCGCCAGCGCCTTCGGCAGCCTGAGCTCGGCCCTGCTGATGCCCAAGGACGGCCGCACCCTGGAGGACGTGGTGCGCGAACTGCTGCGCCCGCTGCTCAAGGAGTGGCTGGACCAGAACCTGCCGCGCATCGTCGAGGCCAAGGTCGAGGAAGAAGTCCACCGCATCGCCCGCGGCCGCGGGGTATAGCGGCGCGTCCTCGCCTCCTGGGCGGCGACGCACGAAAATTCAAAGGCGGTCGCTCCGGCGGCCGCCTTTTTCCGTCCTGAAATCCCCATTGAACCAAGGCCCAAGGTTTCGCCCGGCGGCCGCAGATGGCATACCCACCGCGCCATGCTTGAAAAGACCTTCGATCCCAAATCCGTCGAACCCCGCCTGTACGCCGCCTGGGAGGCCTCCGGGGCCTTCAAGCCCAGCGAGGCGCCGGGCGCCGAGGCGTTCACGATCGTCATCCCGCCGCCCAACGTCACGGGCTCGCTGCACATCGGCCACGCGCTGAACAACACGCTGCAGGACGTGCTGACGCGCTTCCACCGCATGCGCGGCAAGTCGGCCCTGTGGTTGCCGGGCACCGACCACGCCGGCATCGCCACCCAGATGGTCGTCGAGCGCCAGCTGGCCGCCGCCGGCAATATCGGCCGTCGCGAGATGGGCCGCGAGGCCTTCGTCGAGAAGGTCTGGGAATGGAAGGCCGAAAGCGGCGGGGCGATCACCAACCAGCTGCGCCGCCTGGGCGCCAGCTGCGACTGGTCGCGCGAGCGCTTCACCCTGGACGAGGGCCTGTCGGCCGCCGTCCGCAAGGTGTTCGTCCAGCTCTACAAGCAGAACCTGCTGTATCGTGACAAGCGCCTGGTCAACTGGGACCCGCAGTTCCAGACCGCCATCTCCGACCTCGAGGTTGAGCAGAAGGAGGTCGACGGCCATTACTGGCATTTCGCCTATCCCCTGGCCGACGGCGTGACCTTCCAATATCCGGTCGCCTTCGACGACGAGGGCAAGGCCACGCAATTCGAGACCCGCGACTTCATCGTCGTGGCCACCACCCGTCCGGAGACGATGCTGGGCGACACCGCCGTGGCGGTCCATCCGTCGGACGAACGCTACAAGGACCTGGTCGGCAAGGACGTGGTCCTGCCGATCGTCGGCCGCCGCATCCCGATCGTCGCCGACGACTACGCCGACCCGACCAAGGGCTCGGGCGCGGTCAAGATCACGCCCGCGCACGACTTCAACGACTTCGGCGTGGGCAAGCGCCACGGCCTGCCGGCGATCAACATCCTGACGCCCGACGCCCGGCTGAACGACGAGGTCCCCGAAGCCTATCGCGGCCTCGACCGTTTCGCCGCCCGCAAGGCGATCGTCGCCAAGGCCGAGGAAGACGGCTGGCTGCGCGAGATCGAGAAGACCCGCCACATGGTCCCGCACGGCGACCGCTCGGGCGTGGTCATCGAGCCCTACCTGACCGACCAGTGGTACGTCGACGCCAAGACCCTGGCTCAACCGGCCCTGAAGGCGGTGGAGGAGGGGGCCACGGTCTTCGAGCCGAAGCACTGGGAAAAGACCTATTTCGAGTGGCTGCGCAACATCGAGCCCTGGTGCGTCTCGCGCCAGCTGTGGTGGGGCCACCGGATCCCCGCCTGGTTCGGACCCGACGGCCACATCTTCGTCGAGGAGACCGAGGAAGAGGCCCTGGCCGCCGCCATCCTGCACTATGGCGACGAGGCCCCGGTGCTGAAGCGCGACGAAGACGTCCTCGACACCTGGTTCAGCTCGGCCCTGTGGCCGTTCTCGACCCTGGGCTGGCCGGAGAAGACGCAGGACCTGGCCAAGTTCTACCCGACCAGCACCCTGGTCACCGGCTTCGACATCATCTTCTTCTGGGTGGCCCGGATGATGATGATGGGCATCCACTTCATGGGCGAGGTCCCGTTCAAGCAGGTGTTCATCAACGCCCTCGTCCGCGACGAGAAGGGCGCCAAGATGAGCAAGTCCAAGGGCAACGTGATGGACCCGCTGGTCCTGATCGACGAGCTGGGCTGCGACGCGGTGCGCTTCACCATGACGGCGATGTCGGGCCAGGCCCGCGACATCAAGCTCAGCAAGCAGCGCATCGAGGGCTATCGCAACTTCGGCACCAAGCTGTGGAACGCCTCGCGCTTCGCCCAGATGAACGAGTGCGTCCGCGTCGAGGGCTTCGACCCGGCGACGGTCCGGCAGCCGATCAACAAGTGGATCCGCGGCGAGACGGTCAAGACCGCCGCCGAGGTGACCCGCGCGCTTGAGGCCCCGGCCTTCAGCGACGCGGCCGATGCGCTCTACAGGTTCATCTGGAACGTGTTCTGCGACTGGTACGTCGAACTGGCCAAGCCGATCCTCAACGGCGACGACGCCGAGGCCAAGGCCGAGACCCGCGCCACGGCCGCCTGGGCGCTGGACGTCATTCTCAAGCTGCTGCACCCGGTCATGCCGTTTATCACCGAGGAGCTGTGGGACAAGACCGCCGAGTTCGGCGCGCCCCGCGAGGGCATGCTGATCGTCGAAAAATGGCCCGAGCTGCCCGAGAGCTGGATCGACGCGGACGCCGAGGCCGAGATCGGCTGGCTGGTCGACACGGTCGGCGAGATCCGCTCGATCCGCGCCGAGATGAACGTGCCGCCGGGCGCCAAGCCGCCGCTGTCGGTAATCGGCGCCAACACCGAGACCAAGGGCCGCCTGGCCCGCCACCGCGATCTGCTGCTGAGCCTGGCCCGCCTGGACAGCGCCCGCGAGGCCGACGCGGCCCCGGCGGGCTCGGTGCCGATCGTGCTGGGCGAGGCGACAGGCGCCCTGGCCATCGCCGAGTTCATCGATCTTTCGGCCGAGAAGGCGCGACTGGCCAAGGAGATCGCCGGCCATGTTGGCGAGATCGAGAAGACCGGCAAGAAGCTCAGCAACCCCGACTTCCTGGCCCGCGCCAAGGAAGAGGTGGTCGAGGAGAACCGCGAGCGCCTGGCCGAGGCGGAAGCCGCCAAGGCCAAGCTGGAAGCGGCGTTGGCTCGGTTACAGGCGGTGGGCTGATCCGAAGAATTTCCCTCCCCTCGCGGGGAGGGCCGTCGCCTATGACCAAAAGCGGTTGTCATCCCGGACGAGCGCGCAGCGCGAAGATCCGGGACCGACGCGTGAACGCAAGCGCTTGCGGCGGTCCCGGATCGGCGCTCGGCGTTGCCGAGCTTGTCCGGGATGACGGCTTTTTCCGGCTGTAATCATAGGCGATGCCCCTCCCCATGAAGGGGAGGGGAGCGCCGGCTATTGCTTCTTCGCGCCGCCCAGCATGCCTTCGATCTCGGCCTTGCTGGCGTTGATCAGGGTGGCGCCGTCGCGGACGGCCAGGTTGGCGACGTCGACGGCGAAGGTCTTGTCGTCCATCTTGATCGCCGCCATCGTCTTGCCGGAAGCGTCCGGCTTGACCTCGGCGACGGTGCCGATCGTGGCGCCGGTGTTGTCCTTGACCGGCTGGCCGGCCGTCACCGGAGCGGTGGCGGTGGCGGTGGCGGTCCCAGCGGTGGGGGCCGGGGTTCCGGTCGGGGCTGTGGTGGAATCCTGGGCGGGGGCCGCCGCGGCCGGGTCCTGAGCCGGGGCGGTCGGAGACGTGGTCTGGGCCAGGGCCGGGGCGGCGATGGCGAGGGCTACGGCGGCGGCGCCGAGGGTCAGAAATGAACGCATGCGGTTTCCCATCTGTCGAAATGTCCCCCAACGTTCTGTTACGCTGACGTGACAATGGGGCGTCGGCTGGACGCTGATGCGGTCAAAATGGGTCCATGTTCGAACGCGGTTCGCTCAACGACCCCGATCAGCGCCCGTAGACGGCGTCGCGGACCTGGGCCGTGAAGGGGCCGTTCATGCCCTCGAAGGCGGTGTTGGTCATGATCACCACGGTCAGGCCGTTCTTGGCGTCCACGAACCAGTTGTGGCCGTAGACCCCGCCCCAGGCGATCGTGCCGGCCGCCTGCGGGGTCTTGGCGACGGCCGGGTCGTCCAGCACCGCCCAGCCATAGCCGAAGCCCCAGCCGGGGCCTTGGGTCGCCGCCTGCGGGCCGACCTGGTCCTTCATCATCTCGGCGACGGTCGCGGCCTTCAGGATCGGGGCGCCGCCCTTGCGGACGGTCTCCAGCAGGGCCAGCACGTCGCCGGCCGTGCCGACCATGCCCGCGCCGCCGGACGGGAAGGCGGTCTTGTCCGTGGCCCGGCTGGGCGCGAAGCGGACGGCCGTGGGCCCCAGCGGGACGTCCTGGTTGTCGGTCATCCGGGTCGGCTCGGGCTGGGCGTTGACATAGGGCGTCGCCAGCCGGGCCGGGTCGCGGGCGACGAAGCCGGCGTCGGTCAGGCCCAGGGGGCCGGTGACGGTCTCGGCCACGACCTGGGGCAGGGACTTGCCAGCCGCCTTCTCGACCACCGAGCCCAGCACGTCGATGGCCAGCGAATAGCGCCAGGCCGAGCCGGGCGGGAAGGCCAGGGGCGCCTGGCCCAGGCGGCGCATGTTCTCGTCCAGGGTGATCCCCGACAGGTCGATGCCGTCCGACACGCCCAGCCGGTGGTAGGGGTGCGACGGCGCCTCGGCCAGGCCGTAGGTCAGGCCGCTGGTGTGGTTCAGCAGCTGGCGCAGGGTGATCACCGGCTCGGTCCCGTCGGCCAGCTTGGGCCGGAAGTCGGGCAGCCACTGGGTCACCGGGTCGTCGAGCCGCAACTTGCCGTCCTCGACCAGCTTCATCACCGCCACGCTGACGAACGGCTTGGTCACCGAGGAGAAGCGGAAGACGGCGTCCTCGCGCATCGGCCGGCCGGCCTCGCGGTCGGCCAGGCCGGCGGCGCGGTGGTAGACCAGCTTGCCGTCGCGGGCGACCAGCACCACGGTCCCGACCAGCCGGTGCTCGGCCAGGGCGGTGTCGACCACCTTGTCCAGCCGGGCGGCCATGGGCGCGTCGAGGGCCGCGTCGGGCGCGGCGGCGATGGCGGGCGCTGGGGGCGGTGCGGCGAGGCCGGGGGAGGCCAGGACCAGGCTGGCGGCGACGGCGAGGCTTGAGATCCACGGACGCATGCGACGACTCCCTTTGCTGAACCTGAGGTAGGGCGATCCTCGGGGAGCGGCAAGCCGTACGGGCGTCCGCGGCCGGGGACGCGCTCTCACAGCAAGGCGCCGACCGGTTCGCAGGGCGCCGGTTGTGAGTGCGTGTCCCCAACGGATCCGCTGAGTCCGGTGCGGAAAGCTCATGACGCCGCGGATGGCGTTGGGGACATGCACTCACCCGATACCCGATGATCGATCCGCGACGCCTTGCCGTGAGAGCACGTCCCCGGCGAGTTATGCTCGGCGGATAGCGGATAAAACCTTAGGATTTCAACGCCCTGAACTTTCTCGACCCGATTTGATCCCCACCCTTCCAGACCGGCCGTATCCTGACCTCACCTGAAGGCATGGGGAGGGCGCACGTACGGCGACCGATGCGGCTTTCGGGGGTGGTCGAGCGGGACGTGTCCGTCGGCCGGTTGCGCGGGGCCCGTCGGGCCGGCGCGGAAGGCGGGAGGATCCGGACGGACCTTCGGCTTTCCGGTCGGACGGCGGGACCATCCCCGCGGAGCCGAAAGACGGTCGCCACAGGCGCGGGCTGAAATCGCCCGTGCGGTCCAGGACGGAGCCAACGTCCTGCCCGTCGGGGGCCTCCATCGGAGCGGGTTAAAAATCCGCGACCCGAAGGCTTCCGGATAACGGTTCCACGCGGAGCGCCTGCACTTCGTCGAAACGGTACAAAACATCAAAGCTACTCCGGGCGAGGCCCGGGCGCTTCGCACCCTTCCCATTCGCTCAGCGGGGGTCCGCGTGAGGCGGCGAAGCCGTGCACTCAAGATCCTCCCCCTGTGGGGGAGGTGTCGGCGAAGCCGACGGTGGGGGGAATGATCGGCCGATGGCCAGATCCCCGGATCAACGACCCCAAACCTCCCCCCACCGATCGCTGCGCGATCGCCTCCCCCACGGGGGAGGGTCTGAAAAGCGTCTTCCGCCACCTCTAACTTATCGTTGTTCCCTTAGGTTCGAACAGACGTTTGCATCCCGCCTCGGCCTGTGCTTTCTCGTGGGGAAACGTGCTCGGCCAGCGAAGCGCGACCATAGACCGGGAGAGTAACGATGACCCAGGCCGCCACCGCGCCCAACGCCGCCCCGACCCCCGCCGCCGTCCCGTGGCCGGCCATGTCGGTCAAGCAGGCCTACGCCCTGATCACCGCCCCCGGCTCGCCCGGCGAGATGGAGGAGATCGAGATCCGCGGCGTTCCGACCCGGGTCTGGAAGCACTGCCCGCCCACCCTGCGCGACACCCTGCTGGTCGGCCGCGCCCATGGCGACAAGATCTACATGGTGCACGAGGACGAGCGGGTCAGCTTCGAGGCCTTCTACCGCGCGGTGACGGTGTTCGCCGCCGAGCTGGAGTCGGCCGGCGTCAGGAAGGGCGACCGCATCGCCCTGGTCATGCGCAACCTGCCTGAATGGCCGGTGGCCTTCTATGCCGGCCTGTCGATCGGCGCGATCCTGACCCCGCTGAACGCCTGGTGGACGGGCCAGGAGCTGGAATACGGCCTGGTCGACAGCGGCGCCTCGGTGGCGGTGATGGACGTCGAACGCTTCGAGCGCCTGGCCGAGCACTTCGACAACTGCCCCGCGCTGAAGACCGTCTATGTCAGCCGCAGCAAGGAAGAGATCGCCCATCCCTATGTGCGGCGGGTGGAAAAGGTGATCGGCTGCCCCAACGACTGGATCAAGCTGGACGAGAAGCCGCTGTCGACCGTCGAACTGGGCCCCGAGGACGACGCGACGATCTTCTACACCTCCGGCACCACCGGCAAGCCGAAGGGGGCCCTGGCCACCCACCGGGCCGTCAACAGCAACATCTTCGCCGCCGCCGCCGCCAGCGCTCGCGGGTTCCTGCGCCGCGGCGAGGTCCCGCCCCAGCCCGATCCGACCGCCCCGCAGAAGGGGTCGCTGATCTCGGTGCCGTTCTTCCACGCCACCGGCTGTTTCGCGGTGATGAACCCCTCGCTGTTCGCCGGCGCCAAGCTGGCCATGATCCGCAAGTGGGACCCGGAAAAGGCCATGCAGCTGATCCAGGACGAGAAGCTGACCCAGATGGGCGGCGTGCCGACCATCGCCTGGCAGATCATCGAGCATCCCAGCCGCCCCAACTACGACCTGTCCTCGCTGGAGACCGTGGCCTATGGCGGCGCGCCCTCGGCCCCCGAACTGGTGCGCAAGATCAAGGAGATCTGGCCCAAGTCCCTGCCGGGCAACGGCTGGGGCATGACCGAGACCTCGGCCACCGCCACCAGCAATTCGGCCGAGGACTACGAGAACCGTCCCGACAGCTGCGGCCCGGCCGTGCCGGTCACCGACCTGAAGATCATGACCCTGGAGGCCCCATATCGCGAGCTGCCGACCGGCGAGGTCGGCGAGCTGTGGTGCAAGGGCCCGCAGGTGGTGAAGGGCTACTGGAACAAGCCCGAGGCCACCGCCCAGACCTTCATCGACGGCTGGGTGCGCACCGGCGACCTAGCGCGGCTGGACGAGGAGGGCTTCTGCTACATCATCGACCGGGCCAAGGACATGCTGATCCGCGGCGGCGAGAACATCTACTGCATCGAGGTCGAGAACCTGCTGTACGAGCACCCGGCGATCATGGACGCCGCCCTCGTCGGGATCCCGCACAAGACCCTGGGCGAGGAGCCGGCCGCCGTGGTGACCTTGAAGCCGGGCGCGCAGGCCACCGAGGCGGAGCTGCGCGCCTTCGTCGCCGACCGCCTGGCCGCCTTCAAGGTGCCGATCAAAGTGCTTTTCTGGCCCGAGACCCTGCCGCGCAACGCCAACGGCAAGATCATGAAGAACGAGCTGAAGAAGGTGTTCGTGGAGGGATAAGCAGGGGGCGAAATCAAGAACCTCCCCCTGTGGGGGAGGCGATCGCGCAGCGATCGGTGGGGGGAGTTTTGGGGATCGACGATCCCGGTCGCGGCGCCTGCCGATTACTCCCCCCTCCGTCGGCTGCGCCGACACCTCCCCCACGGGGGGAGGATCTGACTAGCCGACGCTGATCCCCGGCCGCCGCCAGGCCCACGGCTGGGCCGCTTCCAGCTCGTAGGCCAGCTCGAACAGCGTCCGCTCGGCCCCGGCCCGGGCGGCGAACTGCACGCCGACCGGTAGGCCGTCGGCGGTCCAGTGCAGCGGCACGCTCATCGCCGGCGCGCCGGCCACGTTGTGCAGCGTGGTGTAGCCCACATAGGCGTTCAGGCGCTCGGTCAGGTCGGGGATCGAGACGGTCGGCACCACCCAGCCCAGCGGCGCGGGCGGCTGGCCCAGTACCGGCGAGAGGATCACGTCATAGCGGTCGAACCAGCGGTCATAGGCCTGGGCGTCGGCGTTGAGGCGGGCCACCGATTGGGCCAGTCCGCCTTCGGGCAGGCCACCGAACAGCTCGGCCAGGGCCAGGGTGAACGGCTCCAGCACGGTCTCGTCGGGCCGGCGGCCGAGGGTCTGGGTCACGAAGTCGACCAGCTCGGCCGCGCCGCTGGCCCAGATGGCCAGGAAGTCCAGGGCGAAGACCGGGCCGTTGGTCGGCCATCGGGCGGGCTCGACCTGGTGGCCCAGCGACTCCATCAGCTTGGCCGCGGCCTCGGCGGCGGCGCGGACCTCGGCGTCCGGCTGGACGCCCAGCTGGGTCTCTGTGACCAGCCCGACCCGCAGCCGCCTTTGGCTCGGTCCGGCCACCAGGCCGACGGCGGGCAGGGGACCGGCGGCCTGTTCGGTGGCCGCGAAAAGGGCGGCGCTGTCGCGGACGCTGCGCGACACGCAGTGCTCGACCGCCAGGTCCACGGCCCGCAACGGCGGCCGGCTGGGCGGCATCCGGTGGCGCGACGGCTTCAGCCCGAACAGGCCGCAGCAGGAGGCGGGAATGCGGATCGAGCCGCCGCCGTCATTGGCGTGGGCGAAGGGCACGATCCCCGCCGCCGTGGCCGCCGCCGCCCCGCCGGACGAGCCGCCGCTGCTGTGGGCGAGGTTCCAGGGGTTGCGGGTCGGCGGAAAGGCCACGGGCTCGGTGGTCGGCAGGAAGCCGTATTCCGGCGTCGCCGACTTGCCGATCACCACCAGCCCGGCCCGGTCGAAGGCGTCGCAATAGCCGTCCTGGGCGGCGGCGGGCGGCAGGCCCAGCATCGACCGCGAACCCGACCGGGTGGGCAGGCCGGCATAGTCGTTGAGGTCCTTGACCAGGAACGGCACGCCGGCGAACGGCGCGTCGCGGTCGCCCTGGCCCTGGTCCAGGCGGCGGGCCTTGTCGATCGCCCGGTCGAAGTCGGCGGTGACCAGCACGCCCAGGGCCCCGTCCAGGGCCTCGGCGTCGCGCACGGCCTTCTCGACGACCTCCACGGCGCTGACCGCCCGGGTCCGGATGCGGTCGGCGATCTGCATGGCGTCCGGCGTCCAGGACGTCTCCGAAGCGGGGGCGGCGGCGGTTAGGCCATGGCGAGTGTCCATCGGGTTTCCTCGGGCGTCCCGACGTCTGCGGCGCGTCGGTGAACGGCGATCACTGTGAACCCGAAGGCGCGCTGGCCGCAAGTCGTGCTACAGCCCGGCGATGAAACGCAAACGCGCCGACATCCTGCTGGTCGAGACCGGCCTGTTCGACAGCCGGGCCAAGGCCCGCGCCGCCATCGAGGCCGGTGCGGTCAAGGCCGACGGCAAGCTGGTGACCAAGCCCTCGCAGGAACTGGAGCCGACCGCGGTGCTGGAGGGCGTCGCCGCCTTCCCGTGGGTCGGGCGCGGCGCCCTGAAGCTGGCCCACGCCCTGGAGCTGTGGCCGATCGCCGTAGAGGGCAAGGTCGCCCTGGACGTCGGGGCCTCGACCGGAGGCTTCACCGAGGTGCTACTGTCGAAGGGCGCGACCAGGGTCTACGCCGTCGATGTGGGCCGCGAGCAGCTGCATCCGCGCATCGCCGCCGATCCGCGCGTGGTCGACCGCTCCGGCGTCGACGCCCGGGTGCTGGACGAGGGGCATCTGGACGCGGCGCCGAACCTGGTGGTCTGCGACGTCAGCTTCATCTCGGTGGAGAAGTGCCTGCCCGTGGCCCTGCACCTGGCCGAGCCGGGCGCGGACCTGGTCAGCCTGATCAAGCCGCAGTTCGAGGCCGGGCGCGACCGGGTGGGCAAGGGCGGCCTGGTCAAGGACCCGCAGATCATCGCCGACTGCATCGCCTCGGTCTCGGCCTTCGTCGAGGCGGCGGGCTGGACGGTCAAGGGTGTCGCCCCCAGCCCGATCACCGGCGGCGACGGCCAGGTCGAGCACCTGCTGTGGGCGGTGAAGGGCTGATTTTCAGACTATCGCGGCCAAAAGGAAAGCCGCCGGCGCGAACGCCGGCGGCTCCTTAGGTCGACTGAAATCCCAAATCGCCTAGTCGACGACCTGATAGCGGCCCGAGGCGTCCGGGCAGACGCGGACGAAACGCTTCTGGGTGCGGCCGTCGGGCAGGTAGATCGGGCTTTCGGCCAGGGTGCAGCCGTTGGCGTCGGTCCGGCTGTCGGTCACGCTGTACGAGCGCTCGGACTCGTAGGTGTAGCCGCCGCGGCGGTCGTCGCTGCGGTCGCCGTAGCGGGTGTCGCCATAGCGGCTGTCGCGGTAATAGCCGTCGTCCGGGCGGTCGTAGCTGTTATAGGCGCCCTGGTTGTAGGACGGCGGCGGAGGCGGCGGCGGGTTGGCGCCGGGCGAACAGGCCGCCGAGTTGCGGCCGATGGCCGAGCCGGCGATCGCGCCCAGCACGCCGCCCAGCACCGCACCCTCGGTGCGGGCGCCCTTAGCGGCCACGCCGCTGCCGATCGCCGCGCCGATGCCGGCCCCGGCCAGGCCGCCGCCCGTGCCGCGCTGCGTCGTGCTGCGGCGGCAGGGATCGTAGTAATAGCCGTTACTGTCGTAATTCCCGCCGCCGCCGTAGGCGCCGGAGTTGCCATAGGCGCCATAGGCCTGGGCCGAGGCCATCGTCGGGGCCAGCGCGCCAGCGAGGGCGGCCGCGGCGGCGACGCCGAGAACGGTCTTGAACATCATGAGAAACTCCTCCGACCAGGGCCGCCGAGAGCCGGACCCGCCTTAACACCTAAATTGCCAAGCCGTTGATGAACGGACGTTGAGCGACCCGTTCATCTTCGTTCACACGCATTCGCTCCGAATAGGCTATGGGAGCGTCCGAAATCTTGTCCGTGTCGATCGTGGCGCGGGCATGGCGGGCGCCGTCCCGAACATCATAACAGAAAATGGCGCGGACCGGTGAAGGTTCCGCCTGTCGAATTGGACTGTCCATGCGTGAACTGAGGATCCAGGCGGTCGGCGCCCAGGGCGACGGCATCGCCGAGGGCTCTTTCGTCCCCCTGACCCTGCCGGGCGAGCGGGTCACCGCCGAGATGAGCGGCAATCGCGGCGAACTGGTCGAGGTGCTGGAGCCCAGCCCCGACCGCGTCCTGCCGCCGTGCCCGCACTTCGGGGTCTGCGGCGGCTGCGCCTTCCAGCACTGGGACGCCGCGCCCTACCTGGAATGGAAGCGCGAGCAGGTGCGTTTCCAGCTGGCCCGCGAGGGGCTGGAGACCGAGGTCCTGCCGACCTTCGCCTCGCCGCCGGCCTCGCGCCGCCGCGTCGCCCTGCACGCCCGGGGCGGCAAGGGCGGGGCGCGGCTGGGCTTCAAGGAGCGCCGGTCGTGGAACCTGGCCCGGATCGAGACCTGCCCGGTGTCGAACCCCAAGCTGGTCGCGGCCTTTCCGGCCCTGGCCCGCCTGGCCGCGCCGTTCCTGGAGCATCCCAAGTCGGCCCCGACCCTGCACGTCACCCTGACCGCCACGGGGCTGGACATCGACGTCACCGGCGTCGAGGCCAAGAGCGGCGGGCTGTCGGCCGACGCCCGGGTCCGCGCGGCGATGATCGCCGGCGAGCACGACTTCGCCCGGGTCACCATGGCCGGCGAGATGATCTACATGGCCCGCCAACCGATGGTGAAGCTGGGTCCGGCCGTGGTCGCCCTGCCGGCCGGCGGTTTCCTGCAGGCCGTGCCCCAGGCCGAGAAGGCCATGGTCGAGTTCGCGGTCGAGGCGGCCCAGGGCGCCTCGCGGATCGTCGACCTGTTCAGCGGCGTGGGCACCTTCACCTTCCGCCTGGCCGAGGTGGGCAGCGTCCACGCCGCCGACAGCTCGGCGCCCGCCATCGCCGCCCTGAAGGGCGCGCTGGGCACGGCCAACGGGCTGAAGGCGATCACCGCCGAGGCGCGCGACCTGACCCGCCGGCCGGTGCTGTCGACCGAGCTGAACAAGGTCGACGTCGCCGTGCTCGACCCGCCCCGGGCCGGGGCCTACGAGCAGCACGTCGAGATCGCCAAGTCCAAGGTGGCCCGCGTGGTCGGCGTCTCGTGCAACCCAGCCACCTTCGCCCGCGACGCCAAGATCCTGGTCGACGCCGGTTTCCGCCTGGAGCGGGTCTTGCCGGTGGACCAGTTCCTGTGGTCGCCCCATATTGAGCTGGTCGGCGTGTTTTCGCGGTAGGACGGTCCTCTTCCACGAGGGGCCGTCCGGGAGACGGTCATGGACGAGCGATCCGGCAAGTCGGGCGAGCCCCGGGAGGCCATTCCGAAAGGCCGCGGCGCCTTCGCCCTGGACGGCGCCAGCCAGCGGGCCCGGGCGGCGGTCAAGGCCGCCTGGTGGACCGCCGCCGGCGGCGTCACCCGCGCCTTGGCCCAGCCGACGCGCGGCGAGGCCAAGGCCCGGTTCGAGCCGCAGGGCCCGCCCGTCTCGGCCGCCCGGCTGCGCAAGGCCTATCTGACCGCCTTCGACAAGGACGCCGCCGACGTCGCCGCCGGCCTCTATCCGCCGACCGGCGACGGTCCGCGCAACCCCGCCGATGCTTTCCGCCAGGCGCTTGACGTCATCGCCGACGCCCGCGCCGTCGACCAGCGCCGCCGCCGGGGCGACGGGGTCGAGGTGCGCGACGAGGTCGGAACCGAGGGCTATCCCAACTACTATCGGCAGAACTTCCACTACCAGTCCGGCGGCTGGTTCACCGACGCCAGCGCCCGCCGCTACGAGGCCCAGGTCGAGGCGCTGTTCTCCGGCGCGGCCGGGGCCATGCGCCGCCGGGCCCTGTCGCTGCTGGCCCGCCGCTGGCGCGGCCAGGACCAGCGCGGGCTCAAGGTGGTCGACCTGGCCTGCGGCTCGGGCGCCTTCCTGGCCGACCTGGACGCGGCCTTTCCCCGTGCGGCGATCGCCGGCCTTGACCTGTCGCGGGCCTATCTGGCCGCGGCCCGCAGCCGCTCGGGCCGAGGCGGGGTGCAGGCCAACGCCGAGCACCTGCCGTTCGCCGACGCCAGCCTGGACGCCGTGACCTGCGTCTACCTGTTCCACGAACTGCCGCCGCGGGTGCGCCCCGTGGTGGCCGCCGAGATCGCCCGGGTGCTCAAGCCCGGCGGCGTGCTGGCCTTCGCCGATTCGGTGCAACCGGTCGACGAGCCCGACCTGTCGCGGCTGCTGGAGGCCTTCCCGGCCTATTTCCACGAGCCCTATTATTCGACCTACGCCCAGGCCGACCTGCCGGCCCTGTTCGGCGCGGCGGGCCTAAGCGTGGCCGGACGGGACCAGGCCTTCCTGACCAAGGCGCTGCTGCTCGAAAAACCCCGATAGCAAACCCTGCAGCCAACCCGTTCATGGCCATTGCCTAGCGCGGCGGGCTCCTGTATTCGAACCGACCTCTTCGCCGACGCACCTTGCGTTGACCCGGATGGCCCGGTGGCGGAGTGGTGACGCAGCGGATTGCAAATCCGTGCACCCCGGTTCGATTCCGGGCCGGGCCTCCACCTTCCCCCTTTTTCGCGATCTCAGATCTTCAGCAGGGCCTTCAGCTGGTCCAGGCCCCGTTCCGGCGGGCCGCCATAGCCGATCGGCTCGACGAACCGGCCCTGGGCGTCGAACAGGTAGATTGTCGAGGAATGGTCCAGCGTGTAGCCGCCGCCGTCGGTCGCTACCTTCTGGTAGTAGACGCGATAGGCCTTGGCGGTCTTGGCGATGTTCTCCGGCGTGCCGGTGAAGCCCTGGATGCGAGGGTCGAAGTTGGACAGGTAGAGCTTCAGCTGCTCGGGCGTGTCGCGCTCCGGATCGACCGAGACGAAGACCACGTTCAGCTTGTCGGCGTCCGGCCCCAGCGCCTTCAGCCAGGCGGTCATCTCGGCCATGGTGGTCGGACAGACCTCGGGGCAGTAGGTGAAGCCGAAGAAGATCGCCGTGGGCTTGCCCAGCAGCGTCTTCTCGGTGACCGGCCGGCCGTTCATGTCGACCAGCTGGAACGGACCGCCGATCTGGACCGTCGAGCCTTGGCTGGCCGTCTCGGCGGGCTTGTCGCAGGCGGCGAGGGGCGCGCAGACCAGGGCCAGGGCGAGGGCGGCGGCTTTCCACGACGTCATCAGTGGCCTCCCATCGGCATGCTCATGGCTGGCATCTGCACGGCCTTCACCGGCGCGGTCACGGTGACGGGCGGAGCGGACTTGAAGCGCAGGGTCAGGGCCACCTTGGCGCCCGACGTCAGGGCGATCTTCGGCCCGATCAGCATCAGGTGCTCGGCCCCGGGCTTGAGGGCGACGGGCCTGCCGGCCGGCAGGGCGACGCCGTCGGCCAGCTTGCGCATCCGCATCACCCCGCCGTCCATCGACATGGTGTGGATTTCGGCGCGGCCGGCGGCGGGGGTCTCGACCGCGACCAGGCGATCGTCGGCGCCGGCGGTCAGGGTGACGTAGCAGCCGCCGGCCAGGGCGCCCTTGGGCGCGGCGCGGCACCAGGCGTCGGTGACCTGGACGGCCGGCGACTTGGCGGCGGCGAGCGACGGGATCGCCAAGGCGGCGAGGACGAAGGCGGCGAGGAAGGGCTTCATGATCAAACTTCCGTCTTGAGGCGCGCGGTCGGGATCAGCCGGCGCAGGGCGATGTCGAGGGTCAGCACCACCAGAAGCGAGGCGCCGACGAGCGGGTAGAAAAGGGCGAGCGGGACGACGACCAGGGCCAGGCCGCCATAGGCGCGGCGGTCGACCGGAGCCGGCGGCGCGGCCAGCCGTCCCCTGGGGCGGCGTTTCCACCACATGACGACGGCCGACAATCCCAGCAGCCAGACGGCGACGCACCCGGCTAGCATGACCAGCTTGTTGGCCAGGCCGAACTGCTGGCCCTGGTGGACGGCGATGCCCCACTCGATGGCCTTGGCCGCGGGCCCGAAGTCGCGGTAGCCGATATCGGCCAGGGGCTTTCCGGTCAGGGCGTCCAGATAGAGGGTCCGCGTAGCCTCGACCCGGTCGGGCATGTAGGCCGCTGACCAGGCCTTGCCCGGAGCTTGGGGCAGGGACAGCGCATAGGGCCTGGGCAGGCCGGCGGCGTCGATCCGGGCGACGATGGCGTCGACGCCCAGCGGGACCGTCGGATGGTCCATGGCCATGCCCGGCATGTCGGCCATGTCCATCGCCTCCCGGCCCTGCAGCGCCCAGGGCACGGCCTGGGCGTTGACCGCGTGGTGACCGCCGCCGCCGGGCGGCGTGGGACGGCCCAGGCCGGCCTCGGTGGTGATCTTGCGGACCTCCTGGCCCCAGAAGGCCGACCAGGGCATGCCGGTGGCCGCCAGGAAGACGATCACCGCGCCGGCGAACAGGCCGGTCACCGCATGGAGGTCGCGCCAGAACACCCGCTTGCGGGGCGGACCGCGCACCGTGACCACGCCGCCTGACTGGCCGCGCGGCCACCACAGGAAGATTCCGGTGGCGACCAGGACGATGGCCCAGCCGGCGACGATCTCGACCAGCCAGTTGGCGACGGTTCCGAACAGGTCGAGGCTGTGCAGGCGCTTGATCGTCCCCATCACCCCGCCCTGGGGCGTCGAGCCCAGCAGGCGGGCGTCGTGCGGATCGACATAGGCGCTGAGCGTCTCGCCGCCGGGCCGCTGGACCAGCATCTGCACGGAGCGGTCGGATCGGGCCGGCGGGACCAGTTGCAGGACCTTGCCGCCCAGGCCGCGTTCGGCGCTGGCGATCCAGGCCGAGGGCGGCGCCTGGGCGGCGCTTTGCGGCGTGAACAGCAGCGGGCGGTAGAGCACCTCGCTGATCTCGGTCTTGAACAGGTAGAGGCCGCCGGTCAGGGCCATCAGCATCAGGACCGGCAGCACCAGCAGGCCGGCGTAGAAGTGCCAGCGCCAGAAGGCGCGGTAGAGCTGGCCGGCGGGGCGTTCCAAGGGGGCGGGGTTCGTCATGGCGGTCAGAACGACACCGTGACGCCGCCGAACACCGAGCGGCCGTCGCCCGGCCAGATGGCGGCCGTGGCGGGGGTCCAGGTCGTGGCGGCCTGGACGTTGGACACATAGGCCTTGTCGGCAAGGTTCCGGGCGTCGACGAACAGCGAGACCTTGTCGTTCAGCGTCCAGCCGGCGTTGAGGTTGAGGATCGCATAGGACTGGGCGGCCTTGGTGTTCCTGTAGTCGATCCACTGGTCGGAGGCCGACCATTCCACCGACGGCGCCACGAACCACCCCCGGGCGTCGTCGTAGCGCAGTTCGGCGCGGTAGAAGGTCTTGGGCACGATCGGCAGGCGGTTGTCGCCGTACTGGGCGTCGCCGTCGAAGCGGAAGTCCGACAGGGTCCAGGTCTGGCGCAGCCGCCAGCGCGGGGCCAGCTTCCAGTCCAGCGCCGCCTCGATCCCCTGGTGGACCGTTCTGTCGGCGTTGAAGGTCGCGGCCGGGTGCTGGCTGTCGACCGCGAACTGCAGCAGCTCGTGCTGGAGGTGGGCGCGGTACAGCGTCACGTCGTAGGTGAACGGCCCGCGATGGCCGCGCGCGCCGACTTCGCCGGTCCAGGCTTCCTGGGCCTGCACCGGCGCGAAACCGACATTGCTCGGCGTCAGGGCGCCGAAGTTCGGCGGCTCGACCGAGCGGGTGACGTTGGCGAAGACCTGCGAGCCATCGTCGCCCTGCCAGAGCACGCCGACCCGCGGCGAGACCCAGGCGTAGTCCTTGTCGGCGGCCAGGTTGAACGTCGTGGCCACGCCGGGGACGGCGAAGCTGCGGTAGTCGCGCTTGGCGGTCCCCCAGGTCAGGCCGCCGACCAGGGCCAGATGCGGCCTGGCGAACACCCGGCCCTCGGCGAAGACGTCGGCCGCCTTGGCGTTCTGCAGCGACAGCGACTGCAGGGCGCCGCGAGCTCCCCTGAGATTGGTGTAGAAGGCTGAATCCAGGTCGCCCTGGCGATACCAGGCGCCCAGATAGGCGTCGGCCTTCAGGCCGCCCAGCTCGCCCTCCCAGTCCAGCCGGCCGAACGCGCCGTAGTTGCGGCTTTGCTGGTCGATGACCTGAAAGATCGGATGGTCCAGGTCCTTCCACACCGCATAGACCGCGCCCTCGAACACGGTGTGGTCGTCCAGCCGCCAGGCGGTGCGCAGCGAGCCGCGCAGGCCGCGCTGGTTGCGGCCCTGGTCGTTGGCGACGCTGGCGGCGGCCGTCTGGCGCGGATTGGCGGCGAACTGGGCCAGGGTCAGCGAGCCGGGGATCTCCTGGTTGATGTTGGAGCCATTGACGACCAAGCGCACCTCGCGGTCCTCGCCGAAGCTGCGGCCGATGTTCAGCGACCCGAACTGGATGTTCTGCTGGCTCTGCGAGCGCCAGCCCTGGCCGGTTTGGTTGGTGGCGGCGGCGTAGACGTCCCAGTCGCCCGACTGGCGGGCCACGGCGACATGCTCGCGCAGCAGGCCGTAGGAGCCGCCGTCGAGGCGGACCTGCTCGTCGAACCCGGCGTCCCGGCCGGTCGGCGTGACCATGTTGATCGCGCCCCCCAGCAGGGCGCCGCCGAAGCGCAGGGCGTTGCCGCCGCGATAGACCTCGGTGAAGCGGGTGTTGAGCGGGTCGGCCACCTGGCTGTCGCCATAGCCGTCGGCCTCGTTCAGCGGCACGCCGTCCTGCGCCAGCAGCAGGCCGCGATTGTGGCTGGCGTTGCCGATGCCCGAGCCGCGGATCGACAGGCGGACATCGCCGCCCCACTTGCGCTGGGCGTAGACGCCGGGGGCGTCGCGCAGCATGTCGTCCAGCGCCAGGGCCTGGCGGCTGGCGTAGGACTCCTGGGAGATCACCGAGACGCCGCCAGGGGTTTCGGACAGGCGCCGGCGGGCGGCGGCGACCACGGGCGGGTCCTCCGGGTCGGGGCGGGCGGTGACGATGACGGAGCTGACCTGGCGGGCGGACGGATCGTCGTCGGGCGCGGCGAGGGCGATGGCGGGCAGGGCGAGAAGAGCGGCCGTGGAGGCCAGCAGGAGAGACTTCATCGGATCTGGGTCCTTCGGCGCGCGACAGGACGCGGCCGGAGCAGGCTGAACGGTGTGCGAGGACGCAACGCGCGAAGGCGGCCCCCGGACATCGTCCGGACGGCGCAGGCGCGTGCAGGCCGGCCGCCGTGGCGGCCGGACGCTAGATCAGCAGGCTGGGAGGACCTCGGGCCGGCAGCGGCGGCGCCGCCAGGCCGCGGCCTGGGACGGGCTCGACGGCCCGCGCCAGGGCCATGGGCCGATAGGCGACGAACTCGACTTTGGCCACCGCCAGCGTGCTGGGCGGCGGCGCGGTGGCGCCATGGCTGGCGAACGGGCAAGGGGCGTCGTGGCCGGGCTTGTCGGCGGGCGACTTGTCGTGAGGGTCCAGGGCGTCGCCCGGCTGGACCACCAGCGGACCTTGGCCGGTGCAGAGCACCAGCGCGAACGGCAGGCCGTTGTTCGGCTCGGCCTGGGTCATGAAGCCCGCCGGGACCATGACCTTCAGGGCGAGCGCCAGGATCGCGAGCGCCAGGAAGACGCCGCGTGTCCAGGTCCGGCCAAAGCTTGGCGAGTAAGTCACGTCCGGGCCTTTACGCCAAGCAGGCGGACAAGGCTACTAAGGGGTGACCCTGACCCTCACCGCGCCATGCCACGCGAGGGCACGAGCGCGGCGAACCGGCCCTCGATCCGGCTCGGCTAGTTGAGCCGGGGCTTCTTCAGCAGGGCGTTACGATCGACCGAGCGGATCTCGACCTCGAAGACGTCCTGCTCGCGCTGGATCCGCAGCGAGACCGTGACGCCGGCCGGGCCCTGGTCCCACAGGGCGGTATAGAATTCCGCCAGGTCGGAGACCTCATCGCCCGCCACGGCCAGGATCAGGTCGCCGGCCCGAAGTTCGGCGCGGGCGGCCGGGCTTCCGGGCGACACGCCGACCAGCACGACGTGCGATTCGGTCTCCTGGGCGAAGACGCCCAGCCAGGGGCGAGGCGGATGGGCGGGCTTGCCGCGCGCCAGGTCGTCCAGGATCGGCGGCAGCAGGTCGGCGGGCACGAACAGGTTCAACGGCTTGGCGCGGCCGTCGTGCGACTGTCCCGCCAGGCTCAGCGAGCCGACGCCGACCAGCTCGCCCTCGGGGCCGATCAGGGCCGCGCCGCTCCAATGCGGATGGGCGGGCTCGGTGATGATCGCCTCGTCCAGCAGATATTCCCAGTAGCCGGCGAAGGGCATGCGCGTCAGAACCTGGCCGGCCGCCGCGTGGGCGCGTCCGCCGGCGCCGGCGATCACCACCGGGCTGCCGGACTCCAGCGCCTTGGAAGGGCCCAAGCGCAGGGCCGGCAGGCCAAGCGGCTCGAGCGCCTGCACCAGGCCCAGCCCCGTCTGGCTGTCGAAGCCCAGCACGTGCGCCTCCACGCGCCTGCCGTCGTTCAGGGTCAGCACGACCTGGTTGGCCTCGGTGATCAGGTAGCCCATGGTCAGCACCAGGCCGTTCTCGCTGATCACCACGCCGTTCCCCAGCCGCTCGGTTCCCAGGATCCGGGCCGTGAAGGCGTCGGCCGGGACCTGGGCCTCCAGGGCGACCACCGAGGACAGCGCCCTGTCGAGGTCGAAGGGGTAGGCGTTGGCGGTCGGACGCAGTCGCGCCTCGACCTCGTGCCCTTGGAACGGTGAAGACAAATCGATCTCCTCTAGGAGACTCAAATCTGGGGCTCGGCGGCGCGGGAACAAGAGGGCGAGACTTTCGGGACTTCGCCTAGGCTGCCAAGGCGGCCGGCTCGATCGGGTGTTCCTGATGGTTGCGACGCCAGCGGCTGGGCGTCTGACCGACCAAACCCCCGAAGGTTCGGCAGAAATGGGCCTGGTCGGAGAAGCCGCAGGCCAGCGCGATGTGGGCCAGGGTGTCCCGCGTGGTCAGCATCAGGTGCTTGGCTCGGGCGATCCGCCGCTCGATGATGTAGCACTTGGCCGACTGGCCGAAGCTCTGCTTGAAAGCGTGCGAGAAATAGCTGGGGCTCAGGCGAACCGCGGCGGCCACATCGCGGACCTGCAGGTTGCGGTCGCGGTTCTGGTCGATGAAGGTCCTGGCCGTGCGCGCCTGCCAGGGCGCCAGCTTGCCGGTCTGCGGGGGGCGGGTCAGGCGACGGACCTCGGCCTGCAGCAGGGCGCTGGCGCGATGCACCAGTTCCCGCGCGGTGTCGGGATCGCGATCGAAGGCGCGCGAGGCGCCGGTGACCAGGCGCGCCAGGATCAGCGTCTGGTCGCGGGGCAGGCTGGCCGTGGGGTTCGCGTCCGGGGAAGTCATGTCCAGCTCGCCGCCTTTCCGCCGAAAACCGCCGCGACGGTTGTCGCCAGGTCCAGTTTCGATTTTGCTAGCATTGGCCGCGCCGCGCCGCAACGGCGTGGGGTAGAGATCAGTTGAAGCCAAGCTTCAGGCTCTCGAGATTGCTCAACCTGTCGCCGGTTTTTGTGACAACCGGGATTTCACTTCCGTAGAATATCGAGGTTATTCAAGGTCGAGTACGATGTTTTTCGACAATCCATGACGGCCTTGAGCAAAGGCTCCGGGTCGAGCGCCGCCGCTCCGCGACCGCGAGGCGGCGGCTTGGTCGTCGATCAGGCGTCGCCGTCGGCGATGTCGGCCAGGAGGCCGTTGATCGGTTCGTCGTTGAAGCTGGTGACGTTGTGGCCCGTGTCGATCACGCCGACCTTGGCGACATGCGGAGCTTCGACTTCGGTTTCGACCTTGTCGTCCGGCTTGGTGGTCATGGGGAGCCTCCCGATGCGAGGGCCGGGCGCCCTTCGCCCGACGTGCCTCTGGACGAGCTTGGCACGAACGCGGGCGGCTGTCAGCGAAGGCTGTTGCGATAGGCGGAATGGCGGGCCAGGCGCCTCGAAATCGCTCGGTCCTCCGCAGACCGGTCGGTATTGTGTTCTTGAATTGTTCTCGCGCTCGGTCCATGATCCATCCATGGTCGCTCCCGCCAATCTTCCCGGTCATCCGCCGTCCAGCGCGCGGGGACGCGGGGCCAAGTCCAATCGCACAGGCCGCTTCGAGTCCCAGGTCAGCGAAGCCTTCGACGACGGCTGGGGCGAAGAGGAGGAGCCGGCCCAGATCGCCACCGTCCTGCAGCCGATGAAGTCGCGGACCATCATCGCCCGCAACGACAGCCCCGACGTCGGCTTCGAGAGCTCGATCAATCCCTATCGCGGCTGCAGCCACGGCTGCATCTACTGCTACGCCCGGCCGGCCCACACCTATCTGGGACATTCGGCCGGCCTGGATTTCGAGACCAAGATCTATTTCAAGCCCGAGGCCGGCAAGCTGCTGGAGCGCGAACTGTCCAAGCCGAAATACGTCCCCAAGGTCATCCATATCGGCGGCGACACCGATCCCTACCAGCCGGACGAGAAGCAGCTGCGGGTGACGCGGGCGGTGCTGGAGACCCTGGCCCGGTTTCGCCACCCGTTCTCGATCATCACCAAGTCGAACCTGATCACCCGCGACCTCGACATCCTGGGGCCGATGGGCCAGGCGGGACTGGCCCGGGCGGCAGTGTCGATCACCAGCCTGGACCACCGGCTGTCGCGCAGCATGGAGCCACGCGCCGCCACGCCCAAGCGCCGGCTCGACGCGGTGCGCCAGCTGGCGGCGGCGGGGGTGCCGACCACGGTGATGTTCGCGCCATCCATTCCGTCACTGAACGACCATGAGATGGAGGCGGTGCTCGAGGCCGCCGCCGCCGCCGGGGCCAGCACGGCCGGCTACGTCGCCGTGCGCCTGCCGCTGGAGATCAAGGACCTGTTCGAGGAATGGCTGGCGGCCGAGCATCCCGACCGCGCCCGGCGGGTGATGTCCCTGGTCCGCCAGATGCGCGGCGGGGCGGCCTACAGCACCGAATGGGGCAAGCGGATGACCGGCGAGGGCCCCGTGGCCGAGGTGATGAGCCAGCGCTTCAGGCTGGCGCGGACGCGGTTCGGGCTGGATCGCAAGCTGGCGCCGCTGGACCTCTCGCAGTTCGCCGTGCCGGCCAAGGCGGGCGATCAGCTGTCGCTGTTCTGATGTCGCGCCCTAGGCTCTGTGGACAGGGAGGCGTTTGGCGTCGGGGCGCCGCCCTCGTCCTTCGACAGGCTCAGGATGAGGGCTAATTATAGGGCGGTTCAGTAGAATTCCTCATCCTGAGCCTGTCGAAGGACGAGGAATTCGGTCCAAAAATCGTCAACTGTCCACAGACCCTAGGCCTTGGACAGGCGCAGCCCGTCGGGCCCGATCTTGGCCCGGACGTCCGAATAGTCGGCCAGGCTCGGATGCTCCGTCTCGAACGGGTGACGGTGCGCGGCCGTGATGACGATCACCTGAGCGCCGGCCGCTTCGCCGGCCAGCAGACCGGCGGGGGCGTCCTCGAACACCAGGCAGGCGTCGGACGCCACGCCCAGGCGCTCGGCGGCCAGGACATAGCCGTCCGGAGCAGGCTTGCCGCGCGAAACGTCCTCGGCGGTGACCAGCACGGCGGGGATGGGCAGGCCGGCGGCCGCCATGCGGCGCAGGGCCAGCTCGCGCTGGGCCGAGGTGACGACGGCCCAGCGATCGAGCGGCAGGGCGCGCAGGAAGGCCTCGGCGCCGGGAACGGGGATCACCCCCTCGATATCGGCGACCTCGGCCCGCAGGATCGCCGCGGTCTCCAGGGCGACGTCGAGATTCGCCAGGTTCTGCCGGCGGATCGTCTCTTCGGCGCGCACCCCGTGAATGGTCGGCAGGAAGGTTTCGACCTCCAGGCCATGGCGCAGGGCCCACGCGCCCCAGACCCGCTCGGCGACGGCGATGGAGTCGAGCACCGTGCCGTCCATGTCGAACAGGAAGGCGGCGTAGGTCTTGGAAGGGATCATGGCCGGCCTATGCCACGCTTCGCCCGGCCAAGTCTCGCCTTGACCTGCGCCGCGTCGGATCGGAAGCAGGGGGCATGATCACCGTCGTCCTGCCGACCCGCGACAGCGCCGCGCGCCTGGTCCACGTCCTGCCCCTGTTGGTGCCCGCCGCCGTCGACGGCCTGGTCAAGGCGGTGGTGTTCGCCGACGCCGGCTCCACCGACGCCACCCTGGCCATCGCCGAGGACAGCGGAGCGCGGGTGGTGACGGTCCAGGGCGATGTCGGAACGCGCCTGGCGGCCGGCGTCGCGACGGTGCGGAGCGCCTGGATCCTGGCGCTGGGCGAGGACCTGGTCCTGCCGGAAGCCTGGCGCACGCCCGTCGAGGCGCACCTGGCGGGCGGCGGCGGCAAGCCGGCCTGGATCGCGGCTCCGGGAATGCTGGGCTTGGCGGGACGACCGCTGGCGGTGCTGGCTTCGCGTGAATCCGTCGAGGCGGCGAGCGGCTTCAAGCCTGGCGGCGATCCGCTGAGCGCGCTGCTGCGGCGTTTGAAGCCGAAGGCCGTGCGATTGCGCACTTAGAATACGCCGCTCTTCGAAATGAGTTCGTCGTTTCGGAGATCAAGCTCGAAGCAGCGCCGCGACGACAAGCGCTGACGGATCGGCGCCGTACGAGTTCCAAGCGGCGACGCTCGGGTGTGTCAGCGTCACCACTTGGATGCCGGATGGCGCCTGATGGGTACAACTGGTCCAGCGACGGCCGTTGTCTTCAGACCAACGCTCCACAGGCTCATGGGCGGAAAGCATCTCTCGCGCCCAGGCGCCAGCCGTTCCGCCCATGCAAGCGACCACCGCCACGCCCAATGTCCGGATGACCTGGTCATGGACCGGCCAGCTGGCATGGAGCAAAGCGGATTTATCGCGTGCGAGATCAGACTCGCGGCTGGATCGCACGAAGACGACGTTTGAGGCCGGAACGCTGCGCGCATCATGGCCAACACGCTTGAGCAAATGGAGGACCCTCGGCTGAAGGGTCGCGGTTCCTGGCGCCCGTCCACGCCAAGACTCGTCGGTATAGGCGGACCAATCGTGTTCGGGCCGTGCTTTCGCCGCGACGATCGATCGGGAGATGGTCTCCTCCGCCTGCCTGACGGGGTCACCGCCGGGATTCAAACCCAGGAGATAGAGAGGGCGCTTGCCGTTGAAGGCTGAGCGGCCGGAGTAGAAGACCCTCCCGGATCGCTCATGAAGATATGCTGGAACAAGCTTCAGAAACTCGTCGTGCATCAATCCACCCCGTGGTGCTTGGGCGACGATGCAAACCGGTTCGCATCGCGACAACCGAAGGTCGGCGGCCCGCTGCCCACAGCTGAGGCTTCAGCGAGTCCGTTGGAAGCGATCTCAGCGCCTGGGGAGTCCCACCGCCGCCCTACTGATCCAGCCGAAAATCGATCACCCGCGCGCCGCTGGCCACGGCGTCCAGGGTCTTGGTCTCCGCGCCCATCAGCTTGCGATAGGTCCAGTACGAGGCCATGACCTTTTCGACGTAGTTGCGGGTTTCCTGGGCCGGCAGGCTTTCGATCAGCAGCAGCGGGTCGCAGTCGGCGCCGCCCAGCTGTTCCTGGGTCTTGATCAGGGTCCCCGGGCCGCCGTTATAGGCCGCCACGGCGCGGAACAGGTCGGGACTCTGCAGGCCCCGGTCCATCAGCCAGGTGAAGTAGTCCTGGCCGACCCGCAGGTTGAAGCTGGGATCCAGCAGCGGGCTGGTGTCGGCCAGCAGCTTGTCGTCACCGGCGGCGCGGGCGGCGGCGATCGGCATCAGTTGCATCAGGCCCACCGCGCCGGCGCCCGACATGGCGTAGGGGTCGAAGCGGCTTTCCTGGCGCACCAGGGCGTAGACCATGGCCTTGTCGATCGTGAAGCCGCCTTTCGGCGTCAGCGGGGGCAGGGGATAGTCCTCGCCGCCGATCCGCTTGACCGGGCGGCCGGCGTTCAGCGGGGCCTTTTCGTTGAGGGCCAGGGCCAGGTCGGTCCAGTCGCCCCGGGCCTTGGGATCGTCGCTGGCCAGGGCCAGGCCGGCGCGCAGCTCCTGGCCGGCCTCGCTCCAGCGGCCGATCTGGGCCAGGGCGGCGGCGCGGCGGGCGCGCGGGTCGGCGGCCAGCAGGCGGGCCAGCGAGGCGGTGTCCGGCCCTTCATAGGAGACCTTGGTCAGCAGGGCGGCGATCGGGTCGTCCTGGGCCAGGGCCTGGCCGGCCAGGGCCAGCTGGCGGGCGGCGATCATGCCGTAGAAGGTGTTGGGCGCGCGGGCGGCCAGGCCGAGCAGGTCCTCGACGTCGCGCGACTGGCCGCCCGAGGCCGCCGAGCGCGCGGCCCAGAAGGCGGCGGCCGAACGCAGCCATTCGTCCTGGCCCTCGTCGTCGGCGACGCGCTCGAAATAGGTCTGGGCCTGGGCGTACGACTGCAGGCGGAAGGCGGCGAGACCGGCGATCCAGGGCTCGCCGGCGGCCTGGGCCAGGGTCAGGGCCTTCTTCACCTCGCCGGAATAATAGGCCTCGCGGGCGGCGCGGGCCCGGTCGGTCGGGGCCGAGGCCTTGGCCCCGCTGACGAACAGGACTGGGACCTTCGGGGCGGGCGCGCGGGCCGGCTTGCGCTTGACGGCCAGGGCATAGACTCGCTCGGCGCCGGCCTGGTCGCCATAGGACGCCAGCCAATCGGTCAGCTCGTCATAGCTGGCCGCGTGGGCGGTCGGATGCATGATCCTGGCAAAGTCCAGCGCGCCGCGCAGGCTCTTGTCGCGGGCGTTGGCCTGGGCGGCTTCGGCGGCGTCGAAATCCCCATGGTCGGCGGCGGCGAAGGCGGCGCGATAGAAGCGGGCGTCGGCTTCCGACAGCGGCTCAAGCGTCGAAGCGCGGGCGCTCAGGGGGACGCTGAAAGCGACCGTGAGGCAAAGCACGAAGGCCGAGAACACGGCCAGAGGGCGAGCTAAAAGCTGCAATGCGTTTGCGCGCCCTTGCCTCGACGAGGCTCCCCGACGCGTCCCGTGTCCAACTGGTCGCCCGAATCTCTAATTGGGACGCTCCGGACGATCAAGCCTCTCGCTGAGCATAAGCATGTCGGTCCAGGCCTTCTTCTTGGCCGCCGGCTGGCGCAGCAGGAACGCCGGATGCAAGGTGGGCAAGGCCGGAAGCTCGGTTTGGCCGTCGCTGGAGGTCCATTCGAACCATCGTCCGCGCAGCGACAATATGCCTTCCTCGCGCTTCAGCAGGCTCTTGGCCGAGGCGCCGCCGACCAGCAGCAGCATCTTGGGCTGCACCAACTGAATCGCCCGCTCCAGGAACGGCGCGCAGACCGCCTGCTCCTGCGGGGTGGGGGTGCGGTTGCCGGGCGGGCGCCAGAAGACGGTATTGGTCACGAAGGCGCGGTCGAGCACACCGGCGGCCTTCAGCGTCCGATCGAGCAGTTGACCGGCCCGGCCGACGAACGGCGCGCCCTGCAGGTCCTCGTCGGCGCCGGGAGCCTCGCCGATGATCATCAGCGGGGCGTCGGCCGGGCCGCGCGAGACCACGGCCTGGCGGGCGCCCTGGGTCTTCAGCGGACAGCCGTCGAAGGCGGCGATGGCGGCGGCCAGGGCCGACAGGTCGGCGCAGGCGGCGGCCAAAGCCCTGGCCTCGGCGACGGCGGCGCCCAGGTCGGGGCCGCGCCCGAAGGCCGGCGCGGCCAGGGGAGCGGCGGCGGCCGGGGCGGGGGGGTCCTTGCGGGCCCGCAACAGGGCCGCGCCCTCGGCCAGCCGGTCGATCGGATCGTCCGCGTACGACGCCTCCACGCCCGCATCGGCCCAGAAGGCGAGCAGGCTTTCCACGGCGCGCGGATCGACGGCGATGTCCATGCGCTTCTCTTAGTACGAAGTTTCGCGGGTCGCCACGTCGGGCCTGCGCTGCATCGCAGCAAAAACATCTGTTTATTCTTGACCACCGGTGCGTCAGCTCACGATAAGCTTCGACTCAAACAGCGAGAACGCGGGCTGAGTGCGCCCGGGGCGGGAGATGCCATGAGCGAAGAGCTCGAACGCGAGTCGATGGAATACGACGTCGTCATCGTCGGCGGCGGACCGGCCGGCCTGTCGGCCGCCATCCGGCTCAAGCAACTGGCGGCCAAGGCCGGGACCGAGGTCTCGGTGGCCGTGCTGGAAAAGGGCTCGGAGGTCGGCGCCCACATCCTGTCGGGCGCGGTGATCGATCCCAGGGGCCTGACCGAGCTGTTCCCCGACTGGAAGGACCGCGGCGCGCCGCTGGAGACCCCGGTCACCAAGGACGTCTTTCGCCTGCTGGGGCCCTCGGGCGATCTCAGCCTGCCGATGTTCGCCATGCCGCCGTTCATGCACAACCACGGCTGCTACATCGCCTCGCTGGGCAATGTGAGCCGCTGGCTGGCGACCCAGGCCGAGGAACTGGGCGTGGAGATCTATCCCGGCTTCGCGGCCTCGGACCTGGTCTGGAACGAGGACGGCTCGGTCAAGGGCGTGGTGGTGGGCGTCGTCGGCGTGGCCAAGGACGGCCACCACAAGCCCGACTACAATCCCGGCATGGAACTGCATGGCAAGTACGTGTTCATCGCCGAGGGCGTGCGCGGCTCGCTGGCCAAGCAGCTGATCGCCAAGTTCGACCTGTCCGCCGGCAAGTCGCCGCAGAAATTCGGCCTCGGCATCAAGGAGCTGTGGCAGGTGCCGCCCGAGAAGCACCAGCCGGGCCTGGTCGAGCACACCACCGGCTGGCCGCTGGACAACCAGACCGGCGGCGGCAGCTTCATGTACCACTTCGGCGACAACTACGTGTCCATCGGCTACGTGGTCCACCTGAACTACAAGAACCCCTGGCTGTCGCCGTTCGACGAGTTCCAGCGCTTCAAGCACCATCCGGCGGTCAAGCCGCACCTGGAAGGCGGCAAGCGCATCGCCTATGGCGCGCGGGCCATCACCGAGGGCGGCTACCAGTCGGTGCCGAAGCTGACCTTCCCGGGCGGCGTGCTGATCGGCTGCTCGGCCGGCTTCGTCAACGTGCCGCGCATCAAGGGCAGCCACAACGCGGTCAAGACCGGCATGCTGGCCGCGGACGCCGCCTTCGAGGCGCTCTCCGCCGGACGCGCCGGCGACGAGCTCACCGCCTATCAGGATCTCTACGAAAAATCCTGGGTGGCCAAGGAGCTGAAGGTCGTCCGCAACGCCAAGCCGCTGCTGGGCAAGTTCGGCACCGCCCTGGGCGGGGCGCTGGGCATGTTCGACATGTGGGTGGCGCACCTGTTCGGCGGCTTCTCGTTCTTCGGGACGATCGCCCACGACAAGACCGACGCGGCCTCGACCGGCCTGGCCAAGGACTACAAGCCGCTGGTCTATCCCAAGCCGGACGGCGTGATCAGCTTCGACAAGCTGAGCTCGGTGTTCATCTCGGCCACCAACCACGAGGAAGACCAGCCCGCCCACCTGAAGCTGAAGGACCCGTCGGTCCCGATCGCGGTGAACCTGCCCCAATACGGCGAACCGGCCCGGCTGTACTGCCCGGCGGGCGTCTACGAGGTGCTCTATAATGAGCAGGGGACCGATCCGCGCTTCCAGATCAACGCCCAGAACTGCGTCCACTGCAAAACCTGCGACATCAAGGACCCGTCGCAGAACATCGTCTGGACCACGCCCGAAGGCGGCGGCGGGCCGAACTATCCGAACATGTAGCGGGCTCTCAAAGCCTCTTGAAAGCCGCGGGGCGCGGTCCGAACTCTCGGACCGCGCCTTTTTGTTGCGGCGCGCCCGGAAACCGATGAGGGTGCGGACATGACGCGTATCCAGCTGCTTCTCGCCCTTGTTTCGGCCTCGGCCCTGACCGCCTGCGCCGCCACCGCTCCCGGTCCGGACCTGCGCGGCGACGTCGCGACGGACCCCGGCTGGGGCTCCAGCCGCTCGGCCTATGGCCAGTTCCTCGCCGGGCAGGCGGCGCTGCAGGGCGGCTCGAACGCCCAGGCGGCGACCTATTTCGACGAGGCGCGCCAGCTGGACGTGGATCCGGGCGTGCTGGCCGACAGGGCCTTCACCGCCGCCTTGCTGGCCGGCGACGTCCAGCGCGCGGCCGCCATCGCGCCGCGCGGGACCGACGCCAACGAACAGGTGCGCCGCCTGGGCGTCCTGACCCGGGTGGTCGACCTGATGGCCAGCGGCAAGGGCCGCGACGCCCAGACCCTGCTCAAGACCGAGACCCTGGGCTTTCCCCATCGCCCGGCCGCGGTGCTGCTGGCCCCCTGGCTGGCGGCCGCCGCGGGCGACAACAACGGGGCGGTGGTCCGTCCGGAGCTGCAGGGCGACCGGTTCGTGCAGTATTTCGGCCAACTGAGCCAGGCGCGGCTGTTTGAGCGCGCCAAGCGCTACGACGAGGCCGAGACCGACTACAAGGCGCTGATGGCGATCGAGAACGCCCGGGCCCTGTTCATCGAGGACTACGGCGCGTTCCTGGAGCGCCGCAAGCGGCAGGCCGACGCGGTGGCGCTGTACGACGAGGCCCTGGCCCGCGACCCGGACGATCAGGGTCTGCAGAAGGCCCGGGCCCGGGCGGCGGCGCGCGGCCCGGCGCCGGCCATGCCCACCGAAAAGCAGGGCGCGGCCCACATGCTGGTCGCCTGCGCCGCCAGCTTCGCCAGCGAGCGCCAGAGCCAGTTCGGCCTGGCCTATCTGCGCCTGGCCCTGCGACTGGACCCCAAGCGCGACGACGCCTGGCTGCTGGTCGGCGACCTGCTGGCCCAGGACGACGACCAGCCCGGCGCGCGCGACGCCTACGCCAAGGTGGCGCCGACCTCGACCCGCTACGTGGCGGCCCAGTCCAAGCTGGCCTGGAGCTACCAGACCGCCGGCGAAAAAGACAAGGCCGTGGCCCTGGCCCAGCAGGCGGCCGTCGCCGCCCCCAAGGATCGCGACGCCCAGATCACCTATGCCGACCTGCTGCGGGCCAACGAGCGCTGGGCCGACTCGGCGGCCGCCCTGGATCCGCTGATCGCCAGCCAGGGCGACAAGCCCGACTGGCGCCTGCTCTACATGCGCGGCATCGCCCTGGAGCGGGCCGGACGCTGGAACGACGCCGAGCGCGACCTGCTGACGGCGGTCAAGCTCAGCCCGGACGAGCCGGACCTGCTGAACTATCTGGGCTATTCGTGGATCGACCGCGGGGTGCGCCTGCCCGAAGCCATCGTCATGGTCCAGAAGGCGGTCGACGCGCGCCCGCAGTCGGGGGCCATGCTCGACTCCTTGGGCTGGGGCTACTACCGCCAGGGCGACTACAAGACCGCCGTGGCCAAGCTGGAGCAGGCCGTCGAGCTGGAACCGGGTGATCCGGACGTCAACGGCCACCTGGGCGACGCCTACTGGCGCATCGGCCGGCGGGTCGAGGCGCGCTACCAGTGGCAGCGCGTGCTGAGCCTGGAGCCCGACGCCAAGCAGAAGGCCGAGGCCGAGGCCAAGCTGAAGGACGGTCTGGACGGTCCGCCGGCCAAGGTGGCCTCAGCGGGCTAGCGCCGCTTCGATCCCCCGGATAGACCCGGCGATCACGACTGTCAGAGCTCAAGGGCCCGCCATGCGCCTCGACGCCTTCGCCCCGGCCAAGGTCAATCTGTTCCTGCACGTCGGCGGACCCGACGCGGCCGGCTATCACCCGATCTCCAGCCTGATGCTGTTCGCCGATGTCGGTGACCGGGTGCGGCTGCAGGCGGCGGACGCGCCCAGCTTCGAGGCGATAGGGCGGTTCGGCGGCGAGGTCCCCCTGGACGACGGCAACCTGGTGGTGCGGGCCGCCAACGCCCTGCATGCCCGGCTGGGCGGACCGGTTCCGCCGTTCCGCCTGGTCCTCGACAAGGCCCTGCCGATCGCTGCGGGCCTGGGCGGGGGCTCCAGCGACGCCGGTGCGGCCCTGAGGCTGCTGCGCGAGGCCCTGGCCCCCGACCTGTCCGACGTCGACCTGGAAGCCGTCGCCGGAAGCCTCGGCGCGGACGGCGCGGCCTGCCTGTGGGGCGCGCCGGTGATGGCCCAGGGCCGGGGAGAGCGCCTGTCGCCAGCGCAAGCCCTGCCTGAGCTGCACGCCGTGCTGGTCAACCCTCTGGTCCCGTCGCCGACCGGCGCCGTCTACCGCGCCTATGACGCGGCCGTGGCGCCCGAAGGCGAAGCCGCGCCGCCGCTGCTGGACGGGCTGGCCAGCGTCGAGGAGGTCTGCGCCTGGCTGGCCGGCTTCACGCGCAACGACTTGCAGGCGCCCGCCGTGGCCCTGGAGCCGCGCATCGGCCAGGTCCTGGACCTGCTGGCCGGCGAGCCCGAGACCCTGCTGGCCCGGATGTCCGGTTCCGGCGCCACCTGTTTCGCCCTGTGCGCCGGCGACATCGAGGCCGAGGGCCTGGCCGAACGGATCGAGCAGATGCGGCCCGACTGGTGGGTCAAGCGCTGCCGGCTGGGCGGGCCGTTCTAGGCGTCGGTCCTTCCCCCATGGGGAGGTATCGGCGAAGCCGACGGAGGGGGGAGTGGTTGGCAGATGGCCACGACCCGGATCGACGATCCCAATCCTCCCCCAACCGGCCTTCGGCCACCTCCCCACAGGGGGAGGAAATATAGAGAAAGGGCCCGGAAGCCGAAGCTTCCGGGCCCTTTCCTTGGACCGAACCTGACCCCAGCCTTAGCTGTGGTAGGCGCGTTCGCCGTGTTCGGAGATGTCCAGGCCTTCTTCTTCGGAGTCCGGCGAAGCGCGGAGACCGATGACCAGCTTGATCACGAAGAACACGATGGCCGAGGCGATGGCCGACCAGATGATGGTCACGCCGACGGCCTTGACCTGGGCCATCACCTGGGTGGCCAGGCTGTAGACGGCCGTGTCGCAGGTCGAGATGTCGCCGTCCTTGGCGCAGCTGGCGTAGTCGACGACGCCGGCGCCGCCCCAGGCGGGGTTGACCAGCAGGCCGGTGCCGATGGCGCCGACGATGCCGCCGACGCCGTGGATGCCGAAGGCGTCCAGGCTGTCATCGTACTTCAGCGCGTTCTTCACGACCGAGCAGAAGAAGATGCAGATCGGCGAGACGACCAGGCCCAGGATCAGCGCGCCCATCGGGCCGGCGAAACCGGCGGCCGGGGTGACGGCGACCAGGCCGGCCACGATCCCCGAAGCCAGGCCCAGGGCCGACGGCTTCTTCTTGGTGACCCACTCGACCACGATCCAGGACAGGCCAGCGGCGGCGGTGGCGACGAAGGTGTTGATCATCGCCAGCGAGGCGTAGCCGTTGGCTTCCAGGTTGGAGCCGGCGTTGAAGCCGAACCAGCCCACCCACAGCAGGCCCGCGCCGACCAGGGTCAGGGTCAGGGAGTGCGGCGGCATCGGCTCTTTGCCGTAGCCCTGGCGCTTGCCCAGGATGATGGCGCCGACCAGGGCCGCGATGCCGGCGTTGATGTGGACCACTGTGCCGCCAGCGAAGTCCAGGGCGCCGAAGCTCCAGCTCAGGCCGGCCTTGATCGGGTCGGTCGGGTGCAGGGCGATGGCGTCGGGGCCGGGCCACCACCAGACCATGTGGGCGATCGGGTAGTAGGAGAGCAGGGGCCACAGGATGGCGAACACCACCATGGCCGAGAACTTGAAGCGTTCCACCAGCGACCCGACGACCAGGGCGGCGGTGATCGCGGCGAAGGTCGACTGGAAGACGATGAAGGTCAGTTCGGGGATGACGACGCCGGTCGAGAACGTGGCGACGTTGCTGGCGGGGGTCACGCCGTTGAGGAACAGCCGACTGAAGCCGCCGACGAAGGTGTCCAGTCCGCCGCCGTCGGTGAAGGCGAGGCTGTAGCCCCACAGCACCCAGGCGACGATGCCGATGATGCCGACCGTGGAAACCTGCATCATGGTCGACAGCATGTTCTTGGAGCGGACCAGGCCGCCGTAGAACAGGGCCAGGCCCGGGATGATCATCAGCAGGACCAGCAGGGACGAGACGAGCATCCAGGCGTTGTCGCCCTTGTCCATCTTGTCGACGATGGTCGGCGCGGCGGCCGGAGCCGCGGCGGGCGTGGCCGCCGGAGCGGGCGCGGCGGCGGCGGGCGCGGCCGCAGCGGCTGGCGCGGCCGTGTCCTGGGCGAAGGCGACGGCGCCCAGCGGGGCCCCCGCCAAGGTCGCGGCGAGCATCAGCCCGGCCAGCGGCTTAAAGTGCAGTCTCATCGTTGGTATCCCCTTTTCCCCGACGAATTACAAAGCGGCCGGGCCGGTTTCGCCGGTCCGGATGCGAACGGCTTCCTCGACATTGAGGACGAAGATCTTGCCGTCGCCGATCTTGCCCGTGGCCGCCGCGGCCTTGACCGCCTCGACCGCCTTGGCCGCCGACGCGTCGTCGACGACGGCTTCCAGCTTCACCTTCGGCACGAAGTTCACTTGGTATTCGGCGCCGCGATAGATCTCGGTCTGGCCCTTCTGACGGCCGTAACCCTTGACCTCGGACACCGTCAGGCCTTCGACGCCCGCAGCGACGAGCGCCTCGCGGACCTCGTCGAGCTTGAAGGGTTTGACGATCGCTATGATCAGTTTCATCCGCCTTGCTCCGACCCGCCGACTGAGCGGGCTCCCCTTAGAATTGGTTTTAGAGCGCGTTGCTCACTCGCACCGCGACACAGGCCCTTGAGTCCGCATCGTTTCCCCGGCGCCTTCACGCTATCGGTCGCGCTTCCGACATGGCTGTCGCGTGGTAGGGAATTGGAAACGAAAGGGACGAGGCGCCCAAGGTTTGTGCATCGAGGGTCTTGATTGCCTGGAAAGTGGGCGTTTCGCCCCTCGAAGGGGCGGGGTGGTCCAGCTTGTCGCCAAGCGTATACAATAGCCGGCCTTGCCGCGCTCCGGAGCCTCCGCCGCCCATGCCTTCCGTCTGGTTGAAGATCGCGCCCTGGTGCCTGCTGATCGCCTCGAACGTCTTCATGACCTTCGCCTGGTACGGCCACCTGAAGAACCGCGCGACGACGATGCTGGTCGCCATCTTCACCAGCTGGCTGATCGCCTTGCCGGAATACCTGCTGGCCGTGCCCGCCAACCGCCTGGGCCATAACGTCTACACCACCGCCCAGCTGAAGACCGGCCAGGAGGCGATCACCCTGGTGGTCTTCACGCTGTTCTCGGTCTTCTATCTGGGCGAGGCGATCAGCTGGAAGACGCTGGTCGGGTTCGGCTTCATCTTCGCGGGCGTGGCGATCGTGATGTTCTTCAAGTAGTGCGTTCACGACCCCGTGATCCGCGCAACGGAGTCGCAACGGAGTCTGGGGCCGAAACGCTGATGTGGTTGGATTTCCTTCGAAAAGGATCAGCCCGATGTTTGTGCGTATCGCTACCGCAGCCGCCGCCCTGGCGCTGATGTCCGGCGCGGCCATGGCCCAATCCACGGCTCCGTCGACAACGCCCCAGGCCACGCCCGAGACCGGCGCCCCGGTGAACCCGGATCCGACCGCCGCCGCGCCGGCCGACCAGACCCTGCCCGCCGACCCCAGCGCCGCGACCACGACGCCGACCGACCCCACCACCTCGATGGCGGCGCCGACCGGCACGGCCACCGACACCGCCGGCCGCGTCTCGTCGATGCCGGCCGAGCAGCAGGCGGGCCTCAAGGCCGGCGACCCCAACGTGACCTCCAACCCGCCGATCGCCGACACGCCGGAAAACCGCAAGCTCTACGGCGCGCCGCTGTCGCACGCCGGCAAGCGCAGCGCCGCCAAGGGCAACTAAGCCGTTCCAGCGGTCCAACATTGCTTGAAGCGCCAGTCGGCGGGCCCTATGGTCCGCCGACTTTTTTCTGGCCCTGTTCGGACCCTGATGTCTTCCAAACCCAAGTCCTTCCAAGACCTGATCCTGACGCTCCACGACTATTGGAGCGCCCAGGGCTGCGTGATCCTGCAGCCGCACGACGTCGAGGTCGGCGCGGGGACGCTGCACCCGGCCACGGTGCTGCGCGCCCTGGGGCCCAAGCCCTGGAACGCGGCCTACGTCCAGCCCTCGCGCCGCCCGGGCGACGGCCGCTATGGCGAAAACCCCAATCGCCTGCAGCACTATTACCAGTACCAGGTGATCCTGAAGCCGAACCCGCCGAACATGCAGGATCTGTACCTGGGGTCGCTGGAAGCCATCGGCCTGGACCTGCGCACCCACGACATTCGCTTCGTCGAGGACGACTGGGAGAACCCCACCGTCGGGGCCTGGGGCCTGGGCTGGGAGGTCTGGTGCGACGGCATGGAAGTCAGCCAGTACACCTACTTCCAGCAGGTGGGCGGGCTGGACGTCTCGCCGGTGGCCGGCGAGCTGACCTATGGCCTGGAACGTCTGGCCATGTACGTGTTCGGCGTCGACAACGTCTACGACCTGCCGTTCAACGATCCCGACGCGCCGCTGGGCCACCTGACCTATGGCGACGTATTCCTGGAGAACGAGCGCCAGCAGTCGGAAGCCAATTTCCACGGCTATGACGTGGCCGTGCTCAAGCGCCAGTTCGAGGACATGGAGCAGCAGGTGCCGCTGATGCTGGCCCGGTCCTACCAGGGCAAGGCCCTGGTGCTGCCCGCCTACGACATGGTCCTCAAGGCCAGCCACCTGTTCAACCTGATGAACGCCCGCGGCGCGATCGCCGTGGCCGAGCGCGCCAGCTACATCGGCCGCATCCGCGACCTCTGCAAGCTGTGCGCCAGCGCCTGGGTCGAACAGCAGGAAGCCGCGTGATGCGCGCCCTGATCTGCGTGGGGCTGGCCGCCCTGGCGCTGGGCGCCTGCGAACCGGCCCAGACCGCGCCTTCGCAGGGGCAGGACGCCGCCGCCGAGGACAAGGTCGTCAATTTCGGCGAGGACGACGCCGAGATGAACGCCGCCATCGCCGCGGCCCGCAAGACCCTGCCGGTGTTCTGGAAGCATCTCCAGGCCAAGCCCGACGAGGCGTCGTCGCTCAAGGTCGGCCTGGCCACCTCGAACGGCCACGAGCACATCTGGGTGTCCGACATTGAGGCCAAGGGCGACAAGATCACGGGCCGCCTGGCCAACGATCCCGACAACCTGCCGGGCCTGAAGCTGGGCTCGCCGGTCAGCTTCACCGAGTCCCAAATCTCCGATTGGGCCTACGCCAAGAACGGCAAGCTCTACGGCCACTACACCACCCGCGTCGTCGTCAAGCACATCGACCCCGCCGAAGCGGCCCAGGTGCGCGCGATGCTTTCCGAAAATCCTGTCGAGTCCGACGCATCCTGATGCCCCAACTGCTTCTCGAACTGTTCTCCGAAGAGATCCCCGCCCGCATGCAGGCCGGCGCCGCGCGCGACCTGGAGCGCATGGCGCGCGAGCACCTGGCCGCCGCCGGCTTCCTGCCCGAGGCGCTGAAGACCTTCGCCGGCCCGCGCCGCCTGACCCTGGTGGTCGAGGGGCTGCCGGTCGCCCAGGCCGACCGCAAGGAAGAGCTGAAGGGCCCCCGCGTCGGCGCCCCGCCGCAAGCCCTGGAAGGCTTCCTGCGCAAGGCGGGCCTGACCCAGGACCAGCTGGTCGAGCGCGACGGCGTGTGGATGGCCTTCCTCGACAAGAAGGGCCGCCCGACCACAGAGATCGTCGCAGAGATGGTCGAGGCGATCATCCGCGGCTTCCCGTGGCCCAAGTCGATGACCTGGGGAACGAGCAAGCTGCGCTGGGTGCGGCCGCTGAAGCGGATCCTCTGCGTGTTCGACCGCGAGGTCGTGCCGTTCGCCATCGAGGGGATCGAGGCCGGCGACGTCACCGAGGGCCACCGTTTCATGCGCGTCGGCTACGGCTGGGGCGGCCAGCCGTTCAAGGTTCGCGACTTCGACGAATACGCCAAGGGCCTGGCCGAGCACTTCGTGGTGCTGGACGTCGAGGAGCGCAAGGCGCGCATCCTGGAAGGCTGCAAGACCCTGTGCTTCGCGCGCAATCTCGAACTGGTCGAAGACCAGGGCCTGCTGGACGAAGTCGCCGGCCTGGCCGAATGGCCGACCCCGGTGCTGGGCGACATGGACCCGGCGTTCCTGGACTTGCCGGGCGAGGTGATCCGCACCTCGATGCGCACCCACCAGAAGTATTTCGCGGTCCGCGACCCGGCGACGGGCGGCTTGGCCCCGCACTTCATCACCATCGCCAACGTCCAGTCGGCCGACGGCGGCGCCGTGATCGCCCAGGGCAACGCCAAGGTGCTGAGCTCGCGCCTGTCCGACGCCCGGTTCTTCTGGGACGAGGACGTCAAGGTCGGGTTCGAGCCGTGGCTGGAGAAGCTGAACGGCGTGACCTTCCACGCCAAGCTCGGGACGATGGCCGAGCGGGTGGAGCGCATCGTCGCCCTGGCCGGCGAGATCGCGCCCCTGGTCGGCGCTGATGTGGCCAAGGCCAAGGAGGCCGCGCGGCTGGCCAAGGCGGACCTGGCCTCGCAGATGGTCGGGGAGTTCCCGGAACTGCAGGGCCTGATGGGCGGCTACTACGCCCGCGCCGCCGGCCTGGACCCCGAGATCGCCGACGCCATCCGCGACCACTACAAGCCGCAAGGCCCCTCCGACGCGGTCCCGACCGCGCCGCTGAGCGTGGCCGTGGCGCTGGCGGACAAATTGGACACGCTGGTCGGGTTCTTCGCGATCGATGAGAAGCCGACGGGGTCGAAGGACCCGTATGCGCTGCGGCGGGCGGCGCTGGGCGTGATCCGGATCATCCTGGCCGGAGTCAGGCTGCCTTTGACACGCGAGTTGGTTGTCGCCTGGATCTTCGCTTCAGAGGCTCGTGAGCGCGCTGCCATGGCGAAGCTCCCGCAGGTCGATGGCATTATTACCAAGCGTTCCGTCGGCATTACCTTCTCCGGCGCCGATGAGGCTGTCGAGGCCGCTGGATCCCGTGATCCAGAGGCGGAGAAGGGCATCCGTGAGCTGCTCGCCTTCTTCGCCGACCGCCTGAAGGTCACCCTCAAGGACCAAGGCAAGCGCCACGACCTCGTCGACGCAGTGTTCGCGCTCGGCGACGACGATCTGGTGCGCATCGTCGCCCGGGTCGAGGCCCTCGACCGATTCCTGACCACCGACGACGGCAAGAACCTGCTGGCCGGCTACAAGCGCGCCTCCAACATCCTCAAGTCCGAGGAGAAGAAGGGCTGGAAGGCTGAAGGCGGCCGCGAGATCCTGCCCGACGCCTCGGCCCCGGAAGTGCAGCTGCACGACGCCCTGCGGATGATCGAAAAGCCGCTGGCCGACGCCCTGGCGGCCGAGGACTTCACCGCCGCCATGCGCGAGCTGGCCGGCCTGCGCGGCCCGGTCGACGCCTTCCTGGACGGGGTGTTCGTCAATTCCGAGGTTCCGGCCGAACGCGACAACCGCCTGAAGACCCTGGCCGCCGTCCGCGACGCCATGGGCCAGGTCGCCGACTTCTCGCTGGTGGGCGGATAGGGGCCTAACCGCCCACCACCCTCAGGGTCGGCCGCTCGCTGCGCGCGCGGCGCAGGGGCACGTCGAAGTGGAAGGTCGAGCCGGCGCCGGGCGTGCTGTCGACGCCGATCACGCCGCCCATCAGGGCGACCACGTCGTGGCTGATCGCCAGGCCCAGGCCCGAACCCTCGTGGGCGCGGGTCGAGGAGCCGTCGATCTGCGAGAAGATCTTGAACAGGCGCGGGCGGTGCTCCGGCGCGATGCCGACGCCGGTGTCGCGCACCTCGAACCGCAGGCCGGTGTCGGAGGCCAGGACCTCGATCCGCACCGAGCCGTGGTGGGTGAACTTGACGGCGTTGGCGACCAGGTTGCCCAGTACTTGGCGCAGGCGGATCGGGTCGCCGATCCAGGCGCCTTCGCAGCCGGGCGCCACCGCAAACGTCAGGGCGATGCCCTTGTTGGCCGCCGCGCCCGAGAACAGGGCGCAGGTCGCCTCCACCAGGATCTCCAGGTCGAACGGCTCGGCGCGCAGGCGCACGCCGCCGCTCTCCAGCCGGGCCATGTCGAGGATGTCGTTCAGCAGGGCCAGCAGCGCCTGGCCGGAATGGTGGATCACGTCCAGGCGGTCGCGCTGGCGGTCCGGCAGTTGGTCGGCCTGCATGACCTGGGTCATGCCCAGCACGCCGTTCAGCGGCGTGCGGATCTCGTGGCTCATATTGGCCAGGAACTGGGTCTTGGCGGCGTTGGCGGCCTCGGCCTCCTCCTTGGCCGCGATCAGCGCGCTGCGGCTGGCGGACAGCTTGTTCAGCGTGTCGGTGACGCGCAGGAACAGGATCAGGGCGGCCACCACCAGGGCGGCGAAGACTAGGACGATCCAGGGCGCGCCAGCCTTCAGCAGCGACATGCCAGGATCGCGGGCCGGCCAGGCGAAGCCGCCAATCGGCTGTCCATTGATGTCGTGCAGCGGCACGCTGTGGTCGCTGGCCTTGCTTTCGGCCACCAGGACCAGCCCCTCGATGCCCAGGTCCTTCTGCAGGCCGCGGGTATAGGCCGTGCTGACCCGGCGGGCGGTGACCGCGATCGCGGGCGAGGCCGCCTGCTGTCGCGCCGCCAGCGGGGCGGTCTCGGCGATCACGTCGGCGGCGACCACCAGGTAGATCTCGTCGCCCGAACGCACCAGGCCGGAGTCGGTGGTCGAGCCTTCGAGGCTGAAGCGCTTGGCCCTGTGCGCGGCGGTCGCCTTGGCGAGGACGCGGGCGATCAGCGGCTTGGCGTCGTCCGGCAGCGCGCCCAGGGCGCTGGCCGACACCCGGGCCCCGGCCAGGGAGCCGTAGGTCACCTGGCCGTCGCGGACCACGAAGGTCAGGTCATGCTGGAAATACTGGTGATAGTACTCGCCGAAATTGACGTCGGCCCAGGCCATGTCGACCGGCGGGCCCATGGCCTTGGCGGCGTCGTCCCAGACCGTGGCCGAGGTCAGTTCGCGGGCCATGCGCTGCAGGTCGCGCTGGATCGTGCGCTGGACCAGCTCACGCTCGTCCTGGCTCTCCAGGCGGTCCAGCGACTGGGCGGCGAACAGCATCAGGGCCAGGCCGCCCAGCACCGAGACGGCCACCAAGACGACGGCCGCGCCGACGATCCAGTGCAGGGATCGCACGCCGCGCGTCACGGAGGGAGGGTTGAGCCACGTCATGCCGCGATCCTAGCGCATTCGCGGGCCGGTGAAGCCGGGCGCGGCGCTTGGCCGCGGCGGCGCTTCAGCCGGCCCGGCGCAGGTCCTGGCGTTCGCCGCCGCCGATCCTGAAACGGCCGACCAGGGAGACCAACTGGGCCGTTTCGCCCTGCAGCCCGACCTGCAACGAATCCACCGCGCCGGCGGCGATCAGGACGCCCGGGCCGTCGGCGTCATGGCCCTGCGGATGACCATCGACCTGTTCCAGAAACGGCGCGAACCCTAGCTTCACCATGGCGAGACGGGGCCCATGCCACCGGTCCCAAGACTCGCGGCGGTGTTCATTCCATCAAGCGTTCGCGCAAATCTCGATCAGGACAACGTTGTCATTGGAAGATTTTGCCGAATTTTCAGTTTAGACTGCGAACCGCAATCCGTCGGTGGACGGCTTCTTTGACAAGGTGCTACTGAACGCCCGGATATTGCAGTGCGGGATGGGCGTTAAGCTCATTGTCCCAGGCCAGGACGGTTCCAACCAGAGAACCGCCGGTTTTTCACTATCGCAGGGTGAACAAGATATGCCGGTTGATACGCTGACCAAGACGCAATGGGTCTATTCGTTCGGGGGAGGCGGCGCCGACGGCGACGCCAAGATGAAGAATCTGTTGGGCGGCAAGGGCGCCAATCTCGCCGAGATGTCGTCCCTGGGCCTGCCGGTGCCGCCGGGCTTCACGGTGACCACCGAGGCCTGCGTCCACTACTACGCCAACGGCAAGCAGTACCCCGCCGAGCTGAAGGACCAGCTGAACGCCGGCCTGGCGACGGTCGAGAAACTGACCGGCAAGGCGTTCGGCGACGTGAAGAACCCGCTGCTGGTTTCGGTGCGCTCGGGCGCCCGGGCCTCGATGCCGGGCATGATGGACACCGTCCTGAACCTGGGTCTCAACGACGAGACCGTCGAAGGCCTGGCCCAGCTGTCGGGCGACCGGCGCTTCGCCTATGACAGCTATCGCCGCTTCATCCAGATGTACTCCAACGTCGTGCTCGACCTGGAGCACCACATGTTCGAGGAGATCCTCGACGACCACAAGGACCGGCTGGACGTCACCGTCGACACGGCCCTGACCGCCGACGACTGGGCCGCGGTGATCAAGGACTACAAGGCCGCGGTGCGCGAAGCGCTGGGCAAGCCCTTCCCGCAGGACGCCCAGGAGCAGCTGTGGGGCGCGGTCGGCGCGGTGTTCGCCAGCTGGATGAACGACCGGGCCAAGTTCTATCGCCGCATGCACGACATCCCCGAGGCCTGGGGCACCGCCGTCAACATCCAGTCGATGGTGTTCGGCAACATGGGCGAGACCTCGGCCACCGGCGTGGCCTTCACCCGCAACCCGTCGAACGGCGACGGCCGCCTCTATGGCGAGTTCCTGATCAACGCCCAGGGGGAGGACGTGGTGGCCGGCATCCGCACGCCGCAGTCCCTGACCAAGGCGTCCCGCGAGGAGATGGGCGACACCGCTCCCTCGATGGAAGAGGCCATGCCCGAGGTGTTCCAGCAGTTCAAGACCGTGGTCGAGACGCTGGAGCGCCACTACCGCGACATGCAGGACATCGAGTTCACGGTCGAGCAGGGCAAGCTCTACATGCTGCAGACCCGCAGCGGTAAGCGCACCGCCAAGGCCGCCCTTAAGATCGCCGTCGACATGGCCGCCGAAGGCGTGATCAGCCGCGAGGAGGCCATCGGCCGCGTCGAGCCGGCCTCGCTGGACCAGCTGCTGCACCCGACCATCGACCCGACCGCCCATCGCGAGCTGATCGCCAAGGGCCTGCCGGCCTCGCCCGGCGCGGCCACCGGCAAGATCGTCTTCGACAGCGACGCCGCCGAGAAGGCCGCCGCCGCCGGCGAAGCCGTGATCCTGGTGCGCGAGGAGACCTCGCCGGAGGACATCCACGGCATGCACGCGGCGCGGGGCATCATCACGGCCCGGGGCGGCATGACCAGCCACGCCGCCGTTGTGGCGCGCGGCATGGGCCGGGCCTGCGTCAGCGGGGCGGGCGACGTGTCGATCTTCCCCAAGGAAGGCCTGTTCCGGGTGCGCGGCCGCGAGTTCAAGGCCGGCGAGACCATCACCATCGACGGCTCGACCGGCGAGATCCTGGTCGGTTCGCCCAAGATGATCGAGCCGGAGCTGACGGGCGACTTCGCCACCCTGATGGAGTGGGCCGACGCGGCCCGCCGCATGAAGGTCCGCGCCAACGCCGAGACCCCGCTGGACGCCAAGACCGCCCGCCAGTTCGGCGCCGAGGGCATCGGCCTGTGCCGCACCGAGCACATGTTCTTCGACGACACCCGGATCGCCGCGGTGCGCGAGATGATCCTGGCCGACGACGAGGCCGGCCGCCGCGCCGCCCTGGCCAAGATCGCCCCCTTCCAGAAGGCCGACTTCGTCGAGCTGTTCACGATCATGGAAGGCCTGCCGGTCACCATCCGCCTGCTCGACCCGCCGCTGCACGAGTTCCTGCCGCACACGGAGGAAGATGTCGTGGCGGTGGCGCAGGCTACCGGCCTGGACGCCCAGAAGCTGATGCAACGGGCCAAGGAGCTGCACGAGACCAACCCGATGCTGGGCCACCGCGGCTGCCGCCTGGGCGTGTCCTATCCCGAGATCTACGAGATGCAGGTCCGGGCGATTATCGAGGCCGCCTGCGACATCGCCAAGTCCGGCAAGGTCGCGCCGATCCCCGAGATCATGCACCCGCTGGTCGCCAAGGGCGAGGAGATGAAGTACCTGCGCGACTTGACCGACCGCACCGCCAAGGCGGTGCTGGAAGAGCAGGGCGTGGATCTGCAGTACACGGTCGGCACCATGGTCGAGCTGCCGCGCGCCGCCCTGCGGGCGGGCGACCTGGCCGCCAACGCCGAGTTCTTCAGCTTCGGCACCAACGACCTGACCCAAACCACCTTCGGCATTAGCCGCGACGACGCCGGCAAGTTCCTGGGCGCCTATATCGACAAGGGCATCTTCGACAAGGACCCCTTCGTCAGCCTCGACCAGGACGGCGTCGGCGACCTGATCCGCATCGCCGCCGAGCGCGGCCGCGCGGCCCGTCCGGGCGTCAAGCTGGGCATCTGCGGCGAACACGGCGGCGATCCCGCCTCGATCACGTTCTGCGAGAGCGTCGGGCTGGACTACGTGTCCTGCTCGCCCTATCGCGTGCCGATCGCGCGGTTGGCCGCCGCCCAGGCGGCGCTGGCCAACAAGGGCTGATCTTGCAGAAGGGGCTCGTTCGCGAGCCCCTTTTTCGGTCCGCCAACCTCTCTTTCCCACTCATCCCGGCGAACGCCGGGACCCAAGCGGCCTTGGCCGTTTGAGCGCCGCACGCTACTCCAGACTCGGCTTGGGTCCCGGCGTTCGCCGGGATGAGCGGAGGATAGAATGAAGCGGATCATGATCGTGAGCGCGCTGCTGGCCGCGACGCCGGCTTTCGGTCAGACCACCGCCCCCGCGCTCGACCTGCCGCTGTCCATCGACCTGGCCCGCGCCGCGGTCGACGCCTGCGCGGCCAAGGGCGCGGCGGTCAGCGCCAGCGTGGTCGACGACAAGGGCAATCCGCTGGTCGTGCTGCGCGCCCCCGCCAGCCCCAAACCGCCGGTCGCCGCCCCGCGCAAGGCGGCCACCGCCGTCCAGTTCGACGCGCCCGGCAGCGTGATGGAGCCCCGTGAGAAGGCCGATCCCGCCTTCGCCGCCCTGATCAAGGCCGAGCCCGAGCGGCTGAATCCGCACGGCGGATCGCTGCCCCTGCACATGGGCGGCAAGCTGGTCGGCGGCCTGGCCGTGGCCGACACCTCGCACGAGACCGCCGACGCCTGCGCCCGCGAGGCCCTGGCCAGGTTCGCCGGCCAGGTGAACTGAGCCTTGGGCCTGGTGAAGGACATGTGGCGCGTCGGCCTAGTCCGCGCGCCGATGGCGGAGCTGCTGAAACCAGGGGCGCTGGCCGAGCATCCGGTGTCCTGGATCCCCGATCCGGGCCCGCTGTGCTTCCTGGCCGACCCGATGGGCGTCTGGCGCGATGGCCGGCTCCACGTCTTCGTCGAGATCTACGACTATCGCGACCGCGTCGGCGCCATCGAGGTGCTGACCTTCGACGTGGACCTGAACCTGCTGGAGCGCCGGCCCGCGCTCAAGGAACCCTGGCACCTGTCGTACCCGTTCATCCTCGAGGCGGACGGCGAGACCTACATGCTGCCCGAGGCGCACAAGTCCGGGCGGCTGACCCTGTATCGCGCCGTGGACTTCCCGACGAAATGGGCGCCGGTCCAGGCGATCGAACTGGACCATGTGGCCATCGACGCCACCCCCGTGTTCCACGACGGCCTGTGGTGGCTGTTCTACACCCCGGCCACGACCAAGGCCGAGAAGGTCAGCGCCCTGCACTTGGCCTGGGCCGAGACGCTCACTGGTCCCTGGACCCCGCACGCCGGCAATCCCGTCCGCTTTGATTCCTCCAGTTCACGGCCGGGCGGCACGCCGATCGTGGTCGACGGCGCGATCGTGCTGCCGATGCAGGATTGCCGGCGAACCTATGGCGGCGCCATCCGGGCGCTGCGGGTCACCACCCTGACGCCCGACCGTTTCGAGGCCGAGGCCGACGAACCGATCCTGCCGCCGTCCAGCTTCGGGCGGCTGACCGACGGGTTCCACACCTTGTCGGCCGCCGGGCCGGTCACGCTGATCGACGCCAAACGCTTCGAAGTCTCGCCGCGCTCGCTGGCGCTGGACGTCCGGCGGGAATGGAAAAAGCGCGTGCCGGGAAGGGCATGAAGCGCCTTGTCGCCGGGCTGGTCCGCTTGGCGACGACGGCGTCGAACACCTGCAGATAGGCCTCGGCGATCGGGCCGATGCGATAGCTGGCGACCGAACGGGCCAGGGCGGCCGGGTCCGGCGCGGGGGCGTTCAGCACCTGGCGCAGACCCTCGGCCAAACCCTCGGCGTCGCCGATCCGAGCCACGCGACCGTGGAGGCCGTCGCTCAGCAGGTCGCGGGCCGCGGGCGTGCAGTCGGTGCTGACCACCGGCCGGCCCGCGCCTAGGGCCTCGACGATGACCGCCGCATAGCCCTCGTACCAGGAGGTCAGCAGGAAGGCGCGGGCCGCCTCCAGCCAGGGGCGGATGTCGGGAACATAGCCAGGCAGGCGCACGCGGTCGGCCACGCCCAACTCGGCCGCCAGGGCCTCCAGCTCGGCCCGACGCTCGCCTTCGCCAACGATCACCAGCTCGGCGTCGGGATCGCCCAGCAGGGCGAAGGCGCGCAGGGCGATGTCGAAGCCCTTCTCCTTCACCAGCCGGCCGGCCGCGAGGATGGTCTTGCCCTCCGGGGGCGGGGTGAAGGCGTGGTCGTCGTCGTCCAAGGCGGGAAGAGCGATGCGCTGGGTAATGCGCCGCCCCAGGACGCGGTTGGCGTCCTCGGTCATGTCGTCCGACAGCGAGATCGCCTGGTCGACGCCGCGCAGCTGGCGGCGGGTCTTCAGGTTGTAGGGGATCTGGGCCAGGACGCCGCGTCCGTGGCGATAGAGCGGGGTGCCGATCTGGGCGACGACGCCCGGCCGCTGGTCGGCGGGCAGGGCGTCGATGGCCGGCAGGATCGGCCAGTGATAGTTGCCCGGCACGAACAGGATGTCGGGCCGGTGTTGGGCCACATAGGCGGCCGCCGCATTCCCCAGGGCCTTGCGCGAGCCCGGGCCGCGCGGAATGGGCGGATCGGCCTCGACCACCTGGACCCCGGCGTCGATCATCTGCGCCAATGGACCTTGGCGCGATCCGCAGAACAGGGTCACTTCGCGGCCGAGCGCCGCCCAGCGGTTGGCCAGCCGCACCGCGATCCGTTCCGACCCGCCCAACGGCAGGTCATGCAACACGATCGCGATCGTGCGCGCCTTGTCGCCCATCCTACGGTCCCCCGACCTCGACGTGATGGCGCGTCGGGCGCGGGACGAACCGCGGATCTCCAAGCTCCACTAAAGAGCAGACGTCGCGGACGCGGAGGGACCGGAACGGATTTGTCGCGGCGGCGAGAGAAATCGCAGCGCCGCTTTCACGGCCTTCAGGCGGGGAGCCTGGCCTTCTCGCTCCACAGGTCCAAGTCGGCTTCGCGGCCGATCAGGGCCAGGCCCGAGGCGATGGATTCGAACTCGCCGCCGCCCTCGATCTTCGCCGCCCCGAAGCGACGCACGAAGATCTCGCGGACCGCCGGCACGAACGAACTGCCGCCGGTCAGGAACACCCGGTCCACCCCGTCGGGACCCAGGCCCGAGCGCTCCAACGCCTGGTCGACCGCGGTCTCGATGGCCTTCAGCTCCGGGGCGATCCAGCGCTCGAAATCGGCGCGCTGGACGGTCTTCTCGATCAGCACCGAGCCGGCCTCGAAGCGGAAGACGGCGTCTTCCTGGCTCGACAGCGCCTCCTTCAGCGACGAGACGGCGCGGTAGAGGGCGTAGCCGTGGTTGTCGTCCAGCACCTCGATCAGCCGGGCGATCTTCTCGGGCTCCATCGCGGTGCGTTGCAGGGCGCGGATGTCGCGCATGTCCTTGGAGGCCCTCAGCAGGGCCAGCTGGTCCCAGCGCGCGAAGGCGGTATAGTAGCGCTGAGGGATCGGCAGGCGATTGTCGAACGCCCTGTAGAGGCTGCCCTTGCCCAGCTCCGGCGACACCAGCTGGTCGATGATCCGGTAGTCGAAGGCGTCGCCGGCCAGGCCGACGCCCGACCGCGCCAGGGCGGTGGAGCGCAGCTTCCCGGCGTCCCGCTCGAACCGCACGATCGAGAAGTCGCTGGTGCCGCCGCCGAAGTCCGCGACCAGCACCGTGGCGTCCTGCTTCAGCTGGCGGGCGAAGAAGAACGCCGCCCCCACCGGCTCGTAGGCGTAGCGGATGTCGGTGAAGCCCAGCCGCCGGAAGCCGGCCTCGTAGCGGGCCAGGGCCAGGGCCTCGTCGGGATTGCCGCCGGCGAAGGTGACGGGCCGGCCGACGATCACCCGCGGCGGCAGGGTCTCCATCGCCGCCCCGCCGTGCGCCTTCAGCTTCAGCAGGAAATCGGCCAGCAGGTCCTCGAACAGATAGCGCTTGTTGAGGATCTTGGTCTCGGTGAAGGCGGCGCTGGCGGCGAAGGTCTTGAACGACTGGATGAAGCGGGTCTCCAGCGGGTCCTCGACATAGGCCTCGATCGCCCAGGGGCCGGCCTCGGTCACCAGCTCGTTGGGCCGGCCGTTGGCGCCCATGACCGCGTGGAAACTCAAGGCCGAGCGGAAGGCGAAGATGTCGCCGCCGGCGGTCGGGAACCGGACCAGCGTGGCCGGACCGTCGCCATGGGTCATCGAGACCACGGTGTTGGTCGTGCCGAAATCTATGCCGATGGTCGGGCCGATCGTCGGGCCGATCGTCGCTGGGGCGGCGGACGTCATGGGAGAAGCCTGGGCGGGAGGAGGGCAGGGTTCCTAACCCTCCAGGCGCTGGCGTCAAGGGTGCGGGCTTTCAAAGCCCAATGCCGGGCGAAATTGGCGCCGGCATGACCTACGGACGTTCCAAGGCGTGCTTGATCCGGGCGATGATGACGGTGCGAACCGATACGCGATATTCGACGGCCCGCCGCGCCGCGTCCGGGTTCTTCGCGATCAGGAAAGCTTCAAGACGAGAGAGGTCGTGCTTGGCCCGAGCGGTCAGCCGGCCCTCACGGCTCATTTGCGTTTCGCGAGTCCAGCCTCGACGTTCGCGCGAAACTCGGCGATGGCGTCTTCGGCGGCGTATGACACGCCGGTGCGGTCGTGCTCATCCAGCGCCGCCAGGGCTTCCGACCAGTCATCGTCCAAGGCTTGGTCGAGCGCCTGCAGAGCGTAGGTTTCGAGCGATACGCCCGCAGTCGGCCGCCGCCTTGAGCTTGGCCGCGCGTTCGGGGTCCAGATGAACGTCAGCGCCGTCGGCCATGCGAGGAGGATCGCGCCGGTCGGCCGTGACGTCAATGTCGCCGCATTGACTTCCCCGCCCGCCTCCTGTCGATACGCCCCTCAACAGGAAGGGCTTGGCCTTGGAAGACTTCGACGTCGTGGTGCTGGGCGCCGGCGCGGCCGGCATGATGTGCGCCATCGAGGCGGGCAAGCGCGGCCGCAAGGTGCTGGTCGTCGACCACGCCAAGGCCCCCGGCGAGAAGATCCGCATCAGCGGCGGCGGGCGCTGCAACTTCACCAACGTCAACACCGCGCCGGCCAACTTCCTGTCGGCCAACCCGAAGTTCTGCGTCTCGGCCCTGCGGCGCTATCGTCCGAGCGACTTCATCGCCCTGGTCCAGCGCTACGGCATCGCCTTCCACGAGAAGACCCTGGGCCAGCTGTTCTGCGACGGCTCGGCCAAGCAGGTCATCGAGATGCTGCTGACCGAGATGGACCAGGCGGGCGTGACGCTGCGCCTGGAGACCGAGGTCAAGGGTGTGGCCAAGGACGGGGAGGGCTGGCGCGTCAGCTTCTCCAACGGGCCGGTCGCCTGCCGCTCGGTCGTGGTCGCCACCGGCGGCAAGTCGATCCCGAAGATGGGCGCAACCGGGCTGGGCTACGAGATCGCCCAGCAGTTCGGCCTGAACATCGTCGAGACCCGTCCGGCTCTGGTGCCCCTGACCTTCGAGGTCAAGACCCTGGAGCGCCTGGCGCCGCTGTCGGGCGTGGCCCTGGACGCGGTGGTCTCCAGCGGCAAGACCAAGTTCGCCGAGGCCATGCTGTTCACCCACCGCGGCCTTTCGGGCCCGGCGATCCTGCAGATCTCGTCCTACTGGCGCGAGGGCGGCGAGATCAGCGTGAACATGGCGCCGGGCGTCGACGTGTTCCAGGCCCTGCGCACCGCCCGGACGGCCACGCCCAAGCGGGCCCTGTCGACGGTGCTGGGCGAGCTCCTGCCCAAGCGCCTGGCCCAGCTGATCGCCGAGGACGCCGGCGCCTACGGCAATCTGGCCGACTGCTCGGACGTGCTGCTGCGCGGCGTGGCCGCGACCGTCAACGCCTGGACGTTCAAGCCGGTGGGCTCAGAAGGCTATCGGACGGCGGAAGTGACCCTGGGCGGCGTCGACACCGACGGCCTGGACTCACGGACCCTGGAGGCCAAGGCTGCTCCGGGCCTGTACTTCATCGGCGAGGTGGTGGACGTCACCGGCTGGCTGGGCGGCTATAACTTCCAGTGGGCCTGGGCGTCGGGATGGTGCGCGGGGCAGGCGGTTTAGAAGTTCCTCCCCCCATGGGGGAGGCGATCGCGAAGCGATCGGTGGGGGGAGTTTAGGCTGGTCGATCCGGCTTGCGGTCGAGGCCGTGGTACTCCCCCCTCCGTCGTCCCGAAGTCGGGACGACACCTCCCCCACAGGGGGAGGGCTTGGTTCAAACTACTTCTTCTTGAACGGCGTCTTGCCGCCCGGCTTCTTGCCGAAGGCGGGCTTGGGGCTGCCGAACGCCGGCTTGCCGCCGAAGTCGCCCTTGGCCTTGAAGGGCTTGGGACCCTTGAACGGCTTGGCCGGACCGGCGCCGGCTTCAGCGCGGGGCTTCCGGAACGGCTTTTCCGAAGCCGCAGCGGCGGGATCGTAGGGAACGCTCTCGCGGTCGGTGCGCGGTGCGCGGCGCGGGGCGGCCTCGGCATAGGCGCGCGGGGCTTCGTCACGCGGCTTGAACTCGCGCTTGGGAGCGTCCGAACGGGGACCCTCCGCGCGGGGCTTGAAATCCCGCTTCGGCGCCTCGTCGCGGTCGCGCGGCTTGTAGTCGCGCTTGGGCTCTTCGTTGCGCGCATACGGCTTGGCGTTGCTGACGCCGTCGGCGCCGAACGCGGATGGACGCGGCGTGTGATCGCGCGAGCCCGGGGCGTTGGCGCGCGGGGCGCGGTCGTTGTCCCGGGGCGGGCGCGGGGCGTATTCGCGGCGCGGCGCGTCGTTGTCGTCGCGAGGGGGACGCGGCGCGTACTCCTTGCGCGGGCCGGCGTCCCGGGCGGCCGGAGCCGTGGTCGGGGTGATGGTCACGTCGTCGCGCACGGTGGCCTGGACGGCCGCGCCGAACTTCACTTCCGCCTCGGCCGAGATCTCGAACTTGGTGTCGTAGTCGAAGATCCGGATCGAGCCGATGTCCTTCTTAGTGATGTGGCCCAGGCGGCAGATCAGCGGGATCAGCCACTTGGGGTCGGCGTTGTTGCGCCGGCCGGTGTTGAGGCGGAACCAGGCCGAATTGCTCATGTCGGCGCGCGGTTCGCGTTCCGGACGGTCATCACGGCCGCCGAAGTCGCGCGGACCCCGATCGGCGAAGCGGTCGCCGCTGTCGTTGGAACGTTCGCCGCGAACGCGCGGACCCGGGTCGGCGCCGTGGCGCGGATCGTCGTAGATCTCTTCCGGGGCCGGCAGCTTGGCGCGGCGGGCGCGGATCAGGGCGGCGGCCAGTTCCTCGGGCGTGCGCTTTTCCAGCATGGCCGCGACCAGGCCGGCGTCGTCCTCGTTCGAGGGCTCGGCGAAGATCGGGTCGTCGAGCAGGCGCTCCTGGTCCTTGACGCGGATCTCGTCGGCGGTCGGGGCGCCGCCCCACTGGCCTTCGACGCCGGCCGCCATCAGCAGCTGTTCGGCCTTGCGGCGGCGGGTGTAGGGCACGACCAGGGCGCTGACGCCCTTCTTGCCGGCCCGGCCGGTGCGGCCCGACCGGTGCAGCAGGGTGGCCTTGTTGACCGGCAGCTCGGCGTGGATGACCAGGCCCAGATCGGGCAGGTCTAGACCTCTAGCCGCAACGTCGGTGGCGACGCAGACGCGGGCATGGCCGTCGCGCAGGGCCTGCAGGGCGTCGGCGCGCTCGCGCTGCGACAGCTCGCCCGACAGGCCGACCACGGCGAAGCCGCGCTCGCGCAGCTTGCTGTGCAGCGCGCGGACGCTTTCGCGGGTGTTGCAGAACACCAGGGCGCCGGGGCTTTCGAAATAGCGCAGCAGGTTGACGATCGCGTGCTCGGTCTCGTTGGGCGCGACGCGGACGGCGCGATATTCGATGTCGCGGTGCGGCTCGTTGCGGCCCAGGGTGTCGATGCGCAGGGCGTCGTTCTGGTAGCTCTTGGCCAGTTGCACGATCTCGCGCGCCAGGGTGGCCGAGAACAGCAGGGTCCTGCGCTCCTTGGGGGCGGCGTCGAGGATGAACTCAAGGTCCTCGCGGAAGCCCATGTCGAGCATCTCGTCGGCCTCGTCGAGAACGGCGACCTTCAGCTCCGACAGGTCCAGATGGCCGCGCTCGATGTGGTCGCGCAGACGTCCGGGGGTGCCGACCACGATGTGGGCGCCGAAGTTCAGGGCCCGCTGCTCGCGGCGAGCGTCCATGCCGCCCACGCAGTTGACGACCACGGCGCCGGCGTCGGCATAGAGCCAGGTCAGCTCGCGATTGACCTGGATGGCCAGCTCGCGGGTCGGGGCGATGACCAGGCACATCGGGGCGCCGGCCTTGGAGAACTTCTCGGCGTCGCCGAGCAGGGTGGTGGCGGCGGCGAGACCGAAGGCGACGGTCTTGCCCGAGCCGGTCTGGGCGCTGACCAGCAGGTCGCGGCCCTCGGCGTCGGCTTCCAGCACGGCGGCCTGGACGGGAGTGGGCTCGAGATAACCTTGAGCGGCAAGAGCCCGCTCAAGAGCGGGGTGGGAAGCGGGGAAGGGCATGCGGGTCCAGTTCGTTTCAAGCGGACGGCGCACACACAAACGCGCGCGGCCCGCACCACGACCAAATACGACCCCCAAATGGACCGTGTTCTTGGTCAATATCTTCAGAGAATAGACCTTTTTCGCCGGGATGCCGATGAGGCGCGCCGAAATACGGTCCGATGGGCGGCCTAAGGAGGCCAAAACCGTCCGGAAAGCAAGGGTCGAGGGGAAATAATGCTGCGGTGCGGCGAAATGGCCGCGCGACGCGGGGCGGGCCCGCAACGCAAAACGCCCGGGGCTCGGCCCCGGGCGCTTCGCCGACCTTCCCCGCGGGCGGGGAAGAAACCTAGCGGTTGCGGACGCCCGTGACGGTCAGGGCGGCCTGGTTGCTGTTCAGTTGGCCGACCGCCCCGGCGACGGCGTCGCGGTGGCAGGACGAGGCGGCCACGACGCGCTTGAACTCCGGGAAGCTGTGGGCGTCGGCGCCGCAGGCTTCCAGGGCGGCGGTGTTGATGCGGCGCATCAGCACCTGGGCGTCGCGGGGGTTGTTGAGGTCCAGCTTGGACTTGGACACCGGGATGCTGACGGTTTCGACGCCGACGGGCGCGGCGACCGCGAACGGCGCGGCGGCCAGGGCCAGGACGGCGACGGTGGAGGCGAGCAGGGTCTTCATGGATCGACTTCCCTAGACTTTCGCGGCGTCTTGGGGCGCCGCTCGGCGCGATCGCGGGCCGAATCCGCGGGCGGACCGGCTCGAAATCGAGCTTCGTCATCCTGCATCTGCCCAAAGAGCGTCCAGGAAAAGCGAAAAAGGTCGACAAATCGGTCAAAAATCAAGCGAACAAAGCTTTTTGGTCGCGAAAAGTCGAATTCGTTTGAGGGGTTAGCTACGCTTGAGCGGCGCGAATGTGAAATGTCAGATTCTTTGATAGGTCATGCTCGAAGGGCCGTGGAATCGGCCTTCCCGCCACGAAGGACGGGAAAGCCGCCCCGGCCTACAGGTCCAGGTCGTCGGCCGCGAACTCGGCGTTTTCCTGGATGAAGCGGAAGCGCAGCTCGGGCTTGCGGCCCATCAGCGTCTCGACCAGGGCCTCGACCGCCTCCTCGGAGCGGGGCAGGGTGATCTTGGCCAGGGTCCGCACCGACGGGTCCATGGTGGTCTCCTTCAGCTGGGAGGCCATCATCTCGCCCAGGCCCTTGAAGCGGCCGATCTCGGGTTTCTTGCCCTTGAAGGTCGTGGCCAGCAACTCGTCCTTGTGGGCGTCGTCGCGGGCGTAGGCGCTCTTGCCGCCATGGCTGATGCGGTACAGCGGCGGCAGGGCCAGGAACAGGTGCCCCTGGCGGATCAGGTCCGGCATGGTCCGGTAGAAGAAGGTGATCAGCAGGCTGGCGATATGGGCGCCGTCGACGTCGGCGTCGGTCATGATGATGATCCGCTCGTAGCGCAGATCCTCTTCCTTGTACCGGTTGCCGCCCTGGGCCCCCAGGGCCAGCATCAGGTCGCTGAGCTCCTTGTTGGCCGTGAACTTCTCGCCGCTGGCCGAGGCCACGTTGAGGATCTTGCCGCGCAGGGGCAGGATCGCCTGGTTCTTGCGGTTGCGGGCCTGCTTGGCCGAGCCGCCGGCCGAGTCGCCCTCGACGATGAACAGCTCGGCGCCGTCGACGGCCCCGGCCGCGCAGTCGGCCAGCTTGCCGGGCAGGCGCAGCTTGCGGGTCGCCGAGGCGCGCTGGACTTCCTTGTCCTTGCGGCGCTTGAGGCGCTCCTCGGCCCGCTCGATCACGAACTCCAGCAGGGCCTGGGCGGCCTTGGGGCTGCCGGTCAGCCAGTGGTCGAACGGGTCGCGAAGCGCATTCTCGACGAAGCGTTGCGCTTCGCTCGAAGAGAGCTTTTCCTTGGTCTGGCCCTGGAATTCCGGGTTCTTGATGAACACCGAGATCAGGGCGCCGGCCTGGGCGATCACGTCGTCGGCGGTGATGATCGTCGCCCGCTTCTCGCCCTTCAGCTCGGCATAGGCCTTCAGACCCCGGGTCAGGGCGGCGCGCAGGCCGCTCTCATGAGTGCCGCCTTCCGGCGTGGGCACTGTGTTGCAGTACGACTGCATGAAGCCGTCGTGCTCGCCGAAGCCGCGCGGCGTCCAGGCAATGGCCCACTCGACCGCGCCCGCCTCGCCCTGGCGCTCGATGCGGCCGGCGAAGCTGTCGGGGGTGACCACCTCCAGCCCCTTGGTGCGCTCGGCCAGGAAGTCGGCCAGGCCGTTGGGGAAGTGGAAGGTGGCCTCGGCCGGCGTCTGGTCCTGGATGCGCGAGGGATCGCAGGACCATTTGATCTGCACCCCGCGGAACAGATAGGCCTTGGAGCGGGCCATGCGGTACAGGCGCGCCGGCTTGAAGCCACAGCCCTCGCCGAAGATCTGGTCGTCGGGCTTGAAGCGCACCTGGGTGCCGCGCTTCTTGCTGGGCTGGATCTTCTCGACGGGACCCAGCGGCTTGCCGCGCGCGAAGCTCTGGCGGTGCTCGAAACCTTCGCGCCAGACGGTGACCTCGACCAGTTCCGACAGGGCGTTGACGACGCTGGCGCCCACCCCGTGCAGGCCGCCGGAGGTCTCGTAGGCCTTGCCGCTGAACTTACCGCCCGCGTGCAGGACGGTCATGATCACTTCCAGGGCCGACTTGCCCGGATGCTTGGGGTGCTCGTCGACGGGCATGCCGCGCCCGTCGTCGCGCACCGACAGGTAGCCGTCGGCGTCGAGCTTGACCTCGATGGTCTTGGCGAAGCCGGCCACGGCCTCGTCCATCGAGTTGTCCAGCACCTCGGCGAACAGGTGGTGCAGGGCCCGCTCGTCGGTGCCGCCGATGTACATGCCCGGGCGCATGCGGACAGGCTCGAGACCCTCCAGGACCTCGATCGAGCTGGCGTCGTAGCCGCCGGACGACGAGAGCGCGGCGGGCGCGCTGGGCTTGACCGGCGGCGGCGGCGGCGCGGCCGCGCGCGGCGCGGGCTCGGGGTGCGGCTCGCGAGCCGGGAACGGCGAGGCGGGAACCGGGGCGAGGGCGTCGTCGCCGAACAGCGAGAAGTTGGGATCGTCTTTGGAGGACATTAGGGGAACATGCGTCGATTCGGCGGGAGCGCCTCGTATGGGCTCTGCGTCGTCCCCTGAAAAGGGGCTGCGTGGACGCGCCGCGAAACCGCCCGATTGTCCCGGGAGGCTGCAACAGCTTGAGGTTGGGAGGGGCGAAGTGAAGTCGATCTGCGTGACGATCCTGGTGGCCCTGTCGAGCGTGCCGGCTGTGACAGCCTTCGCCCGGCCTGATCCGACGGTGGAACGGGTGCGGGCCATCGCCGGACGCGCCGAAATCATCGAGGACATCGTCGGCATGGCGGGCGTCGACCAGGCCCTGCGGACGACGATGCTGGAGGCGACCAGCAAGCTGCCGCCGGAGCAGCGCGATGCGGTCATGAAACCCGCCGGGGCCCTGATCGAGGCTCAGGACAAGCTCCACACCCAGCGACTCAAGGCGATCATCGCCGCCCACGGCTGGCCGAAGATCTCGGAGACGTCCAGACGGACTTCGGCGGCGGCGGTGACCCTGGCCAACCACTCCAGCGACCTGGCTTTTCAGCGTCAGGTGCTGGCCTTGATCGAACCCCTTGTGGCGACGCACGAGGCTCTGCCTGACGACTACGCGACCCTCTATGATCGCCTGGCGACGGTGGACAAGCGGCCTCAGCGCTACGGCACCCAAGGCACGACCTGCAAGGACGGCAAGTACGCGGTCCCAACGGATCTGGAGGCCCCCGAAGGCCTGGAGGCGCGGCGGGCGGCGGTCGGCCTGCAGCCGATGGCGGAATATCTGGCCGCGCTCGACCAGATGTAGGGAACCTGCGTCCCGCCTGATGATAGGCCTTGAGCTTGGCGTTTGCCCGACGCGACGCGGGCGTGGCAGTCTTGGGGCGCTAACGAAAAGGAGCCGCCCCATGACCTCGCGCAGCCTGTTTTCCGCGCTCGCCGCGCTGGTGCTGCTGGGCTGCTCCAGTCCGGGCGGCGGTCAGCCGGCGCCGAACCCGCCAGTGTCCCACGCCCGGACGCCGGTGGCCGAGGGCGGCATGTGCGGCGGCTTCGCCGGCTTCCAGTGCGCCTCGGGCCTGGTCTGCCAGATGCCGGCCGGCCAATGCCACGTCGCCGACGGCGCGGGGACCTGCCGCAAGCCGCCCCAGGCCTGCACGATGATCTACGCCCCGGTCTGCGGCTGCGACGGCAAGACCTATCCCAGCGCCTGCAACGCCGCCGCCCAGGGCGCCAGCGTCGCGACACAGGGCGAGTGCAAGGGGTAGAACGGTTTGCTGCTGACATCCCGAGGGCAGGCGTCGCCGACGATGGCCGCTGGAGGCCGCATGACCCAACGACGATCGACGAAGGGAACGCCGCGGCGGGAGGTGCTGACAGGCGGCCTCGCCGTCGGCCTCTTGACCGGCGCGCCCAGCGTCCAGGCCAAGGAGGAGAAGACGATGTACGGACTGATCGGCCAGATGAAGGCCGCGCCCGGCAAGCGGGGCGAGCTTGTCGCCATCCTCTCGGAAAGCACCGGCGGCATGCCCGGCTGCCTCAGCTATATCATCGCCGAGGACACGGTCGACGCCGACGCCCTGTGGATCACCGAGGTCTGGACCGACAAGGCCAGCCACGCCGCCTCGCTGCAACTGCCGTCCGTCCAGGCCGCCATCGCCAAGGCCCGCCCGATCATCGCGGGGTTCGGGCACCGGTTCGAGACCGTGCCGGTGGGCGGAGTGGGGCTGGGCTGAGGGGGGCGTGGGCGGTTTGATAGTCCGAGAGGGGGGGGGCGACCCTCGCGGTGAGGGCTGACACAGTCAAGGTGATAAGCGCCGCGTTCTGATTGCAAAGCTCGGCCTTGGCGTGCTGTTGTCCGCCGCTGGCGATCTGCCATGGGGATGATGGAACGCAAATGATCACTGAAGAAGGTCGGCCGAAGAAGCAGCACGAGAAAGACGGCCGTCGATTCTCCTTGTGGCTCGTCATCTTTGGGCTCTCTGGTCTGGCCTTAGCGCTGTCAGCTCTGGTCCCGACTTTCGGCTTCCTGTTCGCGTTCTTCGGACTCAGCCTGCCCTTAGCGATACTCCTCAACGTTGCGCTGCTGGGTGTCGCCTGGGACGCCGTGCGCGGTCATCTTCCCAAGGCGGTTCTGGCGCTGCCAGCCTTGCTTTACGGCAGCTATTTCATTGTCGCCGGATTAGCCTGGCTCGATTTCTATCGCTGGCAAGACGCCATAGGACGGCGCAACGCAACCTTTGACGTTCCTTTCGATCCGGCGCGGGACGCTCTCTACGACGTGGACGCAGACACGGGGGCGGGAGCCTGGCTTCTTGAGCACTATCGAATCCGCACTGCCTTCGCGAAGTGGGATCGGTTCGACGGGCGGGATGCGCAAGCGCTATTGGGGCCTAAGGATTTTTGCGACATCCCCATTCCCAACCGCGTCGATATACCAGCGTACGGCAAAGACAGCTGTATGGTCTACTTCCCTGGGTCACCCCCGCCCGCCGCCGTTCGATTGCGCGCCGAGATGGGTCTCGAAGAGCGAGGCATAAGCCGGGCTCGGGTGGTGTCGCTATTGGTGGCGCGTCCAGGCCAGATCACCCGCACCCTAACGACGGCCGTGGTTCGCCTGCCGGGTCCAATTCCGCTACCCGTCTTTGGGTGTGGCGCATCCGGCGGTTGCTCTGGAGCTTGGCTCGGCCCGGTCCAGACTATTGGTCCTCGCGCCGGGGATATGGACGTCCCCGACGCCGCGCCTGCTCACCTACTCGTTACCGCGTGGCGTCTGTCCCCGCGCGGGGCGGCCCCTCCGGCGAGTGATCCAAGCTGGACCGAGGTGCGAGCACGGGTCGCGCCTGAGGTCGAGGCCGCCAAGGCCCGTATCGAGCGCGCCCTGCAAGAGCCCACATACGACGCCGAAGCTTACCCTTACGTTCTGACCAAACTTGATCCCGCATGGGCCCGAAAGGTGGGATGCGAGCGTCTCCGCACCTACGCGGCGGAAAAGCAGGGCGCGCGTCCAGACTGCTGAACGAGGCCGCGAGTTGCCCTAACTGTCGGCGGTCCGAAGTATCGCAGTTCTGACAATCCGCTGAAGCGTTGCTTGGAACGTCCGAGCTGAGGCGGAAAAATCCCGCCCATGGAGCGCGGCCATTCGGTCTCCCGCTGAGCCCAGACGCCCGCCAACCCCATCTGACACCAAAGAAAAAGGCCCGCGGATCGCTCCGCGGGCCTCGTCCTTGGTCCTAAGCCGTAAGGCTTAGCACTTGTAGTACATGTCGAATTCGACCGGGTGCGGGTGCAGCGTCAGGCGCATCACCTCTTCCATCTTCAGCTCGATGTAGCTGTCGATGAAGTCGTCATCCATGACGCCGCCGGCCTTCAGGAAGGCGCGGTCCTTGTCCAGGTTTTCCAGGGCTTCGCGCAAGCTGCCGCAGACTTCCGGGATCTTCTTCTGCTCGCGGGGCGGCAGGTCGTAGAGGTTCTTGTCGGCGGCCGCGCCCGGATCGATCTTGTTGTTGATGCCGTCGAGGCCGGCCATCAGCAGGGCGACGAACGTCAGGTACGGGTTGCCCATCGGGTCGGGGAAGCGCGCCTCGATGCGCTTGGCCTTCGGCGAGTCGACGTGCGGGATGCGGATCGAGGCCGAGCGGTTGCGCGAGCTGTAGGCCAGCTTCACCGGGGCTTCGTAGCCCGGCACCAGGCGCTTGTACGAGTTCGTCGTCGAGTTCGAGAACGCGTTGATCGCCTTGGCGTGCTTGATGATGCCGCCGATGTACCACAGGCACATGTCCGACAGGCCGGCGTACTTGTCGCCGGCGAACAGCGGCTTGCCGTCCTGCCAGATCGACTGGTGCACGTGCATGCCCGAGCCGTTGTCGCCGAACATCGGCTTGGCCATGAAGGTGGCCGACTTGCCGTAGGCGTGGGCCACGTTGTGGATCACGTACTTGTAGAGCTGCATGCGATCGGCCATCACGACCATGGTGTCGAACTTCAGGCCGAGTTCATGCTGGGCCGGCGCCACTTCGTGGTGGTGCTTTTCCGGCTTCATGCCCAGCTCGCCCATGACGGCCAGCATTTCGCCGCGCAGGTCCTGGGCCGAGTCGATCGGGTTGACCGGGAAGTAGCCGCCCTTGGGGCCCGGGCGGTGGCCCATGTTGCCTTCGGGATATTCCTTGGCCGAATTGCCCGGCAGTTCGACGGAGTCGAACGAGTAGCCGGTGTTGTTCGAAGCAGTGCTCCAGCGCACGTCGTCGAAGATGAAGAACTCGGCTTCAGGGCCGAAGAACACGGTGTCGCCGATGCCCGACGACTTGACGTAGGCCAGGGCGTTCTTGGCGATCGAGCGCGGGTCGCGGTTGTAGGGGGTGCCCGTGTCGGGGTTCACCACGTCGCAGAACAGCGCCAGGGTGGTCTGCTGGTAGAACGGGTCGATGATGGCGCTGGTCAGGTCAGGACGCAGCTTCATGTCCGACTCGTTGATGGCCTTCCAGCCGGCGATCGACGAGCCGTCGAACATGGTGCCGTCGTTGAGGAAGTCGTCATCGACCAGGTCGATGTCGAAGGTCACGTGCTGCAGCTTGCCGCGCACGTCGGTGAAACGGACGTCGACGTACTTGACGTCCTTTTCCTTGATCAGGTCCAGGATCTGCTTGGCGGTGCTCATAGTTATCCCCTTTGAGCGTTAAGCGGTTTTCGGCCGGGCCTAGACGGCGGACGGGCCGGTTTCTCCGGTGCGGATGCGGACGACTTCCGTGATTTCGGACACGAAAATCTTGCCGTCGCCGATGCGGCCCGTGCGGGCGGCGTTGGTGATGGCTTCGAGCGCGGGCTCCAACTGGCTGTCTTCGACCACGACTTCGACTTTGATCTTGGGGAGGAAGTCGACGACGTACTCGGCGCCGCGATAGAGCTCGGTGTGACCCTTCTGGCGGCCGTAGCCCTTGGCTTCCAGCACGGTCATGCCCTGTACGCCCATCTCCTGAAGCGCCTCTTTGACCTCATCCAGCTTGAACGGCTTGATGATGGCTTCGATCTTTTTCATCAGACTTCTTTCACGCCCAAACGGCGCGGGCGCCGCTGACTGAGCGGCACGGAGCACGCCGGCCCCTCGGCTCACAAGCGGGCTGAAGCGCTTTATCGTGCGAGTCCTGTCGAGTTCGGCTCATTGCTGCATATTTGAGCATCTGAAGCCTGAAACCTGATCAGTGCAGGTTTGGGTGGCCAAACCGGCTTGCGAGCGCCGATTGGCGGCCTAGGATCGTCGAAACGGCCGTTTCGGCGGCGAAGAACCGGGCGGAAGCCCCGCTGTCCGTGGCCGAACGGCGTCGCGGGGCTTGGGTGGGAATGGCGGAAAAAAGGCGGTCGACTCGAAAACTGCTGAAGATTGCGGCGATGCGGAAGCGGGGCGGGCGGCCACCAGGGTCGGTTCTTGCGCGTTTGCGCGCCGCGACGGCGGACGGCGCCTCGGCGGGCCCGGCAAGCGTTACAAGAAGACCCGACGCGAGCGGACGGTCGGGAAGATATTTCGAACGGGCGAGGAAGCCGATGAGCCGCATTCACATGATCCGCCACGGCCGCCCCGCCTCGACCTGGGGCGACGCCGATCCTGATCCAGGCCTGGACGCCGTCGGGGCGGAGCAGGCCAGGGCGGTGGCGCAGACGTTGCTGGCCCTGCCGGTCGGAGAGCGCCCGTCCCGCGTGGTCAGCTCGCCGCTTCGCCGCTGTCGCGAGACCGCCCAGCCCCTGGCCGACGCCCTGGGCGCGACGGTCGAGATTGATCCCCGGGTTGGCGAAATCCCGACTCCGGCCGCCCTCGACGCGCAGGACCGCTCCGGCTGGCTGCGCCAGGCCTTCCTGGGGCGGTGGAGCGATATCCCGGGCGATCTCGACTATGCGGCCTGGACGCGCGAGGTCGCGCAAGGCGTGGCCTCGCACCCCGGCGCGGCGGTGTTCAGCCACTTCGTGGCCCTGAACGCGGCGGTGTCGGCGGCGACCGGCGGCGAGGCGGTGGCGGCGTTCCGGCCCGACCACGTGTCGGTGACGACGTTCGATCTGGTCGACGGCGCGTTGATCCTGGTCGACAAGGGTCGGGAGGCCTCCACCCAGGTCCTGTAGGAAGAGGAGCCGCCGTGCCGCGCCAGATCATGACCGTCGCCGAGATGACCGCCGCGGATCGGGCCGCTGTCGAGGCCGGGACCCCGACGGTCGTCTTGATGGAGCGGGCCGGCCGGGCGGTGGCCGAGGTGATCCGCGAGCGCCACGCCCGCTGCCCGACGGTGGTCTGGTGCGGTCCGGGCGACAACGGCGGCGACGGCTATGTGATCGCTCGCCACCTGCGCCGACGCGGCTGGCCGGTGCGGGTCGAGGCGCTGGGGCCGCCCGCCAGCCCGGCGGCGCAGTGGGCCGCCGCGCGCTGGAAGGGCGAGACCGGACCGCTGGTTTCGGAGCCGGGCTCGGCGGCGCTCTATGTCGACTGCCTGTTCGGGGCCGGCCTGTCGCGGCCGCTCGACGGCGAGGCCGACCGTCTGGCGCGGGTCATGCCCGGCGCCGCGCGGATCGTCGCCGTCGACGTGCCCAGCGGCCTGGTCGGCGACACCGGCCTTGCCCTCGGCGAGCGGAGCCTGAAGGCGGCGCTCACCGTCACCTTCCATCGCCGCAAGCCGGCGCATGTGCTGGCCGTGGGGCGAGCCGCCTGCGGCGAAGTGGTGGTGGCCGACATCGGCCTGGAAGAGACCGGGCAGGGGCGATTGTTCGAGAACGATCCTGGCCTATGGGCCGAGCGCTTCCCCTGGCCGGCGGCCGACGCCCACAAGCACGCCCGCGGGCGGATGATGGCCGTCAGCGGCGAAGCCTGGAACACCGGCGCGGCGCGGCTGGCGGCGCGCGGGGCCTTGCGGATCGGCGCGGGGGTGGTGACCGTGCTGTCGCCGCCCAACGCCTTGGCAGTCAACGCCGCCCACCTGGAAGCGGTGATGCTGGCGCCGTTCGAAAGCGAGTTCGATCTGCAAACCCGGGCCGAAAAGGCCGACGCGGTGGTGATCGGACCGGCGGCGGGGGTAGGGGAGGCGACGATGCGCCACGTCTTCGCCCTGGCCCGCAACGGCGCGGCCCTGGTGGTCGACGCCGACGCCCTGACCAGCTTCGCCGACGATTCGGCCGCCCTGTTCTCGGCGCTGGACCGGGACGATGTGCTGACGCCGCATCCCGGCGAGTTCGAACGGATCTTCCCCGGCCTGCTGACGGCGTCGCCCGAACGGATCACGGCGACGCGGGAGGCCGCGCGACGGGCCGGGGCGGTGGTGCTGCTGAAGGGCTCCGACACGGTGGTCGCCGCGCCCGACGGCCGGGCGGCGGTCGGGCTGAACGGCGCGCCATGGCTGGCCACGGCCGGGGCGGGGGACGTGCTGGCTGGCTTCATCGCCGGCCTGATCGCCCAGGGCATGGAGAGTTTCGAGGCCGCCTGCGCCGCCGCCTGGATCCACGCCGAGGCCGGCGCGACCCATGGACCGGGCCTGATCGCCGAGGACCTGCCGGATCTCGCGCCCTCGGTGCTGAAAAAGCTTTGGGAGGCGCGAGGCCGCTAGTGGTCCCGGCGGATCAGGACGACCTGGGCTCGTACGCCGTCGTCGAACAGGGTGCGGCTGATGGCCAGCGCCGTCCGCAGCGTCCGTTCCTCGACCGTGTCGATGAAAAGCACCCGCGTCCCGTGCCGCACGGTCCAGCTTTTTTCGCCTTCGACGATTTCAATGGTTTCCATGCGACGCGCTCAGTGGACGAACTCGGACCCAAACCCGTCCAAGGCCAGATCGTTCCGCGCTAACATTTGGAAGGTGAAACACCGGCCCGGGCGTCAGTCGGGGGGGCATGGCCCGGGCCGGTGTAGATCCAGGGCGTTCTGAACAGCCGCGGACATCATCATAACCGGCGGGCCGGGAAGTTGTTCCGGGCGTGGCGAGAAATATTCGAACTTTCGAGCATGTCCGCGACAGGCCGGACTCCGGCGCAAATCGCCTGGCGACTTGCCAAGCCGCCCGGGCATGTCTAACCCGCTCCGGCGCATCGTGCGGATGTGGCGAAACTGGTAGACGCACCAGATTTAGGTTCTGGCGCCGAGAGGCGTGGAGGTTCGAGTCCTCTCATCCGCACCACTTCGCCGGGCCTCTGGTCCGGCGAAGCGCACCACCCCGGCGGGCTTTCGCCCGGCGGCGCGCGCTTTCAGCGGGACTTTCGTCCCCTGAGGGCGCCAATGCCCTTGGATGGTCGCCAAACGCGTGACATAAGGGCGCTCTTTCGCCGCCCCGGTGACGTGGGCGGCTTTGATGTTTTGACCCCTGGGGCGGACGACGGGCGCGGGCGCCCAGAGAGCCGAGAAGCTAAGAATGTCGATGCAGATCGTTGAAAAGTCGGGCGAAGGCCTCAGCCGCGTTTATGGCGTGACGGTGCCCGCGAGTGAACTCGCCACGCGTCTTACGGCCCGGATCGCCGAGGTCGCGCCCCAGATGAACGTCAAGGGCTTCCGCCCGGGCAAGGTGCCGGCCGCGCACGTTCGCCGCCTCTACGGCAAGGCCCTGATGGGCGAAGTCATCGAGGCGACGCTGAACGAAGGCGCCCAGAAGGTGCTGGACGACAACAAGCTGCGCCCCGCCGGCCAGCCCGACCTGAAGCCCTCGTCCGACATGGACAAGGTGCTGGCGGGCGGCGAGGACCTGGCCTTCGAACTGGCCGTGGAAGTGATGCCGGACTTCGAGCCGATCGACCCCGCGTCGATCGAGCTGACCAAGCCGGTCTACAAGATCTCGGACGCCGAGGTCGACGAGGCCCTGGCCGACCTGGCCAAGCAGGCCCGCACCTATGAGCCGCGCAAGGGCAAGAGCCTGAAGGCCAAGGACGGCGACCAACTGCTGATCGACTTCGTCGGCACGATCGACGGCGTGGCCTTCGACGGCGGCACGGCCGCCGACGCCGAGCTGACCCTGGGTTCGGGCCAGTTCATCCCGGGCTTCGAGGAACAGCTGGTCGGCGCCAAGCCGGGCGACGAAGTCGTGGTGAAGGTCAACTTCCCGGACGACTATCAAGCCGCCAACCTGGCCGGCAAGGCCGCCGAGTTCGCCACCACCGTCAAGGAAGTGCGCGCCCCGGTCGACGCCGAGCCGGACGACGAACTGGCCAAGCGCCTGGGCCTGGCCGACCTGGCCGCCCTGAAGGACCTGCTGAAGTCGAACTTGGAAGGCCGCTACGCCAACAGCTCGCGCTTCAAGCTCAAGCGCGCCCTGCTCGACGTGCTCGACACCAAGCACGACTTCGCCCTGCCGCCGCGCATGGTCGACGCCGAGTTCGCCGGCATCTGGCAACAGGTCCAGGCCGACAAGACCCAGGGCGGCCTGCCGCCCGAGGACGAAGGCAAGACCGAGGACCAGCTGAAGGACGAGTACAAGAAGATCGCCGAGCGCCGCGTGCGCCTGGGTCTGGTGCTCGCCGAGATCGGCCGCAAGAACGACGTGGCCGTCACCGAGCAGGAACTGGCCGACGCCATGATGCGCGAAGCCCGCCAATATGGCGCGCAAGCCCAGCAGGTGTTCGACATGTACCGCCAGCGCGCCGACCTGCAGGCCGCCCTGCGCGCCCCGATCTACGAGGACAAGGTCGTCGACCTGATCTTCGGCAAGGCCAAGATCGAGGAAAAGGAAGTCTCCAAGGAAGAGCTCCTGGAAGAAGACGACCTGCCGGAAGGCTACGGCGGCTAAGGCTCCCGTCCTCCGAGCTGAACAGGGCGCGATCCGCGAGGGTCGCGCCCTTTTTCATGCGCCGAGCCGGACCCCGGCTCCTTGCAACCTGTTAAGCGCCACGCGATATGCGTTGGCGACGGCGCGCGGGGGCTGATTCGCGTTCGCGCCGCCCAGACACAATGAAAAGGGCGATCCCTATGTATGATCCGATGGCGACGGCGATGAACCTCGTGCCGATGGTGGTCGAACAGACCAGCCGCGGCGAGCGGGCGTTCGACATCTTCTCCCGTCTGTTGAAAGAGCGGATCATCTTCCTGACCGGTCCCGTCGAAGACGGGATGGCCAGCCTGATCTGCGCCCAGTTGCTCTTCCTGGAGTCCGAGAACCCCAAGAAGGAAATCGCCATGTACATCAACTCGCCGGGCGGCGTGGTGACGGCCGGCCTGGCGATCTACGACACCATGCAATACATCAAAAGCCCGGTCTCGACGGTGTGCATGGGCATGGCCGCCTCGATGGGCAGCCTGCTGCTGACCGCCGGCGCCGCTGGCCAGCGCATCGCCTTGCCGAACGCCCGGATCATGGTCCACCAGCCGTCAGGCGGCTTCCGCGGCCAGGCCTCGGACATCGAGCGTCACGCCGAAGACATCATCAAGACCAAGCGCCGCCTGAACGAGATCTACGTCAAGCACACCGGCCGCACCTATGAGGAAGTCGAAAAGACCCTCGACCGCGACCACTTCATGAGCGCCGAGGAATCCAAGGCCTGGGGCCTGATCGACCACATCAACGAAAGCCGCGGCGACGCCGACGACAAGGCGTAGGCGCCTCCTCATTCTCGAGACCTGGAAAAGCCGTCGGCCGCGAGGTCGGCGGCTTTTTCGTTTGAGAGAACTTTGGTTTGTGTTCCGGCTTGATGGCGTGCGAACTGCCCGCCCAGGGGGAATTCAAGCCATGGCCTTCAGGTCCAGCCGTCGCACCGTCATCACCGTTTCAGGCCTGATCCTGGCGCTCGGCGCGCCGATCGGCGTCACCGCTCACGCGCAATGTGACCCGTCCCAGTGCACCAATCCCAAAGCCTACAGGGATCTGCCGGCCACGCTCGCGCCCCGGACCTTTTCGACCCTGAAGACCGCCAGGGCCTATTGCCGGTCGGAACCGATCGTCTGGCGGACGTCCGGCGGCCAAGTCTATGGCGCGAAGACCAAGGGCTACGGCAAGATCAAGCCGGGGTTCTACATGTGCAAGTCGCACGCCCGGACCGTGGCGCGGATCGAGGCCGAGAGCGGTCAGAAGCCGCGCTAGATCAGCCCGGCTTGCCTCGGAAGATCCGGTAACCCTTCTCGTGGGCGATCGCCAGCATCTCGCGGTCGCCGGAGGTGTCGCCATAGGCGGCGGCCAGCGACAAATCGTCGCCGAAGACCGCCTTCAGGCGAACCACCTTTTCCGAGCCCCGGCAGTTGGGACCGTCCAGCGGTCCCAGGACCTTGTCGTTGGGATCCAGGGCCAGGCGCGAGCCGATCAGCAGGTCCGCGCCCAGCCCGCGGGCGAACGGCGCGACCACGACGTCGGGCGAGGCGGTGACGATCACCAGCCTGGCGCCCTTGGCCCGCCAGCGCCGCCAGACGGCCAGGGCGTCGGGGCGGAACAGCTTGGGGGCTTCGGACTGGGCGAAGGCGCGGGCCTCGCGCTCCAGCTGTTCCAGGGGCACGCCGCGCAGGAACTCGCGCACGGCGGCGGCCTTGATCTTGCCGCGGTTGCGATCGAACAGATACCCAATGGCGGCAGGGAAAAGCCGCGCCATGCCGATCAAATGCCGGGCGGGGCTGACCCGCCACTTCAGGAAGGCCGTGAAGCTGTCGCGAACCGTCAGGGTGCCGTCGAAATCGAAGGCCACCAGCGGCGGGCCCTCATGCAGGTCGCCGGTCATGCCCGTGGAGGCCGTCAGCCCCTGGGCCATCAGTGAACGTCTCGCCATTCGTCTCCGCGCACGCGCGCCCTGTAAACCTGACGGCCTTGCACCACGATTCCGCCAGCGCCGCCTAAGATGATCACCATTTGCGACGCACTCTTCATCAGGCGCTCACCGATGCGCATGGGGAGCGAACAGGTCCCCGCTTGCGTTGACGTCCTGGAACGCCATCTTAGGGAAGAATTCCATGAAACCGCACACACCATCCACGAACTTGGGGGCTGTAAAACGGCTCCAAGGCTTGTGCCGTGCGTCCGGATCGGGGAATGTCAAGGATTAGACAACTCCGAGCGAATATCCTGCTGCCTCGGTGGCGGGATTGGCGCTAAGGAGTCGGTGGTTTCGGCTTCGGCCCGGACCGCCCTAGCGTGAGAAGCGACCATGACGAAAGCCGCGAGCGGCGACACCAAGAGCACCCTCTACTGTTCTTTCTGCGGAAAGAGCCAGCATGAGGTGCGCAAGCTCATCGCCGGCCCGACGGTGTTCATCTGCGATGAATGCGTCGAACTCTGCATGGATATCATCCGTGAAGAGCACAAGATCGCCTTCGTGAAGTCGAAGGACGGCGTGCCGACGCCCCGCGAGATCTGCGAGGTGCTGGACGATTACGTCATCGGGCAAAACCACGCCAAGAAGGTGCTCGCGGTCGCGGTGCACAATCACTACAAGCGCCTGAACCACGCCTCGAAGAACAACGACGTCGAGCTGGCCAAGTCGAACATCCTGCTGGTCGGTCCGACAGGCACCGGCAAGACGCTTCTGGCCCAGACCCTGGCCCGAATCATCGACGTGCCGTTCACGATGGCCGACGCCACCACCCTGACCGAAGCCGGTTATGTGGGCGAAGACGTCGAGAACATCGTGCTCAAGCTGCTGCAAGCCGCCGACTACAATGTCGAGCGCGCCCAGCGGGGCATCGTCTACATCGACGAAATCGACAAGATCAGCCGCAAGTCCGACAACCCGTCGATCACCCGCGACGTGTCGGGCGAAGGCGTGCAGCAGGCCCTGCTGAAGATCATGGAAGGCACCGTCGCCTCCGTGCCGCCGCAGGGCGGGCGCAAGCATCCGCAGCAGGAGTTCCTGCAGGTCGACACGACGAACATCCTGTTCATCTGCGGCGGGGCCTTCGCGGGCCTGGAGCGCATCATCTCGGCGCGCGGCCAGGGCAAGTCGATCGGCTTCGGGGCCAAGGTGGCGGATCCGGAAGAGCGCCGCACGGGCGAGATCCTGCGGGGCGTCGAGCCCGACGACCTACAGCGCTTCGGCCTGATCCCGGAATTCATCGGCCGCCTGCCGGTGATCGCCACCCTGGAGGACCTCGACGAGGCCGCCCTGGTGAAGATCCTGACCGAGCCGAAGAACGCCTTCGTCAAGCAGTACCAGCGCCTGTTCGAGATGGAGAACATCGGCCTGACCTTCACCGAGGACGCCCTGCACGGCGTGGCCAAGAAGGCCATCGCCCGCAAGACCGGCGCCCGCGGCCTGCGTTCGATCATGGAAGGCATCCTGCTGGAGACCATGTTCGAACTGCCCAACTACGAGGGCGTCGAGGAAGTGGTGGTCAATGCCGAGGTCGTCGAAGGCCGGGCCCAGCCGCTGCTGATCTATGCCGAGAAGAAGGGCGGGGCGGCTTCGGCCTAGCCCAGCCTCCGGCGCCGCTTGAAAATCGGGCGCGTCCGGCTTGGCCGGGCGCGCCCTTTTCGTCACACCAGACCTTATTGCGTGGTGGCGCTCGGCGGCCAGCGCGGGCGCCAAGTCAGCGGTCGCGGCAGGATTTGGACGCCACCGGCGTCTCGCCAGCACGGATCGTGCATGGTGGAGCCGAGCAGGGGGCATGTCCGTTGCATCTTGGCCGCTCGACCGCGACGCGTCGCCGCTAGGAGGCGAGCACGCTTGAACCGTGTTGCAAAAGGTCCACATAAATAACGACCATCCGCTCAGTCCCGGGCGGACGGGCCGTACGACTCAGGCGCATCGTCTGGGTGACGGCGGCCCGCATGGCCGAGCGCGAGTGCACGCGCCGGCCAGGAGTAGAAAGCATCATGTCTGAGATTCGTACGCTTCCTGTGCTGCCCCTGCGGGATATCGTTGTGTTCCCGCACATGGTGGTCCCGTTGTTCGTCGGGCGTGACAAGTCCGTTCGCGCCCTCGAAGAGGTGATGCGCGGCGGCAAGGAGATCCTTCTGGTCACCCAGAAGAACTCGGCCGACGACGATCCGGCGCCGACCGACATCTACGATGTCGGCGTGCTGGCCACCGTCCTGCAACTGCTGAAACTGCCCGACGGCACCGTCAAGGTGCTGGTCGAGGGCAAGGGCCGCGCGGCCGTCGTGCGCTTCACCGACCAGGAGGCCTATTACGAGGCTCAGGTCGGCGAGGTGAACGAGGACCACGGCGTGGGCCCCGAGGCCGAGGCGCTGTCGCGCGCCGTGGTCGAGCAGTTCGAGAACTACGTCAAACTGAACAAGAAGGTGCCGCCCGAGGCCCTGGCCTCGATCCCGCAGATCGCCGAGCCCGGCAAGCTGGCCGACAGCATCTCGGCCCATCTGTCGGTCAAGATCGGCGACAAGCAGCACCTGCTGGAAATCTTCGACGTCGTGAAGCGCCTGGAAAAGGTCTTCGCCCTGATGGAGGGCGAGATCTCGGTGCTGCAGGTCGAGAAGAAGATCCGCTCGCGCGTGAAGCGCCAGATGGAGAAGACCCAGCGCGAATATTACCTGAACGAGCAGATGAAGGCGATCCAGCGCGAGCTGGGCGACCCTGATGATCAGCGCGACGAACTGATCGAGCTCGAAAAGCGCATCAAGAAGACCAAGCTGTCCAAGGAAGCCCGCACCAAGGCCGAGGGCGAGCTGAAGAAGCTGCGCAACATGAGCCCGATGTCGGCCGAAAGCACCGTGGTCCGCAACTACCTGGACTGGATGCTGTCGATCCCGTGGGGCAAGGCCAAGACCAAGAAGATCGACCTGGTCGAGGCCGAGGCGGTGCTCGAGGAGGACCACTACGGCCTGGAGAAGGTCAAGGAACGCATCCTTGAGTACCTGGCCGTCCAGGCGCGCACCAACTCGCTGAAGGGCCCGATCCTGTGCCTGGTCGGTCCTCCGGGCGTCGGCAAGACCTCGCTGGGCCGTTCGCTGGCCAAGGCGACGGGTCGCGAGTTCGCCCGCATCTCGCTGGGCGGCGTGCGCGACGAGGCCGAGATCCGCGGTCACCGCCGCACCTATATCGGCTCGATGCCCGGCAAGATCATCCAGACCATGAAGAAGGCCAAGACCACCAACGCCTTCGTCCTGCTGGACGAGATCGACAAGATGGGCAGCGACTATCGCGGCGACCCGTCCTCGGCTTTGCTCGAGGTGCTGGATCCGGCCCAGAACTCGACCTTCGGCGACCACTATCTGGAGGTCGACTACGACCTGTCCCAGGTGATGTTCGTCACCACGGCCAACAGCCTCAACATGCCTCAGCCGCTGCTGGACCGCATGGAGATCATCCGCATCCCCGGCTACACCGAGGATGAGAAGGTCGAGATCGCCAAGCGCCACGTCCTGCCCAAGCAGATGAAGGACCATGGCCTGAAGTCGTCCGAGTTCGTGGTGCCCGAAAAGGCCATCCGCGACTTGATCCGCTACTACACCCGGGAAGCCGGCGTGCGGTCGCTGGAGCGGGAATTGGGCGCCCTGGCGCGCAAGACCGTGCGGGACCTGGCGCGCGAGAAGCTGACCTCGATCACGATCGACGACGAGCGCCTGGCCAAGTACGCGGGCGTCAAGAAGTACCGCTACGGCGAGACCGACGAGATCGACCAGGTCGGCATCGTCACCGGTCTGGCCTGGACGGAATTCGGCGGCGACATCCTGACCATCGAAGCCGTGAAGATGCCGGGCAAGGGCCGCATGACGGTCACCGGCAACCTCAAGGACGTGATGAAGGAGTCGATCTCGGCGGCCAACAGCTACGTCCGCTCGCGGGCCGTGCAGTTCGGCATCAAGCCGCCGGCGTTCGAGAAGACCGACGTTCACGTGCACGTTCCGGACGGCGCCACGCCCAAGGACGGCCCGTCGGCCGGCAGCGCCATGGCCCTGGCCATCGTCTCGGTGCTGACCGGCGTCCCGATCCGCAAGGACATCGCCATGACCGGCGAGATCACCCTGCGCGGCCGGGTCACGGCGATCGGCGGCCTGAAGGAAAAGCTTCTGGCGGCCCTGCGCTCGGGCGTGAAGACGGTGCTGATCCCTCAGGAGAACGAGAAGGATCTGGCGGATGTCCCGCAGAGCGTGAAGGACGGCCTGGAGATCATTCCGGTGTCGACCTTCGACGAAGTGCTGAAACACGCCTTGATCGGCCCGCTCACGCCCATCGAATGGCGTGAGGAGGACGAGCCGATTGCTGCGACTGCGAAGGTGGAAGACGGCGACAGCGATGCTGTTCTGACCCACTAATAGTAACTTATCGTTGATAACTTGGGCGGCGCGGAGGTTTTCCGCGCCGCCTTCGTTTGACGGGCCGTCTGAACCCCGCATACTCCCGGTCGAGCGAAGCGGCGTGAGCTCTAGCCAGCGCCGCCGCTTTCATGCTGGGAGAAGACCATGACCACAAAGGCCGAACTCGTCACGGCGATCGCCGAAAAGGCGGGCATCAACAAGAACCAGGCTAAGGACGCTCTCGAGGCTTTCATCGACGCCGTCACCAGTTCGCTGAAGTCAGGCGAAGACGTGCGCCTGGTCGGCTTCGGCACGTTCAAGGCGGTCGCTCGGGCCGCGGGCACCGCGCGCAATCCGCGCACCGGCGAGACCGTGAACCGTCCGGCGTCCAAGACCGCCCGGTTCCAGGTCGGCGAAGGTCTGAAGACCACGCTGAACGGCTGATCCAGTACCCAGATTTCAAGGGCGGGGCGCCACGACGGCGTCCCGCCTTTTCTATGCAGGACTTTTCCGGGCGGACGGGGTATCTCCCACATCCTCGTCCGCTTGGGCTCGTCCGTCTTGGCTTCGTCCGCCTCGAACAGACGGGCCTGAAAGGTCCCGAGGGCGGTTAGCTCAGCGGTAGAGCGTCTCGTTTACACCGAGAGGGTCGGGGGTTCGATCCCCTCACCGCCCACCATCATCAGCACTATCAGCACCAGGGTTCGACCGGCGATGGAGTGTCGCCGTCGCCCCCGCACGGATCGGGCATGGCCGCCGAACCCGCCGACATCACCGTCACTCGCTTGGCTTGGGCCGACAGCCTCCTCGACACAGTGGAGACGCCCAAGGGGCGCCTGAGCATCACCCTGGGCCTGGGCTCGGGCCTGGCGCGGCGGGCGGGCGACCCGCCGGGCGTCGTCTGGGCGATCGGGGATCGTGGTCCTAATATCAAGGTCGCGGCGGCGGTCGAGGATCACGGCCTGACGCAGCTTTCCGACCTGGCCGAGCTCGAAGGAGCCAAGATCATGCCGCGTCCGGCGATCGGGCCGACGCTGGCCCAACTCCGCGTCGACGCCGGCAGGGTGGTTTGTCTCCAGGTGCTGCCGCTGCGCGACGCGACCGGCGCGGCCTTCGACGGCCTGCCGGGCCCCGGCGGTGATCTGGCGGCGATGGAGCCCGCCTTCGACTTGTCGGGGGCCATGCTGGCGCCCAGCTTGTCCGGCGGCGACACCGAGGGGATCGCGGCCTTGGCCGACGGGACGTTCCGGGTGGCCGACGAGTACGGCCCTTCGATCCTGGTGGTGGGCGCCGATGGCGTGGTCGTGGCGCGCTGGGTCCCGAAAGGCGAGGGCGTGGCCCTGGCCGGCGCGGCCTATCGCGTGGACGACGTGCTGCCGGCCCTGTCCGCCCGTCGGCGCCTGAACCGAGGCTTCGAAGCCATTGCCCTGTCGCCGGACGAGACGCGGCTGCACGTGATCCTGCAAAGCCCGCTGGCTCCCCGCGACGAGGTCGCCGCCGAGGGGCGTGGTCGCGCCCGCCTGTGGACACTGGACGCCCAGACCGGCGCCCCGCTCGCCGAGCATTTCTACCCGTTCGATGGGCCGGAGACCTTCCAGCGCGACGCCGCGGCCGGGCCGGTGGGGCCGGAGGACCTGAAGATCTCCGAGGCTGTGTCGCTGGGCGGCGACGAACTGTTGGTGCTCGAGCGGATATCCCGGACCTCGAAGCTCTATCGCGTGACGCTGGACGCGCCGGTCCTGACCAAGACCCTGGTGCTGTCGACCGACGACTGGCCGCAGATCGACGCCGACCTGGAATGCCTGGCCCTGCTGTCGGACCGCGACCTGCTGCTCAGCACCGACAATGACTTCGGGGTCGAGGGGCGGGAGACGGCGTTCTTCAGGATCAGCTTCGCCGCCCCGCTCGCCGACGGCGGACCGGTGGTAGGCGAGGGAGGGCCACGGTGAAGACCCTGGATCGCCGGGCGCTGAACCGGGCGTTGCTGGCGCGGCAGCACCTCTCGCTGCGCGCCGACCTTTCCGTAGCGGAGGCGCTGGAGCGGCTGATCGCCCTGCAGGCCCAGTCCGCCCCGGCGCCGTATTTCGCGCTCTGGACCCGACTGAAGGCTTTCACACCGCAAGACCTGTCCGACTTGCTGGAAGACTTCACCCTGGCGCGTGGCACGCTGATGCGCGGCACCCTGCACATCGCCGCCGCCGCGGACTTTACGGCGATCCGGCCGCTGATCCAGCGGGGCCTGGACCGGTTCCTGACCGAAGGCGGCGTGTACGGTCGCGCCTTGGCCGGGCTGGACCAGGCCGAGATCATGGCGGCGGCGCGCGAGTTGCTGCGGCGCGGGCCGCTGACCACCGCCGCGCTTCGCGACGCCTTGGCGGCGCGCTGGCCCGGGCGTGATCCGCAGGCCCTGGCCATGGCGGCCCGCATTCACCTGCCGATGCTGCAACTGCCGCCGCGCGGGCTGTGGGGGCGGAGCGGCCAGCCGACGCTGGCGGCGATGGACGATCGCCTCGCCGCGCCCAAGCCCGGCCTCGCCCTGACCGATCTCGTGCGCCGCTACCTGGCGGCGTTCGGCCCGGCCAGCATCGCCGACGCCCAGGCCTGGCTGGGCCTCAGTCGCCTGGCGTCCGCGTTCGAGGCGCTCCGGCCGGCCCTGGCCGTCTTCCAAGGTGAAGATGGCGTGGCGTTGTTCGACCTTCCCGAGGCGGATCGACCGCCAGGCGACGCCGAGGCGCCCGTGCGGTTCCTCGGCGAGTTCGACAACGTGTTGCTGGCCCACGAGGACCGGACGCGGATCATGTCGGCGGATCACAAGCGCCGGCTCTACACGCCCAACGGCATCCTGCGGGCCGCCGTGCTGGTCGACGGCTTCACGGCGGGGCGCTGGCGCATCGAGGACGGCAAGACCACGTCGACCCTGTGCGTGGAGCTGTTCGATCGGCCGGCCAAGGCCGTCGCCAGCGCCGTGGCGGACGAGGGCGAACGCCTGGTGGCCTTCGCCGCCAAGCACGCCGGCGGCGAGGTCCGGATCCAGGTCGTCGACGCCTAAGGCGCCAGCGTCTCGAGCGCCGCCGCCGCGTCGCGGGCGGCCTCGTCGGCGCGGATCGCCGCGCCCAAGGTCTCGGCGGCGGCCCTGAAGGCCGGCTCGTCCAGCAGGCGGCGCATGGCGGCGGCGATCTGGTCGGGACCGGCGTCGGCCGGGAGGGTCAGGCCGGCCCCGCGATGGGCGACGCGGGCGGCGTTGTCGTGCTGGTCGCGGCCCATCGGCAGGCACAGCAGCGGCACGCCGGCCATCAGCGGGCGCAGGGTCGAACCATGGCCGGCATGGGTGACGAACAGAGCCGCCTCCTTCAGCAACTCGCCGTGCGGAGCGCTGCGGACGACGGCGACATTGTCCGAGGCCGCGAACTCGGCCGGGTCGATGGTCGGGCCGGTGGTGACCACGCCGCGCACCGGCAACTGGCCCAGGGCGGCGAGGACCGCGCGCAGCACCGGCTCCTGCGCCTGGTAGAGGCTGGAGAACGACACCACGACCAGCGGCGCGTCGCCGGGCGGCGGCGGGAACGGCTCGACCCAGGCCGGATCGGCCAGATAGGGGCCGACATGGGCGAAGGGGGCGGGCAAGGGTTCGGGCGCGAAGTCGAAGGCCTTGCTGGTCGCCAGCAGGATGGCCCCGGCCACGTCCAGCTGCGCGAACAGATCGTCCAGCGGCGGCAGGCCCAGAGCGGCCCGGGCGGCGTTCAGGTCGGGCAGGCCGGCCTGGAAGAAGCCGCGGCCCATCTGGCCGACCATGGCGTGCATGGCCCGCTCCTCGTCGCTGGTCGCTGGCGGCATGCCGGCCCCGAACGGCGGCGCGCCGGGCATCGTCGGCAGCGACCAGATGTTGGCGGTCAGCAAGGCCAGGGGGAGACCCCGGACCTCCGCCGCCGCCATCGGGCCCAGCAGCAGCTCCTGCGACACCACCACGTCCGGCGCGAAGGTGTCGACCGCCGCCAGCGTATCGTTGGCGTAGGCGAGGGCGGGGCCGGCCATCACCCGCTCGAGCAGGCGCTGGATCACCGCCAGCGGGTTGTCGGCCTCGTGGTCCTTCAGTCGGTCGTCGTCGCGGGTCTTGCCGGTCTGGAGGGGTGCGGTCGTCCAGGCGCCGAACGGCACGCCCAGGGCGGCGGCGTCGGGCGCGTTGCACGGGTCGCTCAGCGCCAGCACGGCGTGGCCGCGGGCCGCCAGGTCACGGGCGACCAGCAGCATGGGCTGCACGTGACCGCCGCCTTCCCAGGTGGTGAACAGGTAGCGCGCCATCAGAGATCCTCGACCGTCTTCGGGTCGCCTGCCTACGCGGTCCGAACGAGCCTTGCCATAAGCGATCAAAATGATATCACTTTGCAATCAACTCTGGAGGACGCCATGTCCGACGCGCCGAACATCAATCGCTCGACCGAACGCGCCTATGGCGGGATCGGCGGCGGGCTGCCGCTGATCTCGCTTCCGGTGATGCTGGCCGCCGCCGTCTGGGCCTTTTCGACGGGCGGCGTCGCCGGGCCCGTTGGCGGCGCGGTCCTGATCGTGCTCTTCCTGCTGACCAGCTGCGGCTTCTATTCGCTGCAGCCCAACGAGGCCTACGTCGTCACCCTGTTCGGAACCTATGTCGGCACCGACCGCCGGACGGGCCTGCGCTGGGTGCTGCCCTGGTACGGCCGCAAGAAGATCAGCCTGCGGGTGCGCAACGTCACCAGCGAGACGCTGAAGGTCAACGACAAGCGCGGCAATCCGGTGGAGATCGCCGCCAACATCGTCTGGCGGGTGTCGGACACCGCCCAGGCCCTGTTCGACGTCGACGACTATGTGGCCTTCGTGCACATCCAGATCGAGACGGCGCTGCGCGAGACCGCCTCGCACTACGCCTATGACCACGACGACAGCGGCGAACCGACCCTGCGGTCCGACGCCGACCATGTGAGCGAGCGCCTGCGGACCGACCTGCGGGGCCGCACCGCCGTGGCCGGCGTGTCGATCGACGAGACCCACCTGATGCATCTGGCCTATGCGCCGGAGATCGCCGGCTCGATGCTCAAGCGCCAGCAGGCCGAGGCCGTGCTGGCCGCCCGCCGCACGATCGTCGCCGGCGCGGTCGGCATGGTCGAGAACGCCCTGCAGCAGCTCAGCGAACGAGAAGTCGTCGTCCTGGACGACGAACGCAAGGCGGCGATGGTCTCCAACCTGCTGGTGGTGCTGTGCGCCGACCGCGAGGCGCAGCCCGTGGTCAACACCGGCACGCTGTACGGCTGATCCGTTGGCCGCGTCTCCACCCGATGCGTCGAAAGGCGGGCGCCGCGCGTTCCTGATGCGCGTGCGCCCGGAGGTGCTGACCGCTGTCGAAACCCTGGCGGCGGCCGAACTGCGCAGCGTCAACGCCCAGGTCGAAATGCTCCTGCGCGAGGCGCTATCGCGGCGCGGCGCGTTGCGGGCGCTGGACACCGCTCCAGCTTCGGAGGAACCTCCGCCCCCGTGAGTGTCTTAAGGCTCTGCGACCGTGTCGGCGGGAGCGGCTGACAAGCGAGGTTCCGGCGTGATGGATTTGAGGTTTGATCCGCTCTCGGCGTTCAACGAGGCAGAAGAACCCCTGTTCAAGGCGGTCCGGCCCGGCGGAAGGCCGGTCAGACTGGTCGACACGACCATGCTCTACGCGCCCCGCAGCGGCGGGGTTCGGCGCTATCTGAACTCCAAGAAGACGTGGATCGCGGCGAATCGGCCGTTGGTCCGCCACACCCTGGTCGTGCCCGGCCCGCGCGACGCCCACGACGGCCACGGACGGGTTTCGATCTATGCGGCGCCGCTGCCGTTCGGCGACGGCTACCGCTGGCCGGTGGTCAAGAACGCCTGGATGGAGCGACTGATTCGTCAGCGCCCGGACATCATCGAGGCCGGCGATCCGTACACGCCGGGCCTGGCGGCCCTGAAAGCCGGCGACGCCCTGGGCGTGCCGGTGGTCGGGTTCTGCCATACCGACCTGGGCGCCCTGGCGGCGCTGCACATCGGCGAATGGGCCGAAAAGCCGGTGCAGAAGCGCTGGGCGGCGATCTATCGCCAGTTCGACCAGGCCGTGGCCCCCAGCCAGTTCATCGCCGGGCGACTGATCGAGGCGGGCGTCAAGAACGCCATCGGCCTGCCGCTGGGCGTCGACACCGACATCTTCAATCCCGGCCGCGGCGACCGCGAGGCCCTGCGCCGCCGTCTGGGACTGACCAGCCGCCATCGAATTCTGGTGTTCGCCGGCCGTCCGGCCCGGGAGAAGAGGCTGGACGTTCTGGTCGAGGCGGTCGAGCGCCTGGGCGATCCCTATGTGCTGCTGTTCGTCGGGGCGGGCGCCGGGGCGCCGTCCAGCGACCGGGTGATCTGCATGGACTACCAGCGCGACCCGCAGAGTCTGGCGGCGGTGCTGGCCGGCTGCGACGCCTTCGTCCACGCCAACGACAACGAGCCGTTCGGCCTGATCGTGCTGGAAGCCATGGCCTGCGGCCTGCCGGTGATCGGCGTGGCGGCGGGCGGCGTGGCCGAATCGGTGGACGAGACGGTCGGCGCCCTGGCCGCCGCCTCCGAGGCCCGCGCCTTCGCCGAGGCGATCGAGTCGGTGTTCGCGCGCGACCTGTCGGCCCTGGGCCTGGCGGCCCGGCGACGGGCCGAGCAGCGGCACGGCTGGGACCCGGTGTTCCGCAAGCTGTCGGCGATCTATGGTCGGCTCACTGGCTGCGCGGCCTTCGAGGCCGAAGCGCAACCGGCTCCCGAACTGGTCGGCTGGAACTAGGCGGCGGCTTCGACCAGCTCGCCGCGCACGTTGGCCAGGATCTCGTAGGAGCGGCGGCGGGCGGCGTGGTCGTGGATCTGCGAGGCGGCCATCAGTTCGTCGGCGCCGGTGGCGTCCAGCACCTTCTGGATCTTGGCGCGGACCGTCTCGGGCGCGCCTATGGCCGAATAGCGGAAGGTGTGGTCGAGGCCCGCGATCTCGGACTCCGAGGCCACCGCGCGGATGTCGTCGACCGGCGGCGGCAGCAGGCCCGGATTGCCGCGCCGCAGAGCCACGAACTGTTGCTGGCTGGAGGTGAACAGGCGGCGGGCCTCGTCGTCGCTGTCGGCCGCGCAGACCCCGATGCAGACCAGGACATAGGGCTGGACCAGGGTTTCGGACGGCTTGAAGGTGCGGCGATAGACGGCGATCGCCTCCATCAGTTGGTCGGGCGCGAAGTGGGCGGCGAAGGCGAAGGGCAGGCCCAGGGCCGCGGCCAGCTGGGCGCTGTAGGTGCTGGAGCCCAGCAGCCACAACGGCACGTCCTGGCCCTCGCCCGGCACGGCGCGCACCGACTGGCCCGGCTGGGCCGGCTGGAACCAGCCTTGCAGCTCCACGACGTCCTGGGCGAAGCTGTCCACCGCGCCCATGTAGCGGCGCAGGGCTCGCATGGTGGCCTGGTCTGTGCCCGGCGCGCGGCCCAGGCCCAGGTCGATGCGGCCGGGGTGGAGGGCCGCCAGGGTGCCGAACGCCTCGGCCACCATCAGCGGCGCGTGGTTGGGCAGCATGACCCCGCCCGAGCCGACCCGGATGGTCGAGGTGCCGGCCGCCACGTGGCCGATGACCACGGCGGTCGCGGCGCTGGCGATCCCCGGCATGTTGTGGTGCTCGGCCAGCCAGTAGCGGTGGTAGCCCAGCCGTTCGGCATGGCGGGCCAGGTCCAGGCTGTTGTGCAGGGCTTGGCCGACGCTGGTTCCTTGCGGGACGGGGGCCAGGTCGAGGACGGAAAAGGGCAGGGGATGGGCGTGCGACATGCACGCTAGATCGGAACGCGGGAGGCGAACCTCAAGACGATCGGTTCGTTCTAGCCGCGCCGCCGGGATCGGTGCAGGACTCGCCGTGGATCGTTTCGCCTGCAAGGCGACCAGGAACGGAGACCGTCATGGCGTTGAAATGCACCCATCTGGACCAGATCCAGGACGTGACGCCCGGAACGGCCGGCTGCGAGGAGTGCCTGAAGACGGGCGATTCCTGGCTGCACCTGCGGCTGTGCCGGACCTGCGGGCATGTCGGCTGCTGCGACCAGTCGAAAAACAAGCACGCGACCAAACATTTCAAGGTCACGGCTCACCCGATCATCGAGGGCTACGACCCGCCGGAGGGCTGGGGCTGGTGCTATGTCGACGAGGAGTTCTTCGAATTCGACGCGCCGACTCCCCATCCCGGACCGATTCCGCGATTCTATTGAGACTCGGAGAGACCCTGGTCGGGACTGGATCTTTGCGGTGCAAGAAGACGGAAGTGGCGCGAATGACGGGACTTGAACCCGCGACCTCCGGCGTGACAGGCCGGCGCTCTAACCAACTGAGCTACATCCGCGTCGGGCGCGAACCAATGTCCGGCGCGGTCGTTCCATAGACTGGCCTGGCGGTGGGAAGCAGCCAACTTCAGGGAAGGTGGCGCGAATGACGGGACTTGAACCCGCGACCTCCGGCGTGACAGGCCGGCGCTCTAACCAACTGAGCTACATCCGCATCAGGCTCCGCCGAAGCGAAGTGCGACCCGCCGTGCGGCGAGGGGCGTCTGATATGTCGGGCCGATGGGCGTGTCAACGGCCATGTCGCGGAAGCTGTGAGCGAATGCCAGTTGCGACCGTTTCTCAATGTGTCCGAGGCGTTTGAAGCGCTGGCGACACTGAGCTACAACCCGCTCGATTCAAGCCAAGGGCTGTCATGAACGCCTTCCTTCTCCAGTATCTGCCGATCGTGATCTTCCTAGGGATCGCGGCGGTCATCGGCATCGCCTTCATCCTTGCCGCCGCGGTGCTCGCCCCCAAGGCGCCGGACCCGGAAAAGCTGTCCGCCTACGAATGCGGCTTCAACGCCTTCGACGACGCGCGCATGAAGTTCGACGTCCGGTTCTACCTGGTCTCGATCCTGTTCATCATCTTCGACCTGGAAGTGGCCTTCCTGTTTCCGTGGGCCGTTTCGCTGATGAAGCTGCCGCACGACGTGGCCGCCTTCGCCTTCTGGTCGATGCTGGTCTTCCTGGGCGTTCTGACCGTCGGCTTCATCTACGAATGGAAGAAGGGCGCCCTCGAATGGGAGTGATCGTTCCCCCCAACAGCGCGGCGCCCAGCTCTTCGCTCGTTCCCGCCGGCTCGGCCGCGCGGTCGACGGTGCAGGGCTATGACCCCAAGCTGCACGACCCGTATTTCGACGGCCTGTCGGGCCAGCTGGCCGACAAGGGCTTCGTCACGGCCGCCGCCGACGACCTGATCACCTGGGCCCGCACCGGCAGCCTGATGTGGATGACCTTCGGCCTGGCTTGCTGCGCCGTCGAGATGATGCACTCGGCCATGCCGCGTTACGACCTGGAGCGCTACGGCTTCGCGCCGCGCGCCAGCCCGCGCCAATCGGACGTGATGATCGTCGCCGGCACCCTGACCAACAAGATGGCTCCGGCTCTGCGTAAGGTCTACGACCAGATGCCCGAGCCGCGCTACGTCATCTCGATGGGCAGCTGCGCCAACGGCGGCGGCTACTACTATTACAGCTACAGCGTCGTGCGCGGCTGCGACCGGATCGTGCCGATCGACATCTACGTGCCGGGCTGTCCGCCCACCGCCGAGGCCCTGGTCTACGGCGTGCTGCAGCTGCAGAAGAAGATCCGTCGCACGGGGACGATCGAGCGATGACCGACGTTGTCACCACCGAAGCGGCCGCCGAGCCGGTCCTGTCGCCGCTGGAGACCCTGGGCCAGGCGATCGTCGCCAACTCGGCCGGCGCGATCACCGCGTTCCACGTGGCGTTCGGCGAACTGAACCTGCTGGGCCCGTCCAACCGGGTGGTCCAGGCCCTGACCTATCTGCGCGACCATCCCGACTATCGCTTCCATCAACTGGTGGACCTGACGGGGGTCGACTATCCGGAGCGCGAGCGCCGGTTCGACGTGGTCTATCACCTGCTGTCGCTGGTGAAGAACCATCGCGTGCGCTTCAAGGTCCAGACCGACGAGGACACCGCCGTTCCCAGCGCCACGCCGGTGTTCCCGGTGGCCGACTGGTTCGAGCGCGAAGCCTTCGACATGTATGGCATCTTCTTCGACGGCCACCCCGACCTGCGGCGAATCCTGACCGACTACGGCTTCCACGGCCACCCGCTGCGGAAGGACTTCCCGATGACGGGCTATGTCGAGGTCCGCTACGACGACGAGCTGAAGCGCGTGGTCTACGAGCCCGTGAAGATCACCGAGTTCCGCGCCTTCGACTTCCTGTCCCCTTGGGAGGGCGCCAAGTACGCCCTGCCGGGCGACGAGAAGGCCGAGAAGCGGGCAGGGGACGCGTAAGAGTCATGACTGGTTCCAATTCCCCCGCCGCCTCGACCGACTTCTTCCACGACGCGCCGTCGCTGCCGGCCGTGCCGGAAACCCCGGTGCGCAAGTTCAACATCAACTTCGGCCCGCAACACCCGGCCGCGCACGGCGTGCTGCGCCTGGTGCTGGAGCTGGACGGCGAGATCGTCGAGCGCGTCGATCCGCACATCGGCCTGCTGCATCGCGGCACCGAGAAGCTGATGGAGGCCCGCACCTACCTCCAGAACATCCCGTATTTCGACCGCCTCGACTACGTGGCGCCGATGAACCAGGAACACGCGTTCTGCCTGGCCATCGAGAAGCTGCTGGGCGTGGACGTGCCCAGACGCGGCAGCCTGATCCGCGTGCTGTTCTGCGAGATCGGCCGGGTGCTGAACCACCTGCTGAACGTGACGACCCAGGCCATGGACGTCGGCGCCCTGACGCCGCCGCTCTGGGGCTTCGAGGAGCGCGAGAAGCTGATGGTGTTCTACGAGCGCGCTTCGGGCGCTCGCCTGCACGCCAACTATTTCCGCCCGGGCGGCGTCCACCAGGACCTGACCCCGTCGCTGATCGACGACATCGAAAAGTGGGCCAAAGGCTTCCCGAAGATCTGCGACGATATCGAGGGCCTGATCACCGACAACCGCATCTTCAAGCAGCGCAACGTCGACATCGGCGTGGTCAGCAAGGAAGACGCCCTGGCCTGGGGCTTCTCGGGCGTGATGGTGCGCGGTTCGGGCATCGCCTGGGATCTGCGCCGCAACCAGCCCTACGAGTGCTACAACGAGTTCGAGTTCGACATCCCGCTGGGCAAGAACGGCGACTGCTATGATCGCTATTTATGCCGCATGCAGGAGATGCGCGAGTCGACCAGGATCATCCTGCAGGCCATCGAAAAGCTGCGCGCCACGCCCGGCCCGGTGCTGACCGAGGACAACAAGGTCAGCCCGCCGCGCCGCGCCGAGATGAAGCGGTCGATGGAAGCCCTGATCCACCACTTCAAGCTCTACACCGAAGGCTTCCGTACGCCGGAAGGCGAGGTCTACGCCGCCGTCGAGGCGCCGAAGGGCGAGTTCGGCGTCTATGTGGTCAGCGACGGCACCAACAAGCCGTACCGCTGCAAGATCAAGGCGCCCGGTTTCTCGCACCTGGCGGCCATGGACTGGATGAACCGCGGCCACATGCTGGCCGACGTTTCGGCCATCCTGGGTTCGCTCGACATCGTGTTCGGCGAGGTCGACCGGTGAGTCTCGAAGTCATCGCCCTCGAAAAAGTGGCCCAGGCCCAGCTGGACGCCTACAACGCCCAGGACCTGGACGCCCACTGCGCCCACTTCACCGACGACGTCGTGGTCGCCGGCCTGAACGGCGACGTGGCGCGTACGGGAATCGAAGCCTATCGCGCCTGGTACGCGGCCGCCTTCGCGCAGTTCCCGAACAACAAGGCCAAGCTTCTCAACCGCATCGTGGTGGGCGCGAACGTGATCGATCACGAGCACGTCGACCGCGGCAACGGCGACGCGCCCTTCCAGGTCGCCGCCATCTACACCTTCAGGGGCGACAAGATCGCCCGCGTGGATTTCGCACGATGAGTGTTCGTCGCCTCGCCAAGGAACAGCCCGCCAGCTTCGCCTTCTCCAAGGACAGCCAGGCCAAGGCCGACTGGTGGATCGCCAAGTACCCCGCCGAGCGCAAGCAGTCGGCGGTGATCCCGATGCTGTGGCTGGCCCAGAAGCAGGAGGGCTGGGTTTCCGAGCCCGCCATCCAGGAGATCGCCCGCCAACTGCAGATGCCGGTCATCCGCGTGCTGGAGGTCGCCACCTTCTACGTGATGTTCCAGCTGCAGCCGGTCGGCAAGGTCGCCTTCGTCCAGCTGTGCGGCACCACGCCGTGCCAGCTGCGCGGCGCGCTGGACCTGAAGGCGGTGCTGAAGGCCAAGATCGGCGAGGCCAACGCGGTCTCGGCCGACGGCAAGTTCAGCTGGGAAGAGGTCGAGTGCCTGGGCGCCTGCTGCAACGCGCCGATGGCCGCCATCAACGACTACTATTACGAGGACCTGACGCCGGAGAGCCTGGCCAAGATCCTCGACGACTTCGCCGCCGGCAAGTCGCCCCAACCGGGCAGCTACGACGGCCGTGGCGCGTCGGAGCCGAAGGGGGCGATCCAAACCCTGACGGACCCGAAGCTGTACGACGGCTCTCTGGCCAAGAAGATCAAGATCCCGAACCTGCCCGAAAAGCCGAAGAAGGCCCCGAAGACGGAGCCGGCGGCCTGATGAACCAGCTTTCGCCCCAGCCGAACCTTGTGAAGACGAGAGCCTTCCAGCTCGCGCTCGTCTTCAACTGGGCGTGCGTGGGCGCGGCTGTATGGACGTACCTGACGTTCAATCAGGAACTGCCGTTCATCCTGCTCATCCTGTCGGGCGGCTTGCCCATGCTGTTTGTGATCCTGCGTTACACCGCACGGATCAAGGCCGCCAACGCCGCCGCCAAGTCCAACCCGAAGATCGTCGAATGAACCACGCCGACGCCATCCAGAAGAAGCGCCTGACCACGATGTTCGCCATCGACGTGGTCTGCTTCGTGCTGGCCGGCGCGGCGGTCATCGGCTACGTCGTGGCCGACATCGGCTGGCTGGCGCCGGTGTTCATCGGTGCGATCGCGGTCGGCCTGGGCGCGCAGATCTGGTTCATCCTGGGCTGGATGAAGGCCGCCAAGCAGGACGGGGAGGGCAAGGCGTCGTGACCGACGATCCCCAACGCCTGGCCAAGCGCGTGGCCTATGTGAAGACCGTCCGGGGTCTTTACCGCAACGAGCGCATCGCCGGCCTGGTCGGCTCGCTGATCGGGGCCCTGCTTCTGATCTGGGGCCGGATGGGCCAGGGGGCGCCCGCCTGGGCCGTTCCGGTCGCTTTCCTGGTGATAGGCGCCGCCTGGTCGCTTTTCGCCTATGTCATCATTCGTCGGACGCGCTATGTGCGCGCCCATCCATTCGATCCGCAAAGCTGAGTCATGGTCGGTATCCTCGAAGACAAGGACCGCATCTTCACGAACCTCTACGGTCTCCACGATTGGGGCCTCGAGGGTGCGAAGAAGCGCGGCTGCTGGAATGGCACCAAGGACATCCTGGACGCCGGGCGCGACTGGATCATCGACAACATGAAGAACTCCGGCCTGCGCGGTCGGGGCGGGGCGGGCTTCGGCACCGGCCTGAAGTGGTCGTTCATGCCCAAGGAAGTGAAGGACGGCCGTCCGCACTACCTGGTCGTCAACGCCGACGAGTCCGAGCCGGGCACCTGCAAGGACCGGGAGATCATGCGGCATGACCCGCACCTCCTGATCGAAGGCTGCCTGATCGCCTCGCGCGCCATGCTGGCCAACGCCTGCTACATCTATATCCGCGGCGAATACGTCCGCGAGCGCGAAGTGCTGGAAGCCGCCATCAAGCAGGCCTACGAGGCCAAGCTGATCGGCAAGGACAACGTCCACGGCTGGGACTTCGACATCTACGTCCACCACGGGGCCGGCGCCTATATCTGCGGCGAAGAGACGGCCCTGCTGGAAAGCCTGGAAGGCAAGAAGGGCCAGCCGCGCCTGAAGCCGCCGTTCCCGGCCGGCGCGGGCCTCTACGGCATGCCGACCACGGTCAACAACGTCGAGAGCATCGCCGTCGCCGGCACGATCCTGCGCCGCGGCGCGGCCTGGTTCGCGGGCTTCGGCCGCCCCAACAACGCCGGCACCAAGCTGTTCTGCGTCAGCGGCCACGTGAATCTGCCCTGCAACGTCGAAGAAGCCATGAGCATCCCCTTCCGTCAGCTGATGGAGGACCACTGCGGCGGCATCCGCGGCGGCTGGGGCAACCTGAAGGCCGTGATCCCGGGCGGCTCGTCCGTGCCGATGATCCCGGCCGAGCAGTGCGAAGACCTGCCGATGGACTTCGACGCCCTTCGGAACCTGAAGTCGGGCCTGGGCACCGCGGCCGTGATCGTCATGGACAAGTCCACCGACCTGGTCCGTGCCATCGCCCGCCTGAGCTACTTCTACAAGCACGAGAGCTGCGGCCAGTGCACGCCGTGCCGCGAAGGCACCGGCTGGATGTGGCGGGTCATGGAGCGCATGGCCACCGGCGAGGCCGATCCGAAGGAGATCGACACCCTGCTGGACGTCACGACCCAGGTCGAGGGTCACACCATCTGCGCCCTGGGCGACGCGGCCGCCTGGCCGATCCAGGGCCTGTTCCGCCATTTCCGCCACGAGGTGGAGGAGCGGATCGCATCCTATCGTAGCGGTCGCCTGCACGTGCAGGGCGCCAAGCTGATCGCGGCGGAGTAGACGATTATGGCAATCGCCAAGGTCAATGGCGTCGAGGTCGAGTTCGAGCCCGGCATGACGGTTCTGCAGGTGGCGGAACTGGCCGGGGAAGAGATCCCGCGCTTCTGCTATCACGAGCGGCTGAGCATCGCCGGCAACTGCCGCATGTGCCTGGTCGAGGTGAAGCCCGGCCCGCCCAAGCCGCAGGCGTCGTGCGCCCTGCCGGCCGCCGAGGGCCAGGAGATCTTCACCAAGACCCCGATGGTCAAGAAGGCCCGCGAAGGGGTGATGGAGTTCCTGCTCATCAACCACCCGCTGGATTGCCCGATCTGCGACCAGGGCGGCGAGTGCGACCTGCAGGACCAGGCCATGGGCTATGGCCGCGACGACAGCCGCTACGAAGAGAACAAGCGCGCGGTCGAAGAAAAGGCCATGGGCCCGCTCATCAAGACCGTGATGACGCGCTGCATCCAGTGCACGCGCTGTGTCCGTTTCATCACCGAAGTCGCCGGTTCGCCCGAGATCGGCCTGATCTCGCGCGGCGAAGACGTTGAAATCACGACCTATCTGGGTGCGGCGGTGACGTCGGAGCTCAGCGCCAACGTCATCGACCTGTGCCCGGTCGGCGCCCTGACCTCCAAGCCCTACGCCTTCGAGGCGCGGCCCTGGGAGCTGAAGAAGACCGAGAGCGTCGACGTCATGGACGCTCTGGGCTCGGCCATCCGCGTCGACGCCCGTGGCAATGCGGTGCTGCGCGTGCTGCCGCGCGTCAACGAGGACGTCAACGAAGAGTGGATCTCCGACAAGACCCGCTACGCCGTCGACGGCCTGCAGCGCCAGCGTCTGGACCGTCCGTACGTCCGCGTCGGTGGCAAGCTGCAGGCGGCCTCGTGGGCCCAGGCCTTCGCCGCCGTCGCCGCCAAGATCAAGGCCGCCGCGCCGGACCGTATCGGCGTGATCGCCGGCGACCTGCAGGACGCCGAGAGCCTGAAGGCCACCAAGGACCTGTTCACCGCCCTGGGCGTCAAGAACCTCGACGCCCGCCAGGACGGCTCGGCCCTGGGCCACGGACCGCGCGAAAGCTGGCTGTTCAACTCGACGATCGCCGGCGTCGAGAACGCCGACGTGGTGCTGTTCGTCGGCGCCAATCCGCGCCTTGAGGCCCCGGTCCTGAACACCCGGTTCCGCAAGCAGTGGATCGCCGGCAAGACCCGCTTCGGCGTGATCGGCCAGCAGGCCGACCTGACCTTCGACTACGACTATCTGGGCGCGGGGACCAAGACCCTGTCGGGCCTGGCCAAGGCCAAGAACGACTTCGTCGCCGCCCTGAAGAACGCCCAGCGTCCGGCGATCATTGTCGGCCAGGGCGCGCTCAGCCGCGCCGACGGCGCCGCCGTGCTGAAGGCCGCCGCCGCCGTCGCCAAGACCTTCGGCGTGGTGCGTGACGGCTGGAACGGCTGGAACGTGCTGCACACCGCCGCCGCCCGCGTGGCCGGCCTGGACCTGGGCTTCGTCCCGGGCGAGGGCGGCCTGTCGACGGCGGAGATGCTGAAGCCGGGCGCGCTGGACGTGCTGTTCCTGCTGGGCGCCGACGAGTGCGAGACCGCCGCCTCGGACGCCTTCAAGGTCTATCTGGGCACCCACGGCGACGCCGGCGCCCACAAGGCCGACGTCATCCTGCCCGGCGCGGCCTATACCGAAAAGAACGGCCTCTATGTGAACACCGAAGGCCGCGTCCAGATGGGCGAACGCGCGGTGTTCCCCAAGGGCGAGGCCAAGGAAGACTGGTCGATCCTGCGGGCCCTGTCCGAGCACCTGGGCGCCAAGCTGCCCTATGACAGCCTGGACCAGTTGCGCGCCAAGCTGTTCGCCGAGCATCCGACCTTCGGCCAGATCGACTACGCTCCCGGCTCGGTGGCCACGTCGTTCGACCTGTCGGGCCTGGGCGGCGCCGGCGAGCTTTCGGACGCGCCGTTCGAGAGCCCCGTCAAGGCCTTCCACCTGACCAACCCCATCGCGCGCGCCAGCGTGACCATGGCCGAATGCGCGGCCACGGCTTCCGGCGCCGCCAAGATCGCGGCGGAGTAGGCCGGTGAGCGAATTCTTCTCCAACCCGGCCGTCACCTGGACCCTGCTGACCACCGGCGGGATTCTGCTGGTCGTGATCTGGGTGCTGCTGAGCCTGGCCTTCCTGCTGCTGGCCGACCGCAAGATCTGGGCCGGCGTGCAGATGCGCAAGGGTCCCAACGTGGTGGGCCCGTTCGGCTTGCTGCAGTCCTTCGCCGACTTCTTCAAGTTCGTGCTGAAGGAGATCATCATCCCGGCCGGCGCCGACAAGGTGATCTTCCTGCTGGCCCCGCTGCTGAGCCTGGTCCTGGCCTTCGTCGGTTGGGCCGTGGTGCCGTTCGCGCCGGGCTGGGTGGTTTCCAACCTCAATGTCGGCATCCTGTATCTGCTGGCGATGAGTTCGCTGGGCGTCTACGGCATCATCATGGGCGGCTGGGCTTCCAACTCGAAGTACCCGTTCCTTGGAGCCCTTCGTTCGGCGGCGCAGATGGTGTCGTACGAAGTGTCGATCGGCCTGATCATCATCACGGTGATCCTGCTGGCCGGCACCATGAACCTCAGCTCGATCGTCGAGCAGCAGAAGGGCTGGATCTGGAACTGGAACGTGTTCGGCGGCCACGGCCTGAAGAACATCATCCTGGCGCCGGTGATGATCATCGCCATGGGCATGTTCTTCATCTCGGCCCTGGCCGAGACCAACCGCCCGCCCTTCGACCTGCCCGAAGCCGAATCCGAACTCGTGGCCGGCTACCAGGTCGAATACAGCTCGACCCCGTACCTGCTGTTCATGGTCGCCGAATATTCCAACATCGTGCTGATGTGCGCGATGATCAGCGTCCTGTTCTTCGGCGGCTGGAACCCGGGCTTCCCGACGGGCTTCCTGAGCGCCTGGCCGACCTTCTGGGCCAACCTGCTGCTGGCCCTGGTGTTCTTCGCCAAGATCGTCTTCTGGTTCTTCATGATCGCCATGGCCAAGGCCATCGTGCCCCGCTACCGCTACGACCAACTGATGCGCCTGGGCTGGAAGGTGTTCCTGCCGATGTCGCTGGTGCTGGTGATGCTGGTCTCGGCCTGGCGCGTCTTCGGGCTGCAGGCGTGATCGGCGGACGGACATATCTGGCCCTGACGGGCGTCGGCTTCGCGCTGGTCCTGGCCGGCTGCGCGACCGACGGCGCCGCCCCGGCCAAGGCGTCCTATTCGCTGGGGCGCGGCACGGCCGGCTACGACCAGCTGCGCCGCGACAGCGAGAGATGCGCCGCCGACGGCGGCAAGATCGAAGCCAAGCAGGACGGGGGCGACCCCACCCAGCTTTCGAACTACACCTGCGTCATTCCAAGGGGCGGAAAATGACACGGACGGCGCGCTGGACCGGATTGATCGCGACGATCGCCCTTTCCGGATGCGCCGCATGGGAACATCCGCGCGGCCTTCCGCCGCCGCGGGCGCGTTCCCTGGACGAACAGGTCGAAGCGCGCCAACAGGCGGACGCCAAGGCCAAGGAATGCATCATCCGGCAGTCCATCCGCCGGGAACAGATCGAAGCGGGCAGGGACGTGCGTCCTTTCCCAAAAGAGAAGTGTTAGGAGAGCTCTGGTGTTCCAGCGCATCACACAGGCGATCAAGGGCGTGGCGTTGCTCGACTTCGCGGGCGCCTTCGGCCTGGGCATGAAGTACATGCTCGCGCCGAAGAAGACCGTGATCTATCCGAACGAGCGCAATCCGCAGTCGCCGCGCTTCCGGGGCGAGCACGCCTTGCGCCGCTATCCGTCGGGCGAGGAGCGCTGCATCGCCTGCAAGCTGTGCGAGGCCATCTGCCCGGCCCAGGCCATCACCATCGAGGCCGAGCCGCGCGACGACGGCAGCCGCCGCACGACCCGCTACGACATCGACATGGTCAAGTGCATCTATTGCGGCCTGTGCCAGGAGGCCTGCCCGGTGGACGCCATCGTCGAGGGGCCGAACATCGAGTTCGCCGTCGAGACGCGCGAAGAGCTCTATTACGACAAGGAAAAGCTGCTCGACAACGGCGACCGTTGGGAGCGGCTGATCGCGAAGAATCTGGAGTTGGACGCGCCCTACCGCTAAAGGACGGGGCGCGATTCCGAGGGTTAGGCGACCGGTCCTTCGACCCGTCGTTGTTTTGTGGTTTTTGAGGGAGCACCTGGGCCGATGGCCTTGCCGGCGATAGCTTTCTATTTGCTCGCGGTAGCGACCGTGGTGGCGGGTCTTCTCGTCGTCTCGGCCAAGAACCCCGTGCACTCGGTGCTCTTCCTGATCACCGCCTTCTTCTCGGCCGCCGGCCTCTTCGTCCTGATGGGCGCGGAGTTCCTGGCGATGCTGCTGATCGTCGTCTATGTCGGCGCGGTCGCGGTGCTGTTCCTGTTCGTCGTGATGATGCTGGACGTCGATTTCGCCGAGCTGCGGCAGGGCTTCGCCCAGTACCTGCCGATCGGCGGGCTGGTCGGCGGCATCCTGACGCTGGAGATGATCTTCGTCGCCGCGACGGTGGCCACCAACGGCAAGGCGGGCCTGAACGCCTTGCCCAACGCCTCGCCGGGCGGCGTGCCCAACACCGAGGCGATCGGCCGGGTGCTCTACACCGACTACATCTTCTTCTTCCAACTGGCGGGCCTGGTGCTGCTGGTGGCCATGATCGGCGCCATCGTCCTGACCCTGCGCCACAAGCCGGGCGTCAAGCGCCAGGACATCGGTAGGCAGATCGCCCGCACGCCAAAGACCGGAATGGAAATCGTGCAGATCAAGCCGGGCGAGGGGATCAGCGAATGATCGGCCTGTCTCACTATCTCGTCGTCGCCGCCATCCTGTTCACGATCGGCGTCTTCGGCATCTTCGTGAATCGCAAGAACATCATCGTCATCCTGATGTCGATCGAGCTGATCCTGCTGGCGGTGAACATCAACCTGGTGGCCTTCTCGGTCTATCTGCACGACGTGACGGGGCAGATCTTCGCCATGTTCGTGCTGACCGTCGCCGCGGCCGAAGCCGCCGTGGGCCTGGCCATCCTGGTGACGTTCTTCCGTAACCGCGGCGACATCGCCGTCGACGACGCCAGCGTGATGAAGGGCTGATCGCAGTGCAGACTCTCGTCACCATCCTCGTCCTCGCGCCGCTGCTCGCCGCGATCATCGCCGGCCTGTTCGGCCGCCGCATCGGCGATGTCGCCTCGCAGGCCGTCACCACGGGCGCGCTGATCCTCAGCTGCGCCCTGGGCTGGTACACGTTCAGCCAGTGGACCTGGGGGCATATGGAGGCCTTCACGGTCGACCTGCTGCCCTTCATCCACGTCGGGAACTTCGTTTCCAACTGGTCGATCCGCATCGACGCCCTGTCGGCGGTGATGCTGATCGTGGTCACCACGGTCTCAGCCCTCGTGCACGTCTATAGCTGGGGCTACATGGCGCACGACCCGGACAAGCCGCGGTTCTTCGCCTATCTGTCGCTGTTCACCTTCGCCATGCTGGCCCTGGTCACCGCCGCCGACTTCATGCAGCTGTTCTTCGGCTGGGAAGGGGTGGGCCTGGCCTCGTACCTGCTGATCGGCTTCTGGTTCAAGAAGCCGACCGCCAGCGCCGCCGCCATCAAGGCCTTCGTCGTCAACCGGGTGGGGGACTTCGGTTTCGCCCTGGGCATCATGACCACGTTCTGGGCGTTCGGCTCGGTCCAGTTCCACGAGATCTTCCCGCAGATCGCCTCGGGCGCCGCGCGCACTTGGCAATTTGCCGGCCACACCTTCCCGCTGGTCGATATCGCCTGCTTCCTGCTGTTCATCGGCGCGATGGGCAAGTCGGCGCAGTTCTTCCTGCACACCTGGCTGCCGGACGCCATGGAAGGCCCGACCCCGGTCTCGGCCCTGATCCACGCGGCGACCATGGTCACCGCCGGCGTCTACATGCTGTGCCTGCTGTCGCCGATGTTCGAGTACGCGCCCGTCGCCAAGAACATCGTCACGGTGATCGGCGCGATCACGGCCCTGTTCGCGGCCACGGTCGGTCTGACCCAGAACGACATCAAGCGGGTCATCGCCTATTCGACCTGTTCGCAGCTGGGCTACATGTTCTTCGCGGCCGGCGTCGGCGCCTACCAGGCGGCGATGTTCCACCTGTTCACCCACGCCTTCTTCAAGGCGCTGCTGTTCCTGGGCGCGGGCTCGGTGATCAACGGCATGCACCACGAGCAGGACATGCGGAAGTACGGGGCCCTGTGGAAGCTTCTGCCGGTGACCTTCGGCGCCATGACCGTCGGCACCATCGCCATCACGGGCCTCGGCTTCCCGCCGCTGCATCTGGGCTTCGCCGGCTTCTACTCGAAGGACACCATCATCGAGGCGGCCTTCGCCGCTGGTGGTCACAACGGCGTGGCGACGTTCGCCTGGGCGATTGGCGTGCTGGTGGCGGGCCTGACCTCGTTCTACTCCTGGCGCGTGGCCTTCTTCACCTTCAACGGCCAGGCCCGCTGGGGTCATGACGATCACCACGCCGCCGACCACGGGCATGACGATCACGCCTCGTCGGCCCAGATCGAGACCCATGACGAGCCGTTGCCTGACGACGGCCACGGCCATGACGATCACGGTCACGACCACAAGCCGCACGAGAGCCCCTGGGTGATGCTGTTCCCGCTGATCGTGCTGTCGATCGGCGCGATCTTCGCCGGCTTCGTGTTCACCGACTACTTTGTCGGCCACGACCAGGCCGAGTTCTGGCGCGGCGCGATCTACAACGCCCCGACCAACCACGTGCTGCACGAGGCCCATGAGGTCCCCGAGTGGGTGAAGTGGAGCCCGCTGGTCGCCTCGATCCTGGGCCTGGCGATCGCCGTCTGGGTCTATCTGATCAAGGGCAACGAGCGGCTGGGCGCCGCCCTGGCGGCCCGCAACGGCCCGCTGTACGTGTTCTTCTACAACAAGTGGTTCTTCGACGAGCTGTACCAGGCGACCTTCGTGCGCGCGGCCAAGTTCCTCGGTGACCTGTTCTGGAAGGGCGGCGACCAGAAGCTGATCGACGGCCTCGGCCCGGACGGCGTCAGCGCCGTCAGCTACGAAGTCGGCCGCCGGACCGGCAAGCTGCAGTCCGGCTATCTGTACCACTATGCCTTCGTCATGCTGCTCGGCGTCGCCGGCCTGCTGACGTTCGCCCTTTACGCATTCCGTTGAGGACGGATCGATGACCGGCCTGCTTAGCCTCACCACCTTCGCTCCGCTTGTCGGCGTGGTCCTGCTGCTGGGCGCGCGCGCCTTGCACGGCGACAACGCCAAGACGGACACCCTGGCCAAGTGGATCGCCCTGGCGACCACCCTGGTCACCTTTGCCCTGTCGGTCGTGCTGGTCGCCCAGTTCGACGCCAAGAACCCGGGCTTCCAGTTCGTGGAAGACCTCAACTGGTTCGCGGGCCTGCACTATCGGATGGGCGTGGACGGGATCTCGATCCTGTTCGTCCTGCTGACCACCTTCCTGCTGCCGATCTGCATCATCGCCGGCTGGAAGTCGGTCGACAAACGCGTGGTCGAGTACCTGATCTGCTTCCTGGTCCTGGAGACCCTGGTGGTCGGGGTGTTCTGCGCCCTGGACCTGATCCTGTTCTACCTCTTCTTCGAGGGCGGCCTGGTCCCGATGTTCCTGATCATCGGCATCTGGGGCGGCAAGCGCCGGGTCTATGCGGCCTACAAGTTCTTCCTCTACACCCTGCTTGGCTCGGTGCTGATGCTGGCGGCCATCCTGTCGATGATCGCCATCGCCCACACCTCGTCGATCCCGGTGCTGATGACCTTCAAGTTCGCCCCGTGGCTGCAGACCTGGCTGTGGCTGGCCTTCTTCGCCAGCTTCGCGGTCAAGATGCCGATGTGGCCGGTCCATACCTGGCTGCCCGACGCCCACGTCGAGGCCCCGACCGCCGGTTCGGTGATCCTGGCGGGCATCCTGCTGAAGATGGGCGGCTACGGCTTCCTGCGCTTTTCCCTGCCGATGTTCCCCAACGCCTCGGAGCTGTTCCAGCCCCTGGTGTTCGCGATGTCGGCCATCGCCATCGTCTACACCTCGCTGGTCGCCTTCCGTCAGACCGACATCAAGAAGCTGATCGCCTATTCTTCGGTGGCCCACATGGGCTTCGTGACCATGGGCATCTTCTCGGGCAACGTGCAGGGCGAGCAGGGCGCGATCTTCCAGATGCTGAGCCACGGCCTGATCTCGGGCGCGCTCTTCCTCTGCGTCGGCGTGGTCTATGACCGCATGCACACCCGCGAGATCGCCTTCTACGGCGGCCTCACCAACCGCATGCCCTGGTACGCGGCGGTGTTCATGCTGTTCACCATGGGCAATGTCGGCCTGCCGGGCACCTCGGGCTTCGTCGGCGAGATCCTGACCATGACCGGGGTCTACAAGGCCTCGACCTGGACGGCGCTGGTGGCGACCACGGGCGTGATCCTGTCGGCGGTCTATGCGCTGAACCTGTACCGCCGCGTGATGTTCGGCGAGATCGTCAATCCCGAGCTCAAGACCATCACCGACCTGGACGCCCGCGAAATCCTGATCTTCGCCCCGCTGATCATCGGCACCCTGGTGCTCGGCGTTTATCCCAATCTCATCTTCAACCTGACCGCGTCGTCCGTCGACGGGCTCGTCGGCGCCTGGCGCGCCGCCGTGGGCGGGTGAGGGACCCCATGACGTTCGCCGCCAACTTCTCCCTCGTTCTCCCCGAAGTGATCCTCGGGGCCTCGGCCCTGGTTCTGCTGGTCTGGGGCGCGTTCCACGGCAAGGTCACCCCGCTGTTCACCGGCGCGGCCGTCCTGGCCCTGCTGGGCGCGGCCGTGGCCGCCGTGGTCGGGCCGCACGGACACGCCTTCAACGGCGTCTACGCCGCCGACGCCGCCGCGACCTACGCCAAGGTCGCGATCTACGGCTTCAGCGCCGTGGCCATCGTGCTGGGCGACCGCTGGCTGGCCGTCCGCGGCGACCAGAAGTTCGAATACGCCGTGCTGGTGATCCTGTCGGCGCTGGGCATGGGCGTCACCGCCTCGGCCGGCGACCTGATCAGCCTCTATGTCGGCGTCGAGCTGCAGTCGCTGGCCCTGTACGTGCTGGCCGCCTTCCGCCGCGACGACGCCAAGTCGTCGGAAGCCGGCCTGAAGTACTTCGTGCTGGGCGCGCTGTCGTCGGGCCTGCTGCTGTACGGCGCTTCGCTGATCTACGGCTTCGCCGGTTCGACCCGCTTTGAGGACATCGCCGCCGCGGCCCACGGAACGCACGGCACGGGCCTGCTGTTCGGCCTGGTGTTCCTGCTGTGCGGCCTGGCGTTCAAGGTCTCGGCCGCGCCGTTCCACATGTGGACGCCCGACGTCTACGAAGGCGCCCCGACCCCGGTGGTCGGCTTCTTCGCCGCCGCGCCCAAGCTGGCCGCCATGATGATGTTCGCCCGCGTGCTGGGCGACGCCTTCCCGGATTCGGTGGCCCAGTGGCGCCAGATCCTGATCATCACCGCCTTGGCCTCGGTCTTCGTCGGCGCCTTCGCGGGCCTGGCTCAGAGCAACCTCAAGCGCCTGTGGGCCTACAGCTCGATCGCCAATGTCGGCTACGCCCTGCTGGGCGTGGCGACCGGCGGCGAGACCGGCCTGCATTCGATGCTGCTGTTCATGACCCTGTACATGGTCGACGTCACCGGCTTCTTTGCTTGTCTTCAAGCGTTGTCGCGCGACGGCAAGCCCATGGAGACCATCGAGGACATGGCGGGGCTGGTGAAGCACCGTCCGGGAGTCGCCGTGGCCATGACCGCGTTCTCCCTGTCGGCCCTGGGCATGCCGCCGTTCTCGGGCTTCTGGGCCAAGTTCTACGTCTTCGGCGCGGCCATGGGCTCGGGCGACGTGCTGCTGCAATGGGCGGCGGTGCTGGGCCTGGTCGGCAGCGTGGTCGCGGCCTTCTATTACCTGCGCCTGATCAAGACGATGTGGTTCGACGCCCCGGCCGGCGCGGTGGACAGGCCGCAGCCGATCGCCCGCGCCGTCGGCTTCGTGGCCGCCGCCTTCTCGTTCCCGGTCGTGCTGGTCGCGCTGATCTGGCTCGACCCGGCCGCCAGGGCCGCCGCGGCGGCCTTTGGCCACGCGTGAGGTGACGGGCCCCGGCCCGACGCCTAGAGGCTCGACCGCCAAGGGGACGCCCGTCGTCGTCCTGGACGAGATCGACTCGACCAACGCAGAGGCCCGTCGCCGCGCGGAAGCGGGGGAGGCGGGGCCGATGTGGATCGTCGGCCTGCGCCAGACCGCCGGCCGCGGCCGGCGCGGCCGGGCCTGGGAGACCGGGGCCGGCAACCTGGCCGCCACCCTGCTGTTCTCCACCGACAAGCCGCCGGCCGAGGCGGCCCAGGTGTCGTTCGTCGCCGCTCTGGCCGTGGCCGACCTGCTGGGCGCCTACGCGCCCGCCAGCCTGGTCAGCCTCAAATGGCCCAATGACCCGCTGCTGGGCGGGCTGAAGGTCAGCGGCATCCTCGTCGAGTCCGGAACCCGGCCGACCGGCGGCCTGTGGATCGCCGTCGGGGTGGGGGTGAACCTGGCCCGCAAGCCGATCGACAGCGAACGCCCGGCCACCGCCCTGACGACCTACCGGGACGCCCCGCCGCCGTCGCCGGTCGAGGCCATCGAGGTCCTGGCCGCCGCCTTCACGCGCTGGCAGGACGTCTGGCTGCGCCTGGGCTTCCCGGCCATCGCCGACGCCTGGACCGCCCGCGCCCACGGCCTGGGCGAGCCCTGCGTCGCCCGGCTCGGGACCGAAACCCTGGAGGGGATCGCCGAAGGACTGGACGGCGATGGCGCGCTGCGTCTTCGTCTGGCCGACGGTCAGTTGCGGCGGGTCACCGCCGGCGACGTCTTTTTCGGAGGGGCCTTCTGATGCTGCTGGCCATCGAACAGGGCAACACCAACACCATGTTCGCCATCCACGACGGTGCGACCTGGATCGCCCAGTGGCGCGCGGCCACCGAGAGCACGCGCACGGCCGACGAATACGTGGTCTGGCTGTCGCAACTGCTGTCGATGCAGGGCCTGGGCTTCCGGGCCATCGACTCGGTGATCATCTCCAGCGTCGTGCCGCAATCGATCTTCAACCTGCGCAACCTGTCGCGCCGCTATTTCAACGTCGAGCCGCTGGTGATCGGCGAGAACGCCAGGCTGGGCGTCGACGTGCGGATCGACAAGCCGTCCGAGGCCGGGGCCGACCGCCTGGTCAACGCCGTGGGCGCGCACATGGTCTATCCGGGTCCGCTGATCGTCATCGACAGCGGCACGGCCACCACCTTCGACATCGTCGGGGCCGACGGGGCGTTCGAGGGCGGCATCATCGCCCCCGGCATTAATCTGTCCATGCAGGCCCTGCACGAGGCCGCGGCCAAGCTGCCGCGCATCGCCATCCAGCGGCCGGCCGGCAACCGCGTGGTCGGGACCGACACGGTCAGCGCCATGCAGTCGGGCGTGTTCTGGGGCTATATTTCCCTGATCGAGGGCCTGGTGGCCCGCATCAAGGCCGAACGGGCCGAACCCATGACCGTGGTCGCCACCGGCGGCGTCGCCTCGCTGTTCGAGGGCGCCACCGACAGCATCGACCACTTCGATTCAGATCTGACCATCCGCGGTCTCCTCGAAATTCATCGCCGCAACACCCATCTAGAGACGTAATGACCAAATATACCGACAAGCCTTCCCCCAAGGACGAACTCGTCTTCCTGCCGCTCGGCGGGTCGAACGAGATCGGCATGAACTTCAACCTGTACGGCTACGGCCCGGCTAACGACCGCAAGTGGATCGTCGTCGACCTGGGCGTGACCTTCGGCGACCAGACCACGCCCGGCGTCGAGATCATCCTGCCCGACCCCGAATTCATCGAGGCCTATGCCGACGACATCATCGGCATCGTCCTGACCCACGCCCACGAAGACCACCTGGGCGCCGTGCACTGGCTGTGGCCGCGCCTCAAGGCGCCGGTCTACGCCACGCCCTTCACCGCCTTCCTGCTGCGCGAGAAGCTGCGCGACGCCCGGCTGCTGGACGAGGTGCCGATCACCGAGATCCCGCTCAGCGGCAGCTTCGACCTGGGTCCCTTCCACCTGGAAATGATCACCCTGACCCACTCGATCCCGGAGCCGAACGGCCTGGCGATCAAGACGCCGCTGGGCACGATCCTGCACACCGGCGACTGGAAGATCGATCCCGATCCCCAGCTGGGCGGCCCCACCGACATCGAGGCCATCAAGCGCCTCGGCGACGAGGGCGTGCTGGCCATGGTCTGCGACAGCACCAACGTCTTCGTCGACGGCGAGGCCGGTTCCGAAGCCGACGTCCGCGTGGCGATGAACCGGCTGATCAAGGGCCTGACCGGCAAGATCGCCGTGGCCTGCTTCGCCTCGAACGTGGCCCGGATGGACACGGTGATCCGCGCCGCCCAGGCCGCCGGCCGCAAGGTCTGCCTGGCCGGGCGCTCGATGCACCGGATGAGCGCCGCCGCCCGCCACGTCGGCCTGCTGGAGGGCCTGGAGCCCTTCATCACCGACGACCAGGCCAAGTACCTGCCCGAGAACGAGGTGCTGTTCCTGTGCACCGGCAGTCAGGGCGAGGCGCGCGCCGCTCTGGCCCGGATCGCCGAAGGCACCCATCCGCACGTCAAGCTCTCGCAGGGCGACCACGTGATCTTTAGCTCGCGCGTGATCCCGGGCAACGAGATCCCGATCCGCAACCTGCAGAACAAGCTGGCCGACCGCGGCGTGCGGCTGCACACCGAGCGCGACACCCCCGGCATCCACGTCAGCGGCCACCCCTGCCGCGACGAGCTCAAGCAGATGTACCAATGGGCCCGGCCGACCATCGCCGTGCCGACCCATGGCGAGCGTCGCCACCTGATCGAGCACGCCGCCTTCGCCAAGGACCTGCAGGTGCCGCACGCGGTCAGCCCGCGCAACGGCGACATGGTGCTGCTGGCCCCCGGCCATCCGCAGATCATCGACGAGGTCCCGTCGGGGCGTCTCTATGTCGACGGCGGGGTGGTGACGCCCGAGAACGGCGAGGCCCTGCGCGAGCGGCGCCACGCGGCGTTCAACGGCATGCTGGCTGTTTCCGTCGTGCTGGACGGCCGCAACAAGATCGTCTCGGGTCCGCAGGTCCGCGGCCTGGGCCTGGCGGGCGACGCCGAATATCCGCTCGACGACGCCTTGGACGACCTGGCGGAGGAGGCCGAGACCGCCTTCAAGCGCCTGAGCGGCGACCAGTGCGAGATCGACGAGGCCATCGAAAGCGCCCTGTCCAAGGCGGTGAAGAAGGCGGCCTTCCGCATCTGGGAGCGCAAGCCCGTGGTCGAGACCACGGTCCTGCGGATCTGACCGCACGATGGACGAGACCAGCCCGCCCGCCGAGGCGACGCGGCCGATCGCTCCCGAGCCCGAGCCCCGCTGGCGCCAGACCCTGCGTCTGATGGCCGGCGAGGCCTGGGCGCTGGGCGCGCTCACCGCGGTCCTGTGGATCGTCTCCGGCGTTCAGCTGCTGGGCAAGATGCAGGGCTGGGACGAGACCATGCTCGCCCTGGGCAGCCTCTACCCGCCGTACTTCCGGCAGGGCTTCTGGTGGACCCCGCTGACCCACATCTTCCTGCATGCGGGGCTGCTGCACATCGTGATGAACACCAGCGCCCTGGTCAGCCTGGGCCCGGCCATCGCCGTGCGCCTGGGCCGGGACCTGAAGGGCGGCCTGCTGTTCTGGGCCTTCTTCCTGATCTGCGGCCTGGCGGGGGGACTGCTGTTCCTCGTCCTGCACTGGAACGGCGAGATCTCGGCTGTCGGGGCCTCGGGCGCCATCTGCGGCCTGTGGGGCGCGGTGGCGCGGCTGACGCCGGACGGCGGCCTGACGCCGATCCTCTCCAGCCAGGTGGGCAAGCAGACCTGGTCCTTCGTCATCATGAACCTGGTGCTGGTCGCCATCGGCTTCGGCCTTGGCATGGCGTCGGGGCAGGGCGGACTGATGATCGCCTGGGAGTGCCACGTCGGCGGCTTCGTCGCCGGGCTGTTCCTGGTCGAGATGTTCCCCGCGCGATGAGATGTTCCCCGCGCGATATTGGTGGCTTGCCCGGCCCGCCCGAGCGGATTGATCGCGGGGCGAGGCGCCCCGCCGCTGAAACGCCTCGCCGCGGGTCCAGGAAGTCGTCTATATCCTCGAAAAACGACGAGAGGCGCGCGCTCGCGCCTCCGGCCCCGCAGGACCTGAACGGATGATCGGCAAGCTCAACCACGTCGGCGTGGCCACGCCCTCCATCGACGAGTCGGTGAAGATGTACCGAGACCTGCTGGGCGCGACCTCGCACACCGACAAGTGGGCCATGCCGGAACAGGGCGTCTGGGTCTGTTTTGTCAACCTGCCCAACAGCCAGATCGAGCTGATCGAGCCCTATGGCGAGGCTTCGCCGATTCACGGCTTCCTGGCCAAGAACCCAAAGGGCGGCCAGCACCACATCTGCTTCGAGGTCGAGAACATCTTTGATGCCCGCGACAGCCTGGTCGCCAAGGGCGCCACCGTGCTGGGCGAGCCGCGCATCGGCGCCCACGGCACGCTGATCATCTTCGTTCACCCCAAGGACATGGGCGGCATGCTGGTCGAACTCATGGAAACGCCCAAGGAGGCGCATCACTGATGGGTCCCGTCACCTGCATCGCCGTCTATCTGACCATCTGGTGGACCACGCTGTTCGCCGTGCTGCCCCTGGGCAACCGCACCTTCAAGGAGATGGGGATTGAGCCGCCGCCTGGCGCGGACCCGGGCGCGCCGGTCAATCCGAACCTCAAGCGCAAGTTCTTCACCACCACCTGGGTCTCAGCCCTGGTGATGGCCGGACTGCTGCTGACCATCCATTTCCACCTGATCGACCTGCCGGCCCTGCCCGCCACCTATTAATCCCAGGAATGGCGCCCAAGCCTTGGGCGGGCGACGATGGTTTTGCCGGCGTTCGCCCATTTCATGGGCGAAGTTCGCCAAGTGGTCAGGCCAGACGCAATCGGGCGCCCCGAACAACTGTTCGGAGGTTAGTCTCAGACTCACGAGGCCGGCTTTTCCGACCTTGCTCTGTGGCGTCTTCCCCGACGATGACTTGATAGGCCGCGCGTGAACCGCGCGGCCTTCTTTTCGTTTCCGGAGCCCCCGGCGTCATCTTTTCGCCGCGCGCGTTGCCAAGCTGAGGCCCAAGCGGCTATCTCAACGCCTCGAATTCCCCGGAGACGTCTCGTCCATGCGCCTGTCGCGCTATTTCCTGCCCGTTCTGAAAGAAGCTCCCTCCGACGCCCAGATCGTCTCGCACCAGCTGATGCTGCGCGCAGGCATGATCCGCCAGGAGGCGGCGGGCATCTACGCCTGGCTGCCGCTGGGCTTGAAGGTGCTCAACAAGGTCGAGCAGATCGTCCGCGAGGAGATGGACAGGGCCGGGGCCATCGAGCTGTTGATGCCGACCCTGCAGTTGGCCGACCTGTGGCGCGAGTCCGGTCGCTACGACGCCTACGGCCCCGAAATGCTGCGCATCGTCGACCGCCACGAGCGCGAGCTGCTGTACGGGCCCACCAACGAGGAAATGATCACCGAGATCTTCCGCGGCTCGGTGAAGAGCTACAAGGACCTGCCCAAGAACCTCTACCACGTGCAATGGAAGTTCCGCGACGAGCGACGCCCGCGCTTCGGCGTGATGCGCGGCCGCGAGTTCCTGATGAAGGACGCCTACAGCTTCGACCTCGACGCCGAGGGCGCGCGCAAGGCCTATAACCGCATGTTCGTCGCCTATCTGAACCTGTTCTCGCGCATGGGCCTGAAGGCCGTGCCGATGCGCGCCGACACCGGCCCGATCGGCGGCGACCTTTCCCACGAATTCATCGTCCTGGCCGACACCGGCGAAAGCGCCGTCTTCTGCCACAAGGACCTGGTCGAGATGGCCGCGCCTGGCCCGGATGTCGACTGGTACGGCGACCTGCAGCCGCTGGTGAACCAGCGTACGGCGCTCTACGCCGCCACCGAGGAAATGCACGACGAGGCGGCCTTCGACGCCATCCCCGAAGGCGACCGCCTGTCGGCCCGCGGCATCGAGGTGGGCCACATCTTCTCGTTCGGGACCAAGTATTCCGAGCCGATGAAGGCCCTGGTCACCGGGCCGGACGGCAAGGACGTGCCGGTGCAGATGGGCAGCTACGGCGTCGGCGTCTCGCGGCTGCTGGGCGCGATCATCGAGGCCAGCCATGACGATGGCGGCATCATCTGGCCGGAATCGGTCGCCCCGTTCGGCGTCGGGATCATCAACATGCGCCAGGGCGACGCCGCCTGCGACGAGGCCTGCGAAACCGCCTACCAGGCGCTGAAGGCCGCCGGCCGCGACCCGCTCTATGACGACACCGACGCCCGCGGCGGCGCCAAGTTCGCCACCATGGACCTGATCGGCGTGCCCTGGCAGCTGATCGTCGGCCCCAAGGGGATCGCCGAGGGCGTGGTCGAGCTGAAGAACCGCAGGACCGGCGAGCGCCACAGCGCCTCGCTGGACTCGGTCCTGGCCCAACTCAGCGCCAAGGCCGCCTGATGGCCCTGGGCGCGGGTCCGTTCGGAACCTGGGAGCGCACCGTCGCCTGGCGCTATCTGCGCAACAAGCGCAAGAACGGCGGCGTGGCGCTGATCGCCATCATCTCTTTCGCCGCGGTGATGCTGGCGGTGTTCGCCCTGATCACCGTGATGAGCGTGATGAACGGCTTCCGCGCCGAGCTGCTGGGCCGGCTGCTGGGCTTCAACGGCCACGTCTACGCCCAGGGCCCGCTGCTGAACGGACCCGACAGGGACGGCGTCATCACCCGCATCAAGGCCGTGCGCGGCGTCACCCAGGCCGCGCCGATGGTCGAGGCCCAGGCCATGGTCATCGGCCCCAGCCAGGTGTCCGGCGCCATCGTGCGCGGCGTCACGCCGGCCGACCTGCGCGGCATGAAGATGATCTCGTCCAACATCAAGCGCGGCTCGCTGGCCGGCTTCGGCGAGGGCGAGGACGGCGGCGACATCGTGCTGATCGGCGACCGCATGGCCCGCAACCTCGGCCTGTCGGTGGGCGACGCCATCACCCTGATCTCGCCTTCCGGTCCAGCCACGGCCTTTGGGACCTCGACCAGCGAGAAGGACTACACGGTCGGCGGCATCTTCAGCGTCGGCATGAGCCAGTTCGACGAGAGCTTCGTCTACATGGCGCTGCCCCAGGCCCAGCTGTTCTTCAGCCGCGACACCGCGATCGACTATGTCGAGATCAAGATCGCCGATCCGGACAAGGCCAAGGCGATCAAGCCGATCATCCAGCAGGCCAGCGGCCCCGGCGCCTTCGTCCAGGACTGGATGGACAAGAACGCCAGCTACTTCAACGCCCTGCAGGTCGAACGCAAGGTGATGCGGCTGATCCTGTTCTTCATCGTCGCCATCGCCACCCTGAACATCATTTCGGCCCTGGTCATGCTGGTGAAGAACAAGGGCCGCGACATCGCCATCCTGCGGACCATGGGCGCCAGCCAGAGCGCGATCCTGCGAATCTTCGTGATGGCCGGCGCGTCGATCGGCCTATCGGGCACCCTGGCGGGCCTGCTGCTGGGCGTGCTGTTCTGCGCCAACATCACCGCCATCCAGAACTTCGTGGAGTGGGTGACGGGCACGGCGGTGTTCAGCGCCGACATCTACTTCCTGGCCCACATCCCGGCCAAGATCGACTGGGCCGAGGTGGCCGGCATCGTCGGCATTTCGACGGCCATGAGCATCCTGGCCACCCTGCCGCCCGCCATCCGCGCCTCGCGGCTCGATCCGGTCGAGGCCCTTCGCTATGAGTAGCCCCGTCCTGGCTCTGCGCGGCGTCGAGCGCACCTATGTCACCGAGGCCGGCGCCCTGAACGTGCTGCGCGGCGTCGACCTGGACGTCTATCCGGGCGAGGTGGTCGGGCTGATCGGTCCGTCCGGTTCGGGCAAGTCGTCGCTGCTGCACGCGGCCGGCCTGCTGGAAAAGCCGAACGCCGGCCTGATCGCCCTGGACGGCCGCGATTGCTCCAAGCTGTCCGAGCGCCAGCGCACCAAGGTGCGGCTGTCGACCGTCGGCTTCATCTACCAGTTCCACCACCTGCTGCCCGAATTCAGCGCGCTGGACAATGTCGCCATGCCGTCGATGATCGCCGGCCGCAGCAAGGCCGAGGCGCGGGCCTCGGCGACCGAGATGCTGAACCAGCTGGGGCTGGCCGCGCGCCTCGACCACCAGCCGGGCCAGATGTCGGGCGGCGAGCAGCAGCGGGTGGCCATCGCCCGGGCCCTGGCCAACAAGCCCAAGCTGCTGTTGGCCGACGAGCCGACCGGCAACCTCGACCCGGCCAATTCGGCGGGGGTGTTCCAGGCGCTCTACGAGCAGGCCCGGCAGCGGGGCGTGGCGGCCCTGATCGCCACCCACAACATGGAACTGGCCCGTTACATGGACCGAGTCTTTGCTCTCAAGGATGGGCACCTGGTGGCGCAGAGCTTCTAAAGCAGCGCGGCCCGCATGGCGGCGTAGAACCCCGCCGTGTCGATCTTCCGGATTATCCGGGCGTTGGGCGGCCGGCGCTTCAGGGCTGGGTCGGCCAGTTCGATGTCCGGCAGGATCGGGTGGGAGACGCTCAGATAGCCGCGCGTCAGCTCGCCGATCGTCTCGACATCGACCACGGCCATGTCGGACTCCAGGATCAGGGTCTCGTCGAGGGCCACGGCGCAGGTCAGGGCGTCGGGGTGCAGGCTGCCGTCCAGGCCTTGCGTCTGCTGGGCGAAGGCCAGGGAGGTGCGGTTGACCTTGGTGAAGAACGCCGCGCGCGGTGTGCCCAGGGCGTCCAGCGCCGCCAGCTGCTCCACGGTCAGCAGGCCGTCCCGTAGCGTCTGCGTCCAGGTGACGATGCTCGTCGGAAAGCCGGCGTTGATCACGATCTTGGCCGCTTCCGGATCGACATAGAGGTTGTATTCGGCCGCCGGGGTGACGTTGCCGACCCCGTTGTCGGTCCCGCCCATGATCCACAGATGCTTGACGGCTTGGGCGATGCGCGGCTCGCGCAGATAGGCCAGGGCGATGTTGGTCAGGGCGGCCTGGGCGATCAGGGTGATCTCGCCGGGCGCGTCCATCACCCGCCGCACGATCTCGTCGGCGGCATGGCCGGGGGAGGGGCGCTGGACGGCCTTCGCAAAGCCGCTGTCGCTCATGCCGTCGGCCCCGAACACATAGGCCGCGTCCAACGGCGCGCGGGTGAACGGCCGCTGGGCGCCCAGATAGACCGGGACTTCGCTGGCCCGGCCGCAGATCTCCAGCGTGGCCAGGGCGTTCTCGGCGTGTTGCTCGAAGCCGACATTGCCATGGGCGATGGTGATGGCCTCGACGCTCACGTCCGGACGGCGCAGGGCCAGCATCAGGGAGAACACGTCGTCCCCGGCGGTGTCGGTGTCGATGATCAGGCGCATGGCGGCGATCTGCGCCGATCCGCGCCGCAAATCCATCGGAAACCGCCGCCGCGACCCATCCGCGCGGGCCGCGCGACAAAAAAGCGCGCAATCGAACAAGGGTCTCTTGCGGGCGAGAACAAAAGTGGAATATAGAACAAACAAGCAACGACCGCAGGAGGGTTCCCATGGTCCGTATCGCGCGTGAGTCTTTGGCGCTTGTATCTGTCGCGAGCTTCGTCTGGATGATGTGCCAGGTCGCCCAATTGGTGGCCTGAGTCGCGGAAGCATGAGGTGCGGTGATGTCGGGCAATGAAGGTCAGGGTTTCGTCCACCTTCGCGTGCGCTCGGCCTATTCGCTGCTGGAAGGCGCCATCAAGGCCGACAAGATCCCCGGCATGGCCGCCGCCGCCGGCATGCCGGCGGCGGGGCTGGTGGACCGCAACAACCTGTTCGGGGCGCTGGAATATTCCGTCTATTCCAAGGACTACGGGGTCCAGCCGATCATCGGCTGCGCCCTGGCGGTGTCCGGGATCGGGGCGGGGCCGACCGAGCGCTGGGCCCGCACCCCGACCATCACCTTGCTGGTCCAGAACGAGCGGGGTTATCTGAACCTCTCGGAACTGTCGTCCCTGGCCTATCTGGAAAGCGGCGAGATGGCCGAGCCAGTCGTGCCCTGGGCCAAGGTGGTCCAGCACGCCGAGGGGCTGATCCTGCTGTCGGGCGGCACGGACGGTCCGGTCGACGCCCTGCTGGCCGCCGGCAAGACCGCCGAGGGCGAGGCCGCCCTGGCGGAAATGCAGCGGGTGTTCGCCGACCGCTTCTATGTCGAGCTGCAGCGCCACGGCCTGCCGCGCCAGGCCGCCGCCGAGCCGGGCCTGGTCCATTGGGCCTATGAGCACGACGCGCCGCTGGTCGCCACCAACGACGTCTACTACGCCAAGCCCAGCCTGTACGACGCCCACGACGCCCTGCTGTGCATTTCCGACGGCGCCTTCGTCGGCCAGGACGAGCGGCGGCGCGTGACGCCCGAGCACTGGTTCAAGCCGGCCGAGGACATGCGCAAGCTGTTCGCCGACCTGCCGGAAGCCTGCGACAACACCCTCGACATCGCCCGCCGCTGCGCCTTCATGGTCCACAAGCGCGACCCGATCCTGCCCAGCTTCCCCACCGGCGACGGCCGCAGCGAACCCGAGGAACTGACCCACCAGGCCAAGGAAGGCCTGAAGATGCGCCTGGCCGCCTTGGACAAGCTGGCCGTCGACGAGCAGGTCTACTGGGACCGGCTGGATTTCGAGCTGTCGATCATCATCAAGATGGGCTTCCCCGGCTACTTCCTGATCGTGTCGGACTTCATCAAGTGGGCCAAGGAGCACGGCATTCCCGTCGGCCCGGGCCGGGGTTCGGGCGCCGGGTCGCTGGTCGCCTGGGTGCTGACCATCACCGACCTGGACCCGCTGCGCTTCGGCCTGCTGTTCGAGCGCTTCCTCAATCCGGAGCGGGTGTCGATGCCCGACTTCGACATCGACTTCTGTCAGGAGCGCCGCGAAGAGGTGATCTCCTACGTGCAGGAGAAGTACGGCCGCGACCGCGTGGCCCAGATCATCACCTTCGGCTCGCTGCAGGCCCGCGCCGTGCTGCGCGACGTCGGCCGGGTGATGCAGCTGCCGCTGGGCCTGGTCGACCGGCTCTGCAAGATGGTGCCCAACAACCCGGCCGCGCCGGTGACCCTGGCCCAGGCCATCGACATCGAGCCGCGCCTCAAGCAGGCCCGCGACGAGGACGGCAACGTCAAGGCCTGCCTGGACGTGGCCCTGCAGCTGGAGGGCCTGTTCCGCAACGCCTCGACCCACGCCGCAGGCGTGGTGATCGGCGACCGGCCCCTGACCCAGCTGACGCCGCTCTACAAGGACCCGCGCTCGGACCTGCCGGCCACCCAATTCAACATGAAGTGGGTCGAAAGCGCCGGCCTGGTGAAGTTCGACTTTCTGGGCCTGAAGACCCTCACGGTCCTGGACCGGGCGGTCAAGCACCTGAAGAAGCGCGGCGAGATCATCGATCTGGGCAAGCTGCCCTTCGACGACACCAAGACCTACGAGCTGCTCGCCTCCGGCCAGACGGTCGGCGTGTTCCAGCTGGAAAGCCAGGGCATGCGCGACACCCTGCGCAAGATGCGCTGCGGCTCGATCGAGGAGATCACCGCGCTGATCTCGCTGTACCGCCCAGGGCCGATGGACAACATCGACACCTTCGTCGACTGCAAGTTCGGCCGAAAGCCCGTCGACAACCTGCATCCCTCGCTGGAGGTGGTGCTGAAGGAGACCTACGGCGTCATCGTCTACCAGGAACAGGTGATGCAGATCGCCCAGATCCTGGCCGGCTACAGCCTGGGCGAAGCCGACCTCCTGCGCCGGGCCATGGGCAAGAAGAAGAAGGAGGAAATGGATCTCCAGAAGATCCGTTTCGTCGCCGGGGCCAAGGAAAAGAACGTCCCCGAGGAGCAGTCCGGCTCGATCTTCGAACTGGTGGCCAAGTTCGCCGGCTACGGCTTCAACAAGTCGCACGCCGCCGCCTACGCCCTGATCGCCTACCAGACGGCCTGGCTGAAGGCCAATACGCCGGTCGAGTTCCTGGCCGCGTCGATGAGCCTGGATCTTTCGAACACCGACAAGCTGGCGGTCTTCCACCAGGACGCCCGGCGCTTCGACATCACCGTGCGGCCGCCGGACGTCAACCGCTCGGGCGCCGACTTCGAGGTCGAGAACGGCGAGGTGCTGTACGCCCTGGGCGCGGTGCGCAACGTCGGGCTGGAGGCCATGAAGCACCTGGTGGCCATCCGCGAGGAGGGCGGGCCGTTCCGCGACATCTTCGACTTCGTCGAGCGGGTCGATCCCAAGCTGGTCAACAAGCGGGCGATCGAGAACCTGGCCCGGGCCGGGGCCTTCGACTCCATCCACAAGAACCGCGCCCAGATCTTCGCCTCGGCCGACGTGCTGATCGCCCACGGCCAGAGCATCGCCGCCGATCGCCAGGGCGGCCAGCACGCCCTGTTCGGCGGCGACCCGGCGGCCGGCCGGCCGCGCCTGAAGAAGACCGAACCCTGGAGCCAGGTCGACCTGCTGGACGAGGAGCTGGCCGCCGTCGGCTTCTACCTGACCGGCCACCCGCTGGACGACATGGTCGGGGTGCTGCGCCGCCGCCGCACGGCCATGCTGACCGAGGTCATCCCGCGCGCCGAAGCCGGCATGGAGGCCTTTCGCATGTGCGGCGTGGTCCGCCGCCGCCAGGAGCGCGCCTCGCAGAGCGGCGAGCGCTTCGCCTTCGTCTCGCTGTCGGATCCCAGCGGCGAATACGAGGTGTTGTTCCCGCCCGAGGCCCTGCGCAAGTGCCGCGAGGTGCTGGAGCCGGGCAAGGCGGTGTCGATCAAGGTCCGCGCCAAGGCCCGCGACGGCGAGGTGCGGTTCTTCGGGGACGACGCCGAGCCGATCGAGAAGGCCATCGAGAACATGGTGGCGGGCCTGCGCCTGCACCTGTCGCCCTCGGCCACCGAAATCGAGGCCTTGAGGAAGCGGCTCGAGCCGGCCGCCTCGCCGCGCGGCGGCGAGATCAGCCTGATCGCCGCCCTGGGCGGCGGCCGCGAGATCGAGATGAAGCTGCCGGGCCGCTATACCTTGGACGCCGCCCTGCGCGGAGCCCTGAAGACCGCGCCCGGCGTGGCGCTGCTGGAGGATGTATGACGGGGAAGGCGCGCGCCGGCAGGCGCGCGGACAAGGCCGGAGCATTTTTCCATCCTGACGGCGTCAGGGCGGACCTCCGGGTTTTTGTCACTGGACGTTCTTCGCGCGAACGAGGGCCGCTCGGCTCGGAAGTGCTTCGGCGAGGGCGCGCCGTCCGTCGTCGGCGACCGGCGTGTAGATTTTGGAGCGTGAGGGCGCGTCGGCATCGACCCTCACGACCGTCCGGTGACTTGATCTTGGGCCGCTTGGGCTTGGAGGCAGGATGGACGCGCTTGGAATTCCGCCGGCGGCGGTTCGCGATGCGAACGCGCTGGAACTGGCCCGCGTGTGGATCGCCGAACAAGGGCTGCATTGCTCTCTGAGAGTGGGTCTCTATGCGGCGGACGGGATCGACCGGGAAACGGCCGCCTGGGGGATCATTCTGGCCGACCTGGCCGGACACGTCGCCGATGCGCTGAGCGCCGAAGGCCTGGGATCCCGCGCGGACCTGCTGGACGCGCTGGTCGAGCGCTTCAACGATGAAGCGGCCGAACCCTCGTCCGAACGGACAGGCGGGCGTGGGCGCGAGGCGGTTTGATGTCGCGCAACGCGGTTCCTCAGCCCGATGGCCGGTGGCGAGCCGATGCTTCGGGCCCGCGGGGCGACTTCCGGTGACCTTGGTCGCCGGCGCTGGCGTCTCGCAAGCCGCCGCGTCGACGGTCGTGTCGGCGGTCGGCCGCCAACGGCGCGCCGGTCGATTGAATCTGAGAGAAGGAGAAAACCCATGGCCAGACATGAAGGCGGCTGCCAGTGCGGCGCGGTGCGCTACGCGGTCGAGGTCGCACTGGACAACCTGATCACCTGCAACTGCTCGCGATGCGGCAAGCTGGGATCGGTGCTGGCCTTCGCGCCGGCCTCGGCGTTCGAGCTGAAGCAGGGCCAGGACGCCCTGACCGAGTACCGCTTCAACACCCACAAGATCGCGCACCTGTTCTGCCGGACCTGCGGCGTCCAGTCCTTCGGCCGCGGCGTCGGGCCGGACGGGACCGAGATGGCGGCGATCAACGTCCGCTGCCTGGACGAGGTGGACGTCTTCGCCCTGGAACCGCACCGGTTCGACGGCAAATCGCGCTAGAGCAAGTGGCGCGATATAGGGATCGCGCCGCTTGCTCTAGACTTTTGTTTTCACATCGCTTCGGCGGAAAACCGGCGTCCACTTTTCCGCGCGATGCTCTAGGCGCCGTGGACTCCCAAGGAGTTCCGCCGAGCGTGGATCAAGATTCAGGACCGCCTTTGAGGAGGCGGTCTTGAGCGTGATGGATCGTTTGGAGTTGGGCCACGCCCGTTGGTGACGGATGGCGGGGCTGATCATTGGTCGCCTTGATCGGAAAGGCTCGACGGGTCGTGACAACGGGACGTTCGTGGAGGACGCCCTAGGATCGTGCGCACCGGCTCGCCCTGGCGCGACCTTCCGAGGCGTTCGGCGACTGGAACGGCGCCTTCCACTGGTTCAGCCGCAGGGAGCCAGAAGGGCGTATGGCGGCGGATTTCCGAGGCGATGTCCGATGATCCGGACTTCGAGTCCCCAATCGTCGACTCCACCATCGTCCGCGCCCACTGCGCGCCAGCGGAGCCCAAAAGGGGAGCTGAAGACCAGGCCTGGAGGCTCTTGCGGGGGCCGAGCACCAAGGTCCACGTGGCCGTACGCGGCCTGGGCCAAATCGGTGCGCTTCATTCCGGCCCAGGATCGAAGGGCGACGCGCCACGGGCGGCCGCCTTGATCGCGAGCCGCCCGCGTCATGGCCGACACCGCGCACGACACCGAACCTTTGCGCCAAACCGTCGCCGACAAGGACGCCGTCATAGGCGGTGTCGGCCATGACGAGCCGGGTGGACAGTCCCTCGATCAAGACGCCGACTTTGAGCGCGTCGCCGCGATGTCCGGCGGTCAGGATGGAGCGGATCGGCTGACCAGGCCCGCGCGATCCATGGAGGGGCGGCGCGACCCGGAGCTGGCCGCCGCCGATCGCTGCGTGCCCAGCCCGCACCCCGCTCTGGTCCAGGTGGAGCCCAGGCCTCAGGTAGGCGAAGGCGTTGCGATCCAGGCGCCCCGGGCGGCGGATCGGTCAGCAGAGGCGCACGACACCAGAACCCACGTCGGGGATGGTCTGCAGCAGGGCCGCGCGGGTCCGTGGACCCCGCGGCTTCGCCTGGAGCCCGACCTCGATCCGGGGCCGTCCTGGACGACAACGCGGTCCCGTCGGCGGCTGTCGGCGACGGCCTCGTCCAGAGCCTGCTTGAGACGGGTCTTCTCGCTGGCTGCGTCTCCACTAAAGCACCGCGCGGAAAAGTGGGCGCCGGTTTTCCGCAAAAGCGATGCGAAAACAAAAGTCTAGAGCAAGTCGCGCGGTCCTGTATCGCGCGACTTGCTCTGGCTGACCGCGGATGGATAGGGCGCGGATCTCGAAGGCCTTGGCGCTGGGAACAAAGCGTGCCGCGTGCGACCAACCCTGTGTCCAGCTGTCGATCATGACCGCAGGCCTTCGGGCCGTGCGCAGAGCTGCGATCCGTGGGGTCGGCCACCCGGCCTCGAAACCGGTTTCGGCCAAGCCGCGCGCCCGACGCGCGTCTTGGTCGCCGATCGCCGCCGCCGCCTGGCTTGCACTCTCGCGCCCGCGCCGAACCACCAGGCTCGCAAACCCAGCCGAGACGTTGGCGATCCGAAACGCCTTGTCGGCGGAGCAGGGGCTTCGGGAGCCGCCAGGTCGGCGCTGTAGACCACTCGGATGGGGCTTCTCGGATGTGATCGGAACCAGGCGCCAGGCGCGGGCAGGGAGCCTCCTACCAGGCGCTGGCGCGGCCGTTGGCCAGGCCGGCGCGGCCGAGGCGGCGCTTGGCGGCCTTGCCGCGGCCGACGATCATCGGCGCGTCGGCCCCGCGCAGCAGCGGCAAATCGTCGAGGCTGTCGGTATAGGCATAGGCCCAGCGCGGACCATGGCCCGCCTCGGCCAGGGCCTGGCACTTGCGCTGATGGCGGCAATGGACGTCGGCGACCCAGCCGCCGGCCCGGCGCTTGAGCGAGGTGCCCAGCACGATGATCGGCCGGCCCAGGGGGGCGATCAGGGCCTGGGCCAGGAGAGTCGGGGCGGCGGTGACGACGACGACCTCGTCGCCGCCGGCGAGGTGGGCGTCGAGGGTCTCGACCCCCTGGCCGCGCCAGCGAAGGGGCAGGGCGTTGGTGTGGAAACGGGCGGCGAAATCGGCGCACGAGTCCCGCAGCGCCCGCTCGTCCAGTCCGACCGTGGCGATCCACAGCAGGATCGAGGCTCCGGCCTGCCGGGTGCGCGGCGCGATCACCATCGGGACGGCGACCGGCGCGACCAGCAGCGTGGCCAGCAGGCGGGGAACCGAGCGGCAAGCCCGGTCCCACAGCCACAGCGCCGTGGAATCGCCGTCCAGCAGCGTGCCGTCCAGATCGAACACCGCGAGCATGAGCCACCTCTACCCGTCACGGCCGGCCAAGCGGCTCCCACCCAGCCGACGGACCCGCCCATCAGACACGATCTCTGTGTCAGAAACGCATGACGATTGCGGTTCGCCTGTGGACGGATCGGGTTCATTTGTGGGCCTGCGCCGATCCCTGCGCCGATCAAAGGCGCCATGCGAAGAAGATGCCGCCCGATGGACCGTCTCGTGACCGCCCGCTTGATCGCCGAGCGCCTGGACCAGCGGGATCTGCCCGACCTGGTCGCCCTGCATCTGGATCCGGACGTCTCGCGCTATCTGGGCGGCATCCGGTCCGCGGAGGCGACAGGCGCCTATCTGGCGGCCAATCTGGCCCATTGGGATCGCCATGGCTTCGGACCGTGGATCTGGCGCAAGCCCGACGGCGCCTTCGTGGGCCGCGCCGGGATCCGGCCGTTGACGGTGGAACGCGTTCCGGAGATCGAGATCGCCTACGCCCTGGCGCGCGGCGCCTGGGGTCAGGGATATGCCGGCGAGATCACGGAGAGGCTGGTCGAGCACGCCCTGGAACGACTGGCCCTGCCGTCCCTGGTCGGAGTGGTCATGATCGACCATGGCGCCTCGCGCCGGGTGCTGGAGCGGGCGAGGTTCGCGTTCGAGCGCGAGGTGGTCCATGCGGGAGAACCTTGCGCGCTCTACCGCCTGAACCGGCCGATGGGAGACGCGACGGCGGCATGAGCTTGCCGGACCGGCGGCCCGACGGGCAAGGTTCAGGCGTCTAAGGGCTTGCTTTTTGGTCCGTTCGCGCCTATCTGCCGCGCCATTCCACACGTGGACGTGCGGCGACGCCGGGGAGACATCCCGTCGTTACCGTTCCGGTCCCGGTCCGAATCGTCGGAGCGGGGGTGTCCACGGAGGTTCAACCGGAAGAAGGAGACCTATCATGGCGCTTCCCGAATTCTCCATGCGTCAGCTCTTGGAAGCTGGCGCCCACTTCGGCCACCAGACGCACCGCTGGAACCCGAAGATGGACCGCTACATCTTTGGTTCGCGTTCGAACATCCACATCATCGACCTGTCGCAGTCGATCCCGCTCCTGCACCAGGCCCTGGTGAAGGTGCGTGAAGTCGCCGCCGCCGGCGGCCGCGTGCTGTTCGTCGGCACCAAGCGTCAGGCCAGCGACCCGGTCGCCACGGCCGCCAAGCGCTGCGCCCAGTACTATGTCAACCACCGCTGGCTGGGCGGCACCCTGACCAACTGGCGCACCGTCTCGGGCTCGATCGCGCGCCTGCGCGAACTCGAAGGCGTGCTGGGCGGCGACGGCTCGGGCCGTTCCAAGAAGGAACTGCTGCAGCTGACCCGCGAGCGCGACAAGCTGGAACTGTCGCTGGGCGGCATCAAGGACATGGGCGGCATCCCCGACATCATGTTCGTGATCGACACCAACAAGGAAGCGATCGCGATCCTGGAAGCCCGCAAGCTGAACATCCCGGTCGTCGCCATCCTCGACACCAACTGCGATCCGGACGGCATCACCTATCCGATCCCGGGCAATGACGACGCCGCCCGCGCCCTGCAGCTGTACTGCGACCTGATCGCCGACGCGGTGCTGGACGGCCTGGCCGCCGGCCAAGCCGCCTCGGGCGTCGACCTGGGCGCTTCGGTGGCCCCGATCGAGCCGACCCTGGCGCGCGAACTGACCCCGGAACCGGTGGCTGAAGCCGCCGCTCCGGAAGTCGCCGCCGCCGAAGTGGCCGAGCAGGAAGCGGCGTTCGAAGCCGCCGCTGCTCCGGCCGCCGTCGAAGCCGCTCCGGAAGCCGCTCAAGAAGCGACCGCCGAAGCGATCGAAGCCGTCGCCGAAGAGCCGGCCGCGAGCTGATTTTCCGATCGCCGGATCGGGATTTCGGTCTCGATCCGGTCTTCGTGAACCTGACATGCGACCGGGCTATCAAGCCCGGTCGTAATTTTGTTTCACGCGTTTCTCCCGCCGAACCGGTCTTGGTCGCGGTTGGAAGCGCTCTGACGTTTAATGGAGGAACTCATGGCTGAAGTGACCGCTGCGCTGGTGAAAGAGCTGCGCGAAAAGTCCGGCGTCGGCATGATGGACTGCAAGAAGGCCCTGGTCGAGAACAACGGCGACATCGACGCGTCCATCGACTGGCTGCGCGAGAAGGGCCTGTCCAAGGCCGCCAAGAAGGCCGACCGCGTCGCCGCTGAAGGCCTGGTCGGCATCGCCGTCCGCAACGACGGCGCCGGCATGACCGCCGCCGCTGTGGAAGTGAACGCCGAGACCGACTTCCTGGGCCGTAACGACCTGTTCCAGAACGCCGTCCGCAAGATCGCGGCCGTCGGCCTGGACAACGACGGCGTGGACGCCATCAACGCGGCCAAGACCGCCGACGGCGACGTCGTGGCCGATACGCTGACCAACCTGATCGCCACCATCGGCGAGAACATGGTCCTGCGCCGCGCGGCCAAGTTCACCGTCGCCCAAGGCGCGGTGTCGTCCTACATCCACAACGCGACCGCCCCGGACCTGGGCCGCATCGGCGTGCTGGTGGCCATCGAAGGCGCCGGCGACCAGGCCAAGATCCTGGAGCTGGGCCGCAAGATCGCCATGCACGTGGCCGCCACCGCCCCGCTGTCGCTGTCGCCGGACGACCTGGACCAGGCCGCCATCGAGAAGGAGCGCCAGATCTTCACCGCGCAGGCGCTGGAGTCGGGCAAGCCCCCGGCCGTGGTCGAGAAGATGGTCGAAGGCCGCATCCGCAAGTTCCTGGAAGAAGTCGTGCTGCTGAAGCAGGCCTTCGTCATGAACCCGGACCAGACCGTCGAGCAGCTGGTCGCCGAAGCCGGCAAGGAACTGGGCTCGCCGCTCACCGTGAAGGGCTTCGTTCGCCTGGCCCTGGGTGAAGGCGTGGAAAAGGCTCCGGAAGGCGATTTCGCCGCCGAAGTCGCCGCCATGGCCGGCCAAGCCTAAGCCTCTTTCGCCGCCCATCGCTCTTCTGGCGGGGCGGCGAACGGGACCGCCTATGAAAGGCGCGGCGCGCATCGAGCGCGCGCCGCGCCTTTTTTGCGCCCCGGTCGCGCACCTGCACGCGATCTGGCCGGTTTGAGCCCGGAAAACCGATCCCACTTTTCCGGAACGCGCACTATGTTGCGTCCCGACGACTCAGGAAGAGCCTCCGCATGTCCGAACCGCAGCACAGACCCTATCGCCGCGTGCTTCTGAAGGTTTCGGGCGAGGTGTTGATGGGCGACACGCCCTACGGCATCGACACCAAGACCGTCGAATCGGTGGCCGAGGACATCCGCGAGATCGTCCAGTCCGGCGTCGAGCTGTGCCTGGTGATCGGCGGCGGCAACATCTTCCGCGGCATGGCCGGCGCGGCCAAGGGCATGGAACGCTCCAGCGCCGACTACATGGGCATGCTGGCCACGGTCATGAACGCCCTGGCCATGCAGGACGCCCTGGAGCGTATCGGCGTGTCCACCCGCGTGCAGTCGGCCATCCCGATGGCCACGGTCTGCGAGCCCTATATCCGCCGCCGCGCCCAGCGGCACCTGGAGAAGGGCAGGGTGGTGATCTTCGCCGCCGGCACCGGCAACCCGTTCTTCACCACCGACACCGCCGCGGCCCTGCGCGCCGCCGAAATGCAGTGCGACGCCCTGTTCAAGGGCACCAGCGTCGACGGCATCTATAGCGCCGATCCCAAGAAGGATCTGGCCGCCAAGCGCTACGACACGCTCACCTACATGGACGTGCTGGCCAAGGACCTGCGGGTCATGGACGCCTCGGCCGTGGCGCTGATGCGCGACAACAACATCCCGATCGTGGTCTTCTCCATCAAGGGACGCGGCAACCTGCTGAACGTCCTGAAGGGCCAGGGAACGTACACCGTCGTTTCCGGCGACCGCGCCGCTTAATTTCCCAGCGAAGAGAGCCCAAGCCATGGCCACCGCCGAAAAACCCGTCCTGTCCCGCTACAAGGACCGCATGGACAAGTCCGTCGTCGCCCTGAAGGAGGAGTTCGCCTCCCTGCGCACGGGCCGCGCCTCCGCCAGCCTGCTGGACCAGGTGATGGTCGAGGCCTACGGCTCGCCGACCCCGCTGAACGCGGTGGCCTCGATCAGCGTGCCCGAGCCGCGCCAGATCAACGTCAACGTCTGGGACAAGGGCGTCGTCGTCTCGGTCGAGAAGGCGATCCGCAATTCGGGCCTGGGCCTGAACCCGGTCGTGGAAGGCCAGAACCTGCGCATCCCGATCCCGCCGCTGACCGAGGAGCGCCGCAAGGACCTGGTGAAGATCGCCGGCAAGTACGCCGAGCAGCAAAAGGTCGCGGTCCGCAACATCCGTCGCGACGCCAACGACGACCTCAAGAAGGCCGAGAAGGCTTCCGTCATCAGCGAAGACGAGCTGAAAAAGATGGAAACCGAGGTCCAAAAGATGACCGACGAGGCCATCAAGCGGGTCGACGAGGCCTTGAAAACCAAAGAACAAGAGATCATGCAGGTTTAGCATCGACCTGCGTTGTGGGGGGAGATGAGGGAAGGCTGAAGCGCATGGCGCCGACGACCGGCCTGCAGGATGTCTCGACGCGCGCCGGGGGCGCCAAGTCGGGCCAATCCCTGCATGTGGCCATCATCATGGACGGCAACGGCCGTTGGGCGAAGCGGCGCAACCTGCCGCGCGTCCTGGGCCATCGGGCTGGCGTCAACGCCCTGAAGCGGACCGTCGAGGGCGCCGCGCCCCTGGGCGTGGGCGTGATGACGGTGTTCGGCTTTTCCACCGAGAACTGGAGCCGTCCGCCGCAGGAGGTGTCGGAACTGATGGGCCTGCTGAAGGCCTATCTGGAGTCCGACCTCGAGCGCCTGGCCCGCGAGGGCGTGAAGGTGCGGATCATCGGCCGCCGGACGGGCCTGGCCCCCGACGTGCTGGATGTCATCGAGCGCGCCGAGCGCCGCACCGCCCACAACGACGCCTTCCTGCTGCAGGTGGCGTTCAACTATGGCGGCCGGGCCGACATCGCCGACGCCGCGCGCGCCTTCGCCGAGGCCGTGGAACGGGGCGAGGCCCGGGCGGCCGATCTGGACGAGGCGCTGTTCGAGCAGCGCCTGTCGACGGCTGGGGCGCCGGCGCCGGACGTCATCGTGCGCACCAGCGGCGAACAGCGGATCTCCAATTTCCTGCTTTGGGAATGCGCCTACGCCGAACTCGTGTATCAGGACGTTCTTTGGCCGGACTATGGGCCCGAACACCTGGCCGCCGCGTTGACGGAATACCGCAGCCGCGACCGTCGCTATGGAGGTATCGCCGTCGATGACGTCGCCGTCGCCGGCTAAGCGTTTCAACTGGAGCAACCTGCGGATCCGTGTCGCCTCGGCCACGGTGCTGGTGCCTACGGTCGTGGCCGCCGTCTGGTTCGGCGATGTCTGGTACCTGGGCCTGATCCTGGTGGGCGTCGCGCTGCTCGCCCGCGAGTGGGCCGAGATGAGCGCCCGGCGGGCCGTGCTGGGCGTGGCCCTGGCGATCGGCGCGGCCGTGGCGATCTCGGTGATCGTCGCTTTCCGCGGCCATTACTACATCACCTGGCCGGTCGTCGTGGTTGGCGCCCTGGCCGCGGCGTCGATGGCGCGGGGGGCGGTCGAGCGGCGGGCCGACGCGGCCTATGGCGTGATCTATATCGCGCCGGCGGTGATCGCGATGATCTGGCTGCGCCGGATGGAGGCGGGCCTGTCCTGGACCCTGCTGATGTTCACCGTCACCTGGTTCGCCGACATCTTCGCCTTCGTGACGGGCAGCCTGCTGAAGGGCCCCAAGCTGTGGCCGCGCTTTTCGCCCAACAAGACCTGGTCGGGCTTCTTCGGCGGACTGGTCGCCGCCTCGCTGGGCGCGGTCGGCATCGTCGCCCTGTCCCGGGCGCTGCCCGCCTTGCCGGACCTGCACCTGGCCTGGCCCGTGGCGGCGGCGATCGGCTTGCTGGGCGGCCTGGCCACCATGACCGGCGATCTCTGGGAATCCATCCTCAAGCGCCGGTTCGGCGTGAAGGATTCGGGCGACCTGATCCCTGGCCACGGCGGCATGCTGGACCGCGTCGACGGCCTGATGTTCGCGGCGATCGTGGTCGCCGGCGCGCGCCTGCTCGACCAGTGGGGGTGGCTGCCTTGACCCACACCCGCCCGGGCGAGGCCCGCAAGGTCGTGGTGCTGGGGTCGACGGGGTCCATCGGCGTTTCGACGCTGGACCTGTTCGAACAGGCCGACGTCCACGTCGAGATCCTGGCCCTGACCGCCGGCCGCAACATCGAGAAGCTGGCGCAGCAGGCCCTGCGCTGGCGGCCCCAGGTGGCGGTCATCGACGACGAGACCTGCCTGCCCCAGCTGCGCGAGCGCTTGGCCGGGTCCGGCGTGCGGGCCGCCGCCGGCGCCGCCGCGGTCTCCGAGGCCGCCGCCATGGGCGCGGACTGGGTGATGTCGGCCATCGTCGGGGCGGCGGGGCTGGCCCCGACCCTGGCCGCGGCCCGCACGGGCGCGGTCATCGCCCTGGCCAACAAGGAAAGCCTGGTCTGCGCCGGACCGGCCTTGCTGGCCATCGCCCGCGAGGCCGGCGGCTCGGTGATTCCCGTCGATTCCGAGCATTCGGCGATCTTCCAGGTGCTGCAGCGCGACTGTATCGACCAGGTATCGCGCCTGATCCTGACGGCCTCGGGCGGCCCCTTCCGCACTTGGGACAAGGCCGCCATGGCCAAGGCCACGCCGGAGCAGGCGGTGGCCCATCCCAACTGGTCGATGGGCGCCAAGATTTCGGTCGATTCCGCGACGATGATGAACAAGGGTCTCGAGATGATCGAGGCGTCCTACCTGTTCGAGACCCCGCAAGAGCGCATCGACGTGGTGATCCACCCGCAGTCCGTGATCCACAGCCTCGTCGAATACGCCGACGGCTCGACGCTGGCCCAGCTGGGTCCGCCGGACATGCGCAGCCCGATCTCCTGCGCCTTCTCCTGGCCCCAGCGCCTGTCCTGGCCCGCCAAGCCCCTGGACCTGGCCGCCTACGGCCAGCTGACCTTCGAGGCGCCGGACCTGGACCGCTTCCCGTCGATCGCCATCGCCCGCGAGGCCCTGCGCCTGGGCGGGGGCGCGCCGGCCGCGATGAACGCCGCCAACGAGGTGGCCGTCGCGGCCTTCCTTGACCGGCAGATCGGCTTTCTGGATATTGCCCGCGCGGTGGCGGGGACACTTGAGCGCATGAACGGCCTGGGCGAGCTCGCCGACAGCCACGGCGACGCCCTCGACAGCGCGATGATGACCGACGCTTCGGCTCGCCGCATTGCGGCCGAGGTTGTCGGCCAAAACCGTATCTAGAGACTGACCGGGGAGTTGGGCGCCACCTTATGATTGGGTTTTTGACGGGCCTTCTTGCGTTCGTGTTCGTGCTGTCCGTCGTCGTGACAGTGCACGAACTCGGCCATTTCTGGGCCGCGCGAGCCTGTGGCGTGGCGATCGACTGCTTCTCGATCGGCTTTGGCCCCAAGATCGTGGCCTGGCGCGACAAGACCGGCGTCGAGTGGCGGATCGCCGCGATCCCGCTGGGCGGCTATGTGCGATTCTCAGGCGACGACAACGCCGCAAGCGTGCCCGACGGCAGCGACCTGGCCGTCCTCAAGCGCGAGATCGCCAGCCGGGAAGGCGAGGCGGCCGTTTCGCGCTACTATCATTTCAAGCCCGTCTGGCAGCGCGCGATCATCGCCGTCGCCGGTCCCGTGGCCAATTTCCTGCTGGCGATCGCCGTGTTCGCCGTCTTCGCTGTGACGTTGGGCGAATATCGCCATCCGGCGAGAATCGACACCGTTCCGGCCGACGGCCCGGCGGCGGCGGCCGGGTTCAAGCCGGGCGATCTGGTCACCAAGGTCGACGGTCGCCGGATCAAGACCTTCGAGGAGCTCAGCGGCTACGTCATCCTGCGGGCGCGCCTGCCCATCGACTTCACGGTCGAGCGTGGAGGCCAGACCGTGCATCTGGTGGCCACGCCGGTCCAGGTCGAGGTGGTGGACAAGATCAACGGCCGCATGAAGATCGGCCGGCTGGGCGTGGGCAATGTCAGCAAGCCCTACCATTACCGTTCGACGATCTGGCGCGCCATTCCCGACGCCACCGTGCAGGTCTGGGACCAGATCAGCACCATCGGCTTCTATCTTGGCCGTCTGGTCACGGGCCAGATCTCGGCCGACCAGATCAGCGGCGTGATCGGCATCGGCCACGCGGTCGGCGCGATGGCCTCGGCCACGACGGTCGACGCGCCCGACATCCAGACGCTGCTGCTGCGCTTCTTCGTCGGCCAGATGATCATGGTCGCCACCCTGTCGGTCAGCATCGGCTTCATGAACCTGCTGCCCATACCGGTGCTCGATGGCGGCCATTTGCTGATGTACGCCTACGAGGCGATCGCCAAGCGACCGCTGAAGGCCGAGTTCCAGGCGGCCGGCTTCAGAGCGGGGCTTGCCTTGATCCTTGGTTTCATGCTGTTCGCGGCCTGGAACGATCTCCATCGCTACGACGTGTTCAAATTCATTGGCGGCCTGTTCTCGTGACCTGTTCTCGTGAGCTGGCCGTCCGTCCATGATTGGTCCCATGAACAAAATTCGCGCCCATAGCGCCGCGTTCGCCACCGGCGTTGCGCTTCTTCTCGGTTCCACGGCGCTGACCGCGCCGCAGGCGGCCCTCGCCCAGGCCCAGGCCACGGGCGTGGTGCAGCGCATCGTGGTGCAGGGCAACGAGCGGATCGAGCAAGGGACCGTGCTGTCCTACCTGCCGATTCAGCCGGGCGAGACGGTCGACCCCCAGCGTCTCGACCTGGCGCTGAAGACCCTGGCCCGCACCGACCTGTTCGCCGACGTGAAGATCGAGCTGCAGGGCGGCGACCTGATCGTCAAGGTCGTCGAGAACCCGATCATCAACCAGGTGGTCTTCGAGGGGAACTCGGCGCTCAAGGAAGACAAGCTGAAGGACGAGGTCCAGATCCGTCCGCGCGGCATCTTCACCCGCGCCAAGGTCCAGGCCGACGTCCAGCGCATCATCGAGCTCTATCGCCGCTCGGGCCGCATCTCCGCGACCGTGACGCCCAAGGTGGTCGAGTTGCCGCAGAAGCGCGTCGACCTGGTGTTCGAGATCAACGAAGGTCCCAAGAGTGGCGTGCTGGGCGTCAACTTCCTGGGCAACGTCGAATACTCGGACAACGACCTGAAGGACGTCATCGTCACCAAGGAGTCGCACTGGTACAAGTTCCTGACCAGTAACGACAACTACGATCCCGACCGGATCGAGTACGACCGCGAGCAGCTGCGCAAGTTCTACCGCAACCGCGGCTATTTCGACTTCCGCGTCGTGGCCTCGGTCGCCGAACTGGCCACCGACAAGAACGGCTTCGCGGTCACCTACACGATCGATGAAGGCCCCAAGTACAAGTTCGGCAAGGTCACCGTCGAGACCGAGCTGAAGAAGCTGGACGGCAACCTGCTGGCCCAGATCCTGCCGATCCGCGCCGGTCAGCTGTACGAAGACGAGAAGATCGAGCAGGCCACCGACGCCCTGACCTTCGCGGCGGGCGCGGCCGGCTTCGCCTTCGTGGACGTGCGTCCGCGCTACGTGCCCAACCACGAGACCAATACCGTGGACGTGGTGTTCTCGGTGCGGGAAGGCCCGCGCGTCTATGTCGACAGGATCGACATCGTCGGCAACACCCGCACGCTGGACTATGTGGTGCGCCGCGAACTGGAAGTGGCCGAGGGCGACGCCTACAACCGCGTGCTGGTCGACCGCTCGAAGAACCGCGTCCGGGCCCTGGGCTTCTTCAAGGACGTCGATATCGAGGAAGTGCCGAGCGCCCAGCCGGACCGCACCACCCTGCGGGTCAAGACCGAGGAGCAGCCGACCGGCGAACTGTCGTTCAGCGCCGGCTACAGCTCGGTCGACAAGCTGGTGCTGGACGTCGGCATCACCGAGCGCAACTTCCGCGGCCGCGGCCAGAATCTGCGGGCCCGCGTCTCGGTCGGCTCGCTGCGCCAGCAGATCGACTTCGGCTTCACCGAGCCGCGCTTCCTGGGCCGCGACCTGCGCGCGGGCCTGGACCTGTACTCCTATCGCTACGACCTCAGCGACTACGCCGCCTACGACACGGAATCGACCGGCGGCACGCTGCGCCTGGGCTTCCCGCTGACGCAGAACGCCTCGATGGGCCTGCGCTACCAGCTCCGCCAGGACAAGGTGAGCGTCGCGGACAATCTCTGCGCCAGCGGGTCGGTGTCCGACATCCTCTGCCTGCAGCGCGGTTCGTACATAACCTCGCTGTTCGGCTACAACCTGCGGCTCGACAAGCGCAACGACCCGATCCAGCCGACGCGCGGCTGGTTCGCCGACCTGAGCCAGGATCTGGCCGGCTTCGGCGGCGACACCAAGTATCTGAAGACCGAGACCGACGCCGGCTGGTACTGGGGCTTCAACAAGGACTTCATCTTCAGCGCCACCGGTTCGGCGGGCTATATCGAAGGCTGGGGCGGCGACAACATCCGCATCAACGACCGCTTCTACAAGGGCGGCAGCTCGTTCCGCGGCTTCGAGATCGCGGGTATCGGCCCGCGCGACACGACGACGCAGAGCAGCGCCCTGGGCGCCAAGCTATATGCCATCGGCACGTTCGAGCTGACGGTCCCGACCTTCCTGCCCGAGCAGTACGGGATCAAGGCCCGCCTGTTCAGCGACTTCGGTACCGCCGGCCAGCTGGACGACGTCGACCGCCTGACGGCGGGCGGCGAGATCAACAAGAACATCAAGGACGACCTGGGCCTGCGGGCTTCGGCGGGGTTGAGCATCGACTGGAAATCCCCCATGGGGCCCATCACGTTCGATTTCAGCCATATTCTCGCTAAAGATGACTACGACAGGACCGAGACCTTCCGGTTCTCCACCTCCACAAGGTTTTAATAAGCATGACCTCCAAGTTCCTCGCCGCGACCGTTTCGGGTCTGGCCGCTCTCGCCACGGCGTCGGGCGCCTTCGCCCAGGCCACGCCTCCGACGGCCCCGGCCGCGCCGCCGATCACCCACGGCGCGCCGATCGCCGGCGTCTGCATCTTCTCGAGCCAGGGCGCCGTCGCCCGCTCGCTGGTGGGCAAGGCGGTCGACGCCCGCCTGAAGACCATCATCTCGCAGGTCAACGCCGAACTGACCGCCGAGCGGACCAGCCTGGAAACCGACGCCAAGGCGTTCGAGGCCAAGCGAGCCACCCTGGATCAAAGCGCGCTCGAACAGCAGGGCGCCGCCCTGCAGGTGCGCGGCAACGCGTTCCAGCGTAAGGGCCAGCTGCGCCAGCGCGAAGTCGAGGCCACCGAGCAGAAGCAACTGGCCCGCGTCTATCAGGAACTGGACCCGGCCATCCGCCAGGCCTACCAGGCCAAGACCTGCTCGATCCTGATCGAGCGGGAGTCGGTGCTGCTGGGCAACCCGGCCATGGACATCACCGACGCGGTCGTCGCCGCCGTCGACGCCCGCATCAAGACCCTGACCTTCGATCGCGAACGTCTGGACCAAGCGGCTCCGGGGGCTCAAGCTCTGCAGCCGACGACTCCCAAGAAGTAGTCGAGTCGGTTCGGGCGTCGTGCCCGGACCGCTCCCGAGAGGACCGATGCCGGACCCGCGCTTTTTCGAAGACCTGGGTCCGGCGACTCTCGCGGAACTGGCCAGCCTGAGCGGTGCTCGGCTGGCCGATCCGGCCGACGGCCGTCACCTGATCTCGCACGCCGCGCCGCTCGAGAGCGCCGGCGCGGGCGCCATCACCTTTCTGTCCGATCCTCGGCGCCTGGCCGACCTGGCGGGCCTGGAGGGCGCGGCCTGCTTCCTGCGTCCGGAACACGCCGCCCAAATCCAGGCGCAGGGGCAAGCCGCCCGCATCCTGTTGCTGACAAGCCACCCGCAGGCCGCCTGGGCCGCGGCGGCGCGGCGGCTGCACGCCCCCCGCCGCCACGACGGCGCGCAGCACGTCCATCCCGACAGCCACCTGGAGGAGGGCGTGACCCTGTCTCCCGGCGTGGTCGTCGGCCAGGGCGCGCGAATCGGCCGGGGGACCTATCTGGCGCCGGGCGCGACGATCGGACCCGGCGTGGCCGTGGGCCGCGACTGCCGGATCGGGGCCAACGCCGTGATCGGCTTCGCCCTGGTCGGCGACCGGGTGTCGATCCATGCCGGAGCGGTGATCGGCGAAGCCGGATTCGGCGCGGCCGGCGGGCCCAGCGGCGTCGTCGACCTGCCCCAGCTGGGCCGGGTCATCCTGCAGGACGGGGTGACGATCGGCGCCAACAGCTGCGTGGACCGCGGCGCGTTCGGCGATACGACCATCGGCGAGAACACCAAGATCGACAATCTCGTCCATGTCGCCCACAACGTCCGGCTGGGTCGTAACTGCGTCGCCGCCGCCTTCACGGGTATTTCCGGCAGCACCGTGGTCGGCGACGGGGTCGCGTTCGGCGGAAAGGCCGGCGTGGCCGATCACCTGACGGTCGGCGCGGGCGCCCAGATCGGCGCCTCGGCGTCGGTCTTCAAGGACGTGCCGGCCGGCGAAACATGGACTGGGTTTCCGGCGCGACCGCTGAAGCGGTGGCTCCGCGAGACCGCATGGCTGTCGCGCAAGGCGGGCGGCCGGGGAACCAAGGGGCTAGAATGAGCCAATCCAAGACCGAAGAGCCCCAGGCCAGCGAGGCTATGGCCGCCATCGACATCGCCGAGATCCTCGCGCGGATCCCGCACCGTTACCCGTTCCTGCTGGTCGACAGGGCCGAGGCCTATCGCCCGCACCAGTCGATCGTCGGCATCAAGTGCGTGACCATCAACGAGCCGTTCTTCCAGGGCCACTTCCCGGGCAATCCGGTGATGCCCGGCGTGCTGATCATCGAGGCCCTGGCCCAGACCGGCGCGGTGCTGATGAGCAAGTCGCTCGAGGTCGACACCGAGGGCAAGACCATCTTCTTCATGTCGGTCGACAACGCCCGCTTCCGCAATCCCGTGCGGCCCGGCGACGTGATCCGCATGGAGGTCGAGGTGGTCCGCGCTCGCTCCAGCATCTTCAAGTTCAAGGGCGTGGCCAAGGTCGGCGACAAGGTTGCGGCCGAGGCCGAGTTCGCGGCCATGGTGGTGGAGACCCCCAAGGCATGAGCCAGATCCACCCGACCGCCATCGTCTCGCCCGGCGCCAAGCTGGGCCAGGACGTCGAGATCGGCGCCTTCTGCACCGTGGGCCCCCAGGTCCAGCTGGGCGACGGCGTGCGGCTGGTCTCGCACGTGGTGATCGAGGGCGCGACCCAGGTCGGCGCGGGCACGGCCGTCCATCCCTTCGCCGTGCTGGGCGGCGCGCCGCAGCACCTGGCCCACAAGGGCGAGGACACCCGCCTGGTGATCGGCGAGCGCAACATCATCCGCGAGCATGTCACCATGCACGCCGGCACGGTCGGCGGCGGCGGGGTGACCACGGTCGGCTCCGACAGCCTCTACATGGTCGGCGCCCACGTGGCGCACGACTGCGTGGTCGGCGACCGCGTGACCTTCGCCAACAACGCCACCCTGGGCGGCCACGTGGTGATCGGCGATTTCGTGTTCATGGGCGGCCTGTGCGCCGTCCACCAGTTCACCCGCATCGGCCGCTACTCGTTCGTCGGCGGCGGCGGGGTGGTGACCAAGGACATCATTCCGTACGGCTCGGTGTGGGGCAACCACGCCCACCTGGAGGGCCTGAACCTGGTCGGCCTCAAGCGGCGGGGCTTCAGCCGCGAGGCCATCAACGCCCTGCGCGCCGCCTACCGCCTGCTGTTCGCCGACGAAGGCACCTTCCAGGAGCGCCTGGACGACGTGGCCGAGACCCACGCCGCGACGCCCGAGGTGATGGAGATCGTCGACTTCATCCGCGCCGACGCCAACAGGCCGTTGTGCCTGCCCGAGCGCGAGGTCTAGCCATGCGCAAGCTTGGTCTGATCGCGGGAGGCGGCTCCCTGCCGGTGGAACTGGCCCAGCACTGCGAGGCGGCCGGCCGGCCGTTCGCCGTGATGCGGCTGAAGTCGTTCGCCCTGCCGGTCCTGGCCCGCTATCCGGGCGTCGAGGTCGGGCTGGGCGAGTTCGGCAAGGTGTTCAAGGCGCTGCGGGCCGAGGGCTGCGAGGCCGTGTGCTTCGCCGGTGTCGTCGAGCGCCCGGATTTCTCGGCCATCAAGCCGGACCTGCGCGGCCTGACCGTGATCCCGGCCCTGGTCAGCGCCGCCCGCAAGGGCGACGACGCCCTGCTGCGCCGCCTGCTGGCCGAGTTCGAGAAGGAAGGCTTCGCCATCGAGGGCGCCCACGAGGTGCGGGGCGAGATGACCCTGCCGCGCGGCGCCCTGGGCAAGCACGCCCCCAAGGACGCCCATATCGCCGACATGGACCGGGCCCTGGACGTGGCGCGGGCCATCGGCGCGCTGGACGTGGGGCAGGGGGCGGTGGTCTGCAACGGCCTGGTCCTGGCGGTCGAGGCCCAGGAGGGCACTGACGCCATGCTGCGCCGGGTCGCCGACCTGCCGCACGCCATCCGCGGCAACGCCGAGGCGCCGCGCGGCGTGCTGGCCAAGGCCCCCAAGCCGATCCAGGAGACCCGGGTCGACCTGCCCACCATCGGCGTGGCCACCATCCAGCGCGCGGCCCGCGCCGGTCTGGCCGGCGTGGTCGGCGAGGCCGGCCGCCTGCTGATCGTCGACCGCGAGCAGGTGATCGCCTGCGCCGACGACCTGGGCCTGTTCGTGTACGGGGTCGAACCACGGGCCGACGCATGAGCCCCAGCGGTCCGCCGACACCAGGGCCGCTGACCGTGATGCTGGTGGCGGCCGAGGCCTCGGGCGACGCCCTGGGCGCCAAGCTGGCCCGCGTGCTGCGCCGGCGCCTCGGCGCCGACAAGGTGCGCTTCGTCGGCGTCGGCGGCGCCAAGATGGCGGCCGAGGGAATCCAGAGCCCATTCGACATCGCCCAGCTGTCGATCCTGGGCATCGTCGAGAGCCTGAAGGCCTATCCGCGCGCCATGGCCCGGCTGAAGGACACCCTGGCCCTGGCGGCCCGCGAGACGCCCGACGTGGCGGTGCTGATCGACAGCTGGGGCTTCAACATCCGCCTGGCCAAGGCGCTGCGCAAACAGGACCCAGGCCTGCCGCTGGTCAAGTATGTCGCCCCCCAGGTCTGGGCCTATCACGCAAGCCGCGCCAAGGATTTGGCCGGGGCGGTGGACCTGTTGCTGTCGATCCAGCCGATGGACAAGCCGTATTTCGACGCCGCCGGCTTGGCCAACGTCTTCGTCGGCAATTCGGCCCTGGCCCACGACTTCAGCCGCGCCGACCCGGCCAGACTGCGCGCCGCGATCGGCGCGCGTCCCGGCGAGCCGATCCTGCTGGTGCTGCCCGGCAGCCGGCCGTCGGAGATCCAGCGGGTCATGCCGCCGTTCGAGGACGCGGTGCGCCGCCTCAAGGCCCAGCGGCCGGACCTGCACGTCGTCGTGCCCGCCGCCTCGACGGTGGCGGAGTCGGTCAAGGCCCGGGTCGCGGCCTGGCCGTTCCGCGCCCATGTCGTCGAGGACGAGGCGCTGAAGGACGACGCCATGGTCGCCGGCACGGTCGCCCTGGCCTGCAGCGGCACAGTGACCACCGAGCTGGCCCTGGCCGGCTGCCCGATGGTGGTCGGCTACGTCACCGGCAAGATCACCTACGCCCTGCTCAAATCGATGTTCAAGCCGCGCTGGGTGACCCTGTTCAACATCGCCGCCGACGACACGGTCGCGCCCGAACTGCTGCAGGACGCCTGCACCGGCCAGTCCCTGGCCGCCGAGGTCGCCCGGCGGCTGGACGACCCGGCCCTGCGCACCGCCCAGGTCGCCGCCCAGAACGCCGCCCTGGACAAGATGGGGCGCGGCATGCCCGACCCCTCCGAAGCGGCCGCTTCGGCGCTGCTGGACTTCCTGAGGGCGCGCGGGCGGATCGTCTAGCCGCCGCGCCTGCGCCGAGACGTTAAGCAAGCCTTTAAGATCCGCTTCACGGCTCTCGCCTAGGGTGGGGGCCTGGCGACCGTCCCGTCGCCGGCTGGAGCCCCGGCGTGACGATCTTTTCGGTCACCCCCTTGTCGTCCTTGACGCCGTCCGCCCCCGTCAGCCGGGCCGACCAGGCGGCCGAGGCGCTCGCCCGGATCGCTGTGATCCAGACGGTCGAGACCCTGGGCGCGATGATCGACCAATCCCAGTCCCAGTCGCAGGGCGACCTGGCCCATCTGGCCAAGGACGCCGTGGGCGAGGGCGAGCTTGGCCGCGCCAAGGCCGCCGACGCCCGCGCCATCGCCGGTGGTCCGGAGGCCCTGGTCGAGACCCCCGCCCGGGCCGTGGCCGCCGCCGCCGGCCGCGCCGCCGCCCGCCAGGCCGGCCTGGCGCCCCTGATGGCCGACATGGCCCAGGCCGCCGCCGAGCCCGACACCCCCCGCCAGGTCAAGGCGGCCATCGACCAGGTCATGGCCTTGAGCACCCGCCTGGACGGCCAGGTCAGCGGTCCGGAGATCCGCCAGGCCCTGCAGCGGTCCGGCCTGTTCCTGGAGGCGCGGCTGGCGACCGCCGCCCCGGACGGCCCGTCGGCGCGTCCGCGGACCGGCACCCTGACCGACCCGCCCAGAGTGGTGCCGACCCCCACGCCCAATAGCGACATGAAGGCGGCGCTGCTGGTGTTCCGCGAAGTGGTCCGGTCCTGGGCCGACGCCCTGCCGCCGATGGCCGCACAGGCTGGCGCGGCGGCGACGCCGACGTCCGGCGGCGCGACGTCTGCTGCGACGCCGGGCGCGTCCGCCCTCGCTGCGGCCGCCTCGGCCCAGCAAGCCGACCGCGGCACGCCCCAGGCGCTGGCCGCGACGACGGCTTCGCCTGCGAGTTCGGCTTCCAGGTCGATGCCGCCCGTCCCGGAAGCTCCGGTCTTGCCCCGAGCCGACGGCGCGCCGCCGGCGGTCACCCGACCGCCCGGTGGCTGGCCCAATGTCAACGCGCCGTCGCAGGTCGCCCGGCCGGTCGTCCCGCAGGCCCCGGCCTTGCCGGCTTTCGGGGCTATCCTGGCCGACGACCTGCCAGCCGCGCCGCTAGCCCGCGCCGCGTCGGCGGCGGCGATGGCCTATGGCGGACCCGAGGTCGGGTCCGGCCCGCCGTCCCAGACCCCGCCGCCCTATGCCGGCGCCCCGACCCACGCCCAGGCCGCCGCTCAACCGGGCCTGCCCGCCGGCGCCGGACCGCACGCCGTCGCCCAGCGCCTGCTGGCCGAGACCGGGGCGGCCCTGGCGCGCACCGAGCTGCTGCAGATCGCGTCGCTGCCGGATCCCCCCGCCGTCGGCCGCCCGGCCGAGGAGCACGGGCAGCGCTGGGTGTTCGACATGCCGTTCATGACCCCGCAGGGTCCGGCGGCCGCCCAGTTCGAGATCAGCCGCGACGGCGGCGGCTCGGGCGGGGAGGGCGCCCCTGTCCTGGGCCGCACCTGGCGCGCCCGCTTCTCGCTGGACGTCGAGCCGATGGGCCCCGTCCACGCCCAGGTCGCCCTGACCGGCGACCGGGCCCGCGTTTCGCTGTGGGCCGAGCGCCCAGCCGCCATGGCCCGCCTGCGCACGGGCGAGGAGCGCCTGGGGAGCGCCCTGCGCGAGGCGGCCCTGGAGCCCGAGATCGCCTTCCACGCTGGCCAGCCGCGCGCGCCCGCTGCCGCGCCGGGCCAGTTCCTGGATCAAGCCACGTGACCGGCGCCATCCGCTCCGTCGGCCCACGCATCGCCGTGGCCTTGCACTATGAAGAGCCCAACGCCCCGCGCGTGGTCGCCTCCGGCCGCGGCTGGGTCGGCGACAAGATCATCGAGACCGCCCGCGAGCACGGCGTGCCGATCGAGGAGAACCCGGCTCTCGCCCAGGCCCTGTCGACCATCGAGCTCGACGAGGAGATCCCCGAGGCGCTCTACGTCGCCGTCGCCGAGATCCTGGGCTTCATCCTGCGCAGCGCCGAGGGGCGGTAAAGAAAAAGGCCCCGCTTTCGCGAGGCCTTTTCCAGGTCAGCAATGTCGAAGCGCCTAGCCGCGCTTGTCGACCGGCACGTAGTCGCGTTGCGTGGCGCCGGTGTAGAGCTGGCGCGGGCGGCCGATCTTGCGCGAGGGATCCTCGAACATTTCCTTCCACTGGCTGATCCAGCCGACGGTGCGGGCCAGGGCGAACAGCACGGTGAACATGTTGGTCGGGAAGCCCATGGCGCGCAGGGTGATGCCCGAATAGAAGTCGATGTTCGGGTACAGCTTGCGGTCGATGAAGTACTGGTCGCTGAGGGCGACCTTCTCCAGCTCCATGGCCACGTGCAGCAGCGGGTCGTTGATGCCCAGCTGCTCCAGGACCTCGTAGCAGGTCTTCTGCATGACCTTGGCGCGCGGGTCGAAGTTCTTGTACACGCGGTGGCCGAAGCCCATCAGCTTGTACTTCTTGTCCTTCACGCCCTGCACGAAGGCGGGGATGTTCTCGACCGAGCCGATCTCTTCCAGCATCTCCAGCGCTTCCTGGTTGGCGCCGCCGTGCGACGGACCCCAGAGGCAGGCGATGCCGGCGGCGATGCAGGCGAACGGGTGGGCGCCCGACGAACCGGCCAGGCGGACGGTCGAGGTCGAGGCGTTCTGCTCGTGGTCGGCGTGCAGGATGAAGATGCGGTCCATGGCCCGGGTCAGGACGGGGTTGGGAACCCAGTCCTCGGCCGGCACCGAGAAGCACATGCGCAGGAAGTTTTCCGAGTAGCTCAGCTCGTTGCGCGGCGTCACGAACGGACGGCCCTGCGAGTATTGGAAGGCGCGCGCGGCGATGGTCGGCATCTTGGCGATCAGGCGGTGGGCGCTGATCTCGCGCTGCTTGGGGTCGTCGACGTTCAGGCTGTCGGCGTAGAAGGCCGACAGGGCGCCGACCGCGCCGGTCATCACCGCCATCGGGTGGGCGTCGCGGCGGAAGCCCTGGAAGAAGCTGTCGAACTGGGCGTGCAGCATCGTGTGGTAGGTGATGTTGCGTTCGAACTTGGTGAATTCCTCGGCCGTCGGCAGCTCGCCGTTCAGCAGCAGATGGCAGACTTCCAGGAACGAGGACTTCTCGGCCAGCTGGTCGATCGGATAGCCGCGGTGCAGCAAAATGCCGGCGTCGCCGTCGATATAGGTGATCTTGCTTTCGCACGACGCCGTCGAGGTGAAGCCCGGATCGAAGGTGAAGTGGTCGGAGTCGCCATACAGTTTGCGCACGTCGAGGACGTCCGGACCCGTGCTGCCCTTGAGGATCGGCAGGTCGTAGTTCTTGTCGCCGATCGTCAGCGTGGCTTTGTCGGTCATGCGAGAGACCCCTTCAATGGTGGAACGATCAGTCCAGTTTTCGATTTCGCGGTTGCGTTATAGCGCCTCATGCGCGCGACGCCAGGGCGTCGTCAAGGCGCCCTAGAGACTCCTCGCGACCCAGGGCGGCCATGATCTTGTTCAGGTCGGGCGCCTGGGCGCCGCCCGTGAGGACGCCGCGCAGCGAGGGGCCGAACTTGCCAAAGCCCACGCCCTCGGATTCCGCGAAGGATTTCAACAGGGTTTCCAGCTCCGACACGCCCCAGACTGGCGCCGCCCCCAGTTGGACGCGCAGGCGGGCCAGCCGCTCGACGGTCTCGTCGGTCAGTTGCTTGATGGTCTTTTCTTCCAGGGCCAGCGGACGCACCTTCAGCGCGAACGCGCAGTGCTCGGCCAACTCCAGGATGGTCTTGGCGCCTTCCTTGACCTGCGGCACGACCGCCAGCAGGCGCTGAGCGGCGTCGGCGGGCAGGGGCGCGGCCTGGGCCTGCAGGGCCTTCAGGGTCAGGTCGGCCAGGCGGCCGTCCTCGGCCACGCGCAGGTGCTGGCCGTTGATGAAGTTCAGCTTGGCCCAGTCCAGGCGGGCGGGGGCCTTGACCACGTCCTTGACGTCGAACCAGGCGATCGCCTGCTCGTCGCTGAACACCTCGTCGTCGCCATGGCCCCAGCCCAGGCGCGCCAGGTAGTTGCGCATGCCCTCGGGGATGTAGCCCATGTCGGCGAACTCGCCGACGGCCTGGGCGCCATGGCGCTTGCTGAGCTTGGCGCCGTCGGGGCCGTGGATCAGCGGGATGTGGCCGAAGGCGGGCAGGGTCCAGCCATTGGCCTGGTAGATCAGGGTCTGGCGGGCGGCGTTGTTCAGGTGGTCGTCGCCGCGGATCACGTGGGTGACGCCCATGTCGTGGTCGTCGACCACCACGGCCAGGTTGTAGGTCGGGGCCCCATCGGCGCGCAGCAGGACCAGGTCGTCCAGGTCGGCGTTGTTGAAGGTCACCGGACCCTTGACCAGGTCGTCGACCAGGGTCGTCCCCTCGGTCGGGCCCTTGAAGCGGATGACGTGGGGCAGGCTGGGGTCGTTGGGCGGCGGGGCGTCGCGCCAGGGCGAGCGCAGGGCCGGCCCGCCGGCCCGGGCGGCCTCGCGGGCCGCGGCCAGCTCCTCGACGGTCATCCAGCAGCGATAGGCGCGGCCGGCGGCCAGCATCTCCTCGACCACGGCGCGGTGGCGGTCGGCGCGGCTGTACTGGAAGACCACCTCGTCGTCGGACTTCAGGCCCAGCCAGTCCAGGCCTTCGAAGATCGCGGCGACGGCCGCCTCGGTCGAACGCTCACGATCGGTGTCCTCGACGCGAACAAGGAACTTCCCACCCGTATGGCGTGCATATAACCAGTTGAACAGCGCCGTGCGCGCGCCGCCAATGTGCAGGAAGCCGGTCGGCGACGGGGCGAAGCGGGTGACGACGCCCGAAGCGGGCGAGGGGGAATGGGTCATCGGGATCAAGGCTGACGAACTGGAGGCCACGGACGTGGCGAGGACGTCACCGGACATATCCGGTGGCTGGGCGGCGCGTCTTAGCACGCGTCTTCGCGCGCGTCCTAGCCTGGGAGCGGTAACAGCTTCGCTGATCGGCGAGATCGACGCCAATCGCGAGCGTTGGATGCTGTGGTCGCCCGTGGCGTTCGGCCTCGGCGCGGCCGGCTACCTGGAACTGAGGGCCGAACCGTCCTGGGTTTTGCTGGCCGGACTGGCGGCGGGATTGGCGATCCTGGGGGCGCTGATCGGGCGGCGGTCGGCGACGGGATTGTCGGTCTTCCTGGTGCTGGCCACCTTCCTGGCGGCCGGGGCGCTGGCCGGCAAGGTGCGCTCGCACGCCGTCGCCGCGCCGATCCTGGCGGGCGAGCGGGCGGTGATGACGATCGACGGCTTCGTGGTCGACGTGGTCAGCCCCGGCGCGGGCGGGCCGCGCCTGATGATCGCGCCGGTCTCGATCAGCCGCCTGGCGCCGGAGGACACGCCCAAGCGGGTGCGGGTGACCGTCGAGGCCGAGGACATCCCCGCGCCCGGCCAGGCGGTCCGCCTGCGGGCCATGCTGGGACCGCCGCCGCCGCCCGCCGCGCCGGGAGCCTACGACTTCGCCCGCGACGCCTGGTTCCACGGCGTGGGCGGGGTGGGCTTCGCGATCGGCGCGTCGCGGCCCGCCGCCCTCGACCCGCCGCCCTGGCGGCTGCGGGCGGCGATGGCGGTCAACGCCTTCCGCTGGCGGCTGGCCAGCCGCATCGTCGACGACATGGGCATGGCGCGCGGCGGCATCGCCGCGGCCATGGTCACCGGCCACGAGGCCTGGATCACCCAGGACCAGACCGACGCCATGCGCGCCTCGGGCCTGGCGCACATCCTGTCGATCTCGGGCCTGCACATGGCCATCGTCGGCGGCTTCGCGTTCGGCCTAGTGCGGCTGCTGATCGCCGCCTGGCCGTGGGCGGCGCTGCGGGTTCCGGGCAAGAAGGTCGCGGCTGTGGCGGGCCTGGCGGCCGTCGCCACCTATCTGGTCATTTCGGGCGCGCCGCCGCCGGCCCTGCGGGCGGCGATCACCGCCACCGTGGCCTTCGCCGCCATCCTGTTCGACCGCCAGGCCATCACCCTGCATGGGCTGGCGGTGGCCGCCCTGATCATCCTGCTGGTCCAGCCGGAATCGGCCGGCGCGCCGGGCTTCCAGATGTCGTTCGCCGCCACCGCCGCCCTGGTGGCCCTGGCCGAGGCCTGGCCGCGTCCGGTGCGCGAGATCTCCGCACCCTGGTGGATCCGCGGCGTCCAGGGCGGGCTGAGCTGGCTGGCGGTCAGCGTCGGCGCCAGCTTCGTGGCCGGCATGGCGACCGGGCCGTTCGCCATGCAGCACTTCAACCGCGTCGCGGTCTGGGGCCTGCCGGCCAACCTCATGGTGGCGCCGCTGTCGTCGTTCGTGATCATGCCGTTCCTGGCCCTGGGCGCGACGCTCGAGCCCTTCGGCCTAGGCGGACCGTTCCTGGCGGTGGCCGGCTGGGGCATCGCGGCCATGATGGCGATCGCCGACGGCTTCGCCAGCGCCGGCGGCGCCCAGCGGGTGGTCGCCAGCGGTCCGCCCTTCACCCTGGCCCTGGCCTTCGTCGGGCTGATGCTGCTGTGCCTGTGGCGCGGCCGCCTGCGCTGGCTGGGCGCGCCCCTGGCCCTCGCCGTGGCCCTGTGGCCGCGCGCGACGCCGCCCGACGCCTGGATCGCCCCGGACGGGACCACGGCGGCCGTGCGCCAGGGCCGCGAGGCGGTGCTGCTGCGTCCCGACGCCCGCCGGTTCGGGGCCGAGCTGTGGAGCCGCCGCCGCGGCCTGGCCCTGCCGGACAGCATCGCGCCCAGCCCGCTCTACGCCTGCGACCGGCGATCCTGCGCCCCCGCCGTCGGCGCGCCCGTGGCCCTGGCCCTGTCGTGGAGCAAGGCCGCGCCGGACGCCGAGGGGCTGGCGGCGATGTGCGCCGACGCCGAAATCGTGGTGCTGCGGGGCGCCGCGCCGGCCATCCCGCCGGCCTGCCGCGACCGCATCGTGCTCGACGCCGACGACTTCGCGGCCAACGGCGCGGCCGAGCTCTATCGGCGCGGCGGTGAATGGTGGATCGTCTGGGCCCAGCCGCTGCGGGGCGTCCGGCCCTGGACCGGCGTTCCGGGACGGTAGTCATGTTGACGGTGTGGGGCCGGCGCAGCTCGGCCAATGTCCAGAAGGTGTTGTGGCTGGTCGGCGAGCTGGGCCTGCCGCACCAGCACATTCCGGCCGGCGGCGACGTCGGCGGCCTGGACGATCCGGCGTTCCGGGCGATGAACCCGCACGGCAAGGTCCCGGTGATCGCGGACGGGGCGACCGTTGTCTGGGAATCGCACGCCATCCTGCGCTACCTGGCGGCGGTTCATGGCGCGGACCGTTTCTGGCCCGCTGACCCGGCGGTCCGGGCGGCGGTCGACGGCTGGATGGACTGGGCGCAGACGGCGCTGCAGCCTGCCTTCCTGGGCGGGGTGTTCTGGGGCGGCTACCGCACGCCGAAGGCCCGGCGCGACGAAGGCGCCGTGGCGCGAGCCCTGGACCAGACCGTCCGCTATCTGACCTTGGTCGATGCGCAGCTGGTCGATCGTCCGTTCATCGTCGGCGAAGACCTGTCCCTGGCCGACATCGCCATCGGGGCGCATCTCTATCGTTACTTCGAACTGGAGATCGATCGCCCGGCCTTGCCGCGTCTGGCGGCCTGGTACGACCGGTTGAGGGTCCGCCCGGCCTATCGCGAGCACGTCATGGTCCCGTTCGCCGAACTGGAAGGGCGGCTGGCCTTTTGAGCCGAGCGGCGCCTCGGGCGTTTAGGGTGGGACGAGCGATGGAGACGATCATGGAGCGGGAAGGCGGGTGCGCGTGCGGGGCGGTGCGCTATGTGGCGACCGGCGGACCGCTGCGGGTGGGGCTGTGCCACTGCCTGACCTGCCGCAAGCGCCATGGCGCGCCGTTCAACGCCTTCGCGGCGTTCCGGACCGGCCAGATGCGGATCGAGGGTTCGCCGGCGATCTGGAGCGGGGCCGAGCACGGCCTGATCCACGGCTGCCCGACCTGCGGCTCGCCGCTGTTCTGGACGGCTGAAGGCGAGGGCGACGGCGAGATCGAGATCCACCTGGGCGGGCTGGACGAGATCGGCCAGTTCACGCCGCAATACGAGGTCTGGGTCAAGCGTCGCGAGCCCTGGCTGCCGCCCCTGAACGTGCCGCAGTACGCAGAGAACCGGCCGGCGGGGATGCCGACCTGAGGGTGGTGGCCTGTTCGTCTATAACACCCCCGTGGTTGTCATCCCGGAAGCCTCGCAGAGGCTGTCCGGGATCCAGGGGACTGGGCCGATGCGTTGCGGTTCACCTGGGTCCCGGACAAGCGCTCCGCCCGCCCGCCGTCAGGCGGGCCGCTTGCGCGACCCGAGGCCGGGATGACAACGCGTTTAGTGATACCGCCGGATCAGCCCCACCAGCTTGCCCTGCACCTCGACCTGGTCGGGACCGAAAATGCGGGTCTCGTACTTGGGGTTGGCGGCTTCCAGGGCGATCGAGCCGCCCTTCTTGCGCAGGCGCTTGAGGGTGGCTTCCTCGCCGACCAGGGCCACGACGATCTCGCCGCTGTTGGCCGTGTCGCCCTTGCGGATGATCACATAGTCGCCGTCCAGGATGCCGGCCTCGATCATCGAGTCGCCCTGGACCTCGAGCACATAGTGCTCGCCGGTCCCCAGCATGGTCTCGGGCACCGGCAGGCGCTCACGCTCGTGCTGGATGGCGTCGATGGGCGTACCGGCGGCGATGCGGCCCAGGATCGGCAGCTCGCGGGTGTTGTCGGCGGCGATCGGCGCGGGGGCCGCCGAAGCCTGGCCGCCGCCTTCCAGCACCTGCGGCTTGAACGCGCCGCGGCCCTTGGGCGGCGCGGCCGCGGTGGCCTGCTGCGGCAGCTTGACCACCTCCAGCGCCCGAGCCCTGTGAGCCAGGCGGCGAATGAAGCCGCGCTCCTCCAGCGCCGTGATCAGCCGGTGGATGCCCGACTTGGACGCCAGGTCCAGCGCCTCCTTCATCTCGTCGAAGGAGGGGGAGACGCCGCTCTCCTTGATCCGCTCGTGGATGAACATCAGCAGCTCGTGCTGCTTGCGCGTGAGCATGTCCGGCCTCGCCAGTTGTCGCGGAACAAACCGCAAACCTCTGTGAATGTTCTCTAGGTGTTCTTTGTTGATGTCAAGTTAACGGTGTTCGCCGGTGGGCCGGGCGAATTTCCGAGGAAATACAAGTGTCGGAGCAGGGGCGCGTCGGCCGGTTTCCGCGACTTCCTCGAATCGGCGGCCGCCCCGGGCGCGTTCGACGCGCAGGAAGGGATTCGCGTCGGCGGGGGCGGACGGCGCCGGGATGGGGTGGCCTGGGCGCGCTGACCGGGCTAACACCCTGGCATGGCACGAACCAAGCAGAGCGCTGAACTAGAGATCGAAGTCGATGGAGAGCCCTATGTCTGGCGGCTTCATCGCCAGCCCGGGTGGTCCAGCGACGCGCCGGTGCGCCACGGCATGGCGATCGCCGTGCGCCACCAGGAGGGGCAGCGCGAGGCGGTGGTGGAGTTTCCGCCGGGCCCGCAACCCCGATACGGCGCGCCGCTGCTGAAGGCTTCGCAGATCGATCCGAAACTGGTGAAGAACGCCATCGCCTCCGCCATCGCGGCGGGATGGGATCCGCTGTCGCGAGGCAAGACGGTCGCCATCGTCGTGGACGCCACCGGCGCCTGAAACCACGCGCCGGCCCCGTGGCCGAGCGATGTCGGGCGCCGGTTTCGAAAGGGCTAGCCCAGCAATGCTCGCGTCGCCGCCGCCACGTTCGCCTGCCGCATCAGGCTTTCGCCGACCAGCATGGCCTTGGCTCCCGCCGCTTCCATGCGCACCGCGTCGGCGGTGACGAACAGGCCGCTTTCGGTGACCAGCAAGGCGTCCTTGGGCGCCTGGGCGGCCAGCCGCTCGGTGACGGCCAGGTCGACCACGAAGCTTTTCAGGTCCCGGTTGTTGATCCCCACCAGGGTCGAGCCCAGCTTGCCGGCCCGCTCCATCTCGGCCTCGTCATGCACCTCGACCAGGGCGTCCATGCCAAGGCGCGCGGCCTCGCTCATCAGGTCGGCGGCGACGGCGTCGTCGATCATCGCCAGGATCACCAGGATGGCGTCGGCGCCCAGGGCGCGGCTTTCGGCCACCTGCCAGGGATCGACGAGGAAGTCCTTGCGGATGCAGGGCAGGGCGACGGCGGCGCGGGCGTCGATCAGGTAGCCGTCGGCGCCCTGGAAGCTGGGGCCGTCGGTCAGCACGGAAAGACAGGACGCCCCGCCCTCGGCATAGGCGCGGGCCAGGGCCGGCGGGTCGAAGTCGGCGCGGATAAGACCCTTGGACGGCGAGGCCTTCTTGATCTCGGCGATCAGCGACAGCTTGCCCGGCGCGTGGCCGGCCTCCAGCGCCGCCTTGAAGCCGCGCGGGCTGCTGGCGGCCTTGGCGGCGGCGTCGAGCTGGGCGAACGAGCGCCGGCGCTTGCGGTCGGCGACGTCCTCGCGCTTGTAGGCGGCGATCTTGGCGAGAATGTCGGTCATGCTGCGATTTCTGAATTGGTGGCGGCGACCAGGCCGGCCAGGGCCGCCTTGGCCCGGCCGTCGTCGAGCACCGCGCCGGCCAGTTCGACGCCCTCGCGCAGGGTCTCGACCTTGTCGGCCACCAGGAAGGCGGCGGCGGCGTTGAGCATGACGATGTCGCGATAGGCGCCCTTTTGGCCATCCAGCAGGGCGGTCAGGGCGGCGGCGTTGAAGGCCGGGTCGCCGCCGGTGATGTCGGCCAGGGCGGCGCGCGGCAGGCCCACGGCCTCGGGCGTGATGGTGAACAGGCGCAGGGCCCCGTCGCGCCATTCGGCGACCTCGGTCTCGCCGGTGGTGGTCAGCTCGTCCATGCCGGCCCCGTGCACCGACCAGGCGCGCTCGGCGCCCAGCGCGCCCAGGGCCTTGGCCACCGGCTCGACGAAGCGGTGGGCCGAAACGCCCACGACCTGGCGCTTGGCCCCGGCGGGGTTGGTCAGCGGGCCCAGCAGGTTGAAGATGGTGCGGAAACCCAGCTGCTGGCGGATCGGCGAGACGTGCTTCATCGCCCCGTGGTGCGACTGGGCGAACAGGAAGCAGATGCCCGCCGTGTCCAGGGCGTGGCGCTGCTGGGCGAGCGAGGCGTCGATATTGACCCCCAGGGCCGCCAGGACGTCGGCGGTGCCGGACTTGCTGGTGATCGCCCGGTTGCCGTGCTTGGCGACCTTCAGCCCGCCGCCGGCCGCCACGAAGCCCACGGCGGTCGAGATGTTCAGGGTGTGCAGGCCGTCGCCGCCGGTGCCGCAGACGTCGATCACCTCATAGGGATGGTTCAGGTGGATGGCGGCGCGGCGCATGGCGCGGGCGCAGGCGGTGATCTCGCCCACAGTCTCGCCGCGCAGGCGCATGGCGGTGACCGCCGCGGCCACCTGGGCGGGCGTCGGCTCGCCGCGCAGGCAGGCGGCGAAGAAGGTCTCGGCGTCGTCCTCGTCCAGGGTCTGGCCGTCGGCCAGCTTGGCCAGCAGGGGCTTGAAGGCGTCCGACATCGCCTAGACCCAGATCGCCGCGTCGCGCTGGACCTTGGCCAGGTCCAGGAAGTTGGCCAGCAGCTGGTGGCCGCCCTCGGTGGCGATCGACTCGGGGTGGAACTGCACGCCGTAGACCGGCCGGGTCTTGTGCTGCACGCCCATGATCTCGCCGTCCTCGGTCCAGGCGGTGATCTCCAGGTCGTCGGGCAGGGTGGCCTTGTCGACCGCCAGGCTGTGGTAGCGGGTGGCGATGAACGGGTTGGGCAGGCCCTTGAACACGCCCTGGTCGTTGTGGAAGATCTTGCTGGTCTTGCCGTGCATCACTTCCTTGGCGCGGATCACGTCGCCGCCATAGGCCTGGCCGATGGCCTGGTGGCCCAGGCAGACGCCGAGAATGGCCAGGTCGTCCGGCGCGCCGCGCAGCAGCGGCAGGCAGATGCCGGCCTGGTCGGGGGCCTTGGGGCCCGGCGACAGCAGCACGGCCTGCGGGTGAAGGCCCAGGGCCTCCTGCACCGACAGGTCGTCGTTGCGATGCACGACGGTGTCGGCCCCCAGCTCGTTCAAATAGTGGACGAGGTTGTAGGTGAAGCTGTCGTAGTTATCGATGACCAGGATCATGACGCCGCCAAGCTCTTGAATGGACCGCCCGAACGCTGCGGACCCTGCGCGGTCGTGGACGCAGGGGTACATCGTTCAGTTCAGCTCGGGTTGCAAGGCCCCAGGGTCAGGCTCCGGCCTGGACCCGCTCAGCCAACGCCGCCGTCAGCGCCTCGACGACGCTGTCCCAATCGCCGGCCGTGGGCTGGCGAAATTGCCGAAGCTGGTCGTACCAGGGGGTGTCCTCACGCTCCAGTTCCCATCGCCAGCAGGTGTCGAAGCGGTTCAGCAGCCACACCGGCGCGCCGATGGCTCCGGCCAGGTGGGCGACGGCGGTGTCGACGCTGATCACGAGGTCCAGATTGGCCACGACGGCGGCGGTCTCGACGAAGTCGGTCAGGTCGTTGGTGAAGTCGGTGATCGTCATCCCTGGCGGCGGAGTACGCGCTTCCTGGCTCGGTTCGTCCTTCTGCAGGGACACGAAGGCCACGTCCGGCACGGAGGCCAGGAGCGCCAACTGCGCCAGGCGAACGGAGCGGCGCTTGTCGACGGCGTCGACGTCAGGCTGCCCGGGACGTCGCCCGCCGGCCCAGACCAGACCGACCTTCAGACCCTTCAAAGGCGCCAGGCGCTGGACCCAGGCGGCCACGCGGTCCGGATCGGGCCGCAGATAGGGCGCGCCGTCGATGGTCCGGTGGTCCTGCTCCAGCACGCCGGCCAGGCTGAGCAGCGGCAGATAGGCGTCGAAGGCGGGCAGGGGATCGCCCTGGGCGATGACCTCGATCCCGGGCCACTGGTCGCGCAGCAGCGAGACCAGCGGCCGCTGAACCTCTATCGTCAGCCGCGCATCGGGCGCCAGGCGGGCGACCGCCAAAGGCGCCAGGCGGCAAAACTGCAGGGTGTCGCCCAGGCCCTGTTCGGCGACGATCAGCAGTCTGCCGCCGGCCAGGGGGGATCCGTCCCATTCCGGCTGGGTGAAGACGCGGCTGTCGGGTCGGTCGTCGGTCTTCCAGCGCCAGTGATATTGCGCCCAGCCTTCCTGGTGCTGGCCGGTCTTCAACAGGATCGAGCCCAGATTGTAGTGCAGGCTGGCGTTCTCGGGCGCCAGGGCCAGGCCGGCGCGGTAGACCATCTCGGCGTCGGCGACCCGGCCAAGCCGGTGCAGCAGAACGCCCATGTCGTTCAGGATGCTGGGATCGTCCGGCTTGAGCCGCAAGGCCTCCTGCAGGACCTGGCCCGCCTCGTCCAGCCGGCCCAGGGCGTGCAGCGACTTGCCCAGATTGTGACGCGCGCCGACATGGTGCGGATCCAGATTCGCCGCGGCGCGGAAGCAGGCCTCGGCCTCGGCGTGCCGGTCCAGGTCGGTCAAGGCGATGCCCAGATTGTTGTGAAAGGTCGGCGCCCCCGGCGACAGCTCCACGGCCCGCCGAAAGAAGACGACGGCCTCGGCGTTGCGGTTCAGCCTGGTGAGGACGAGGCCCAGATTGTTGTTGGCTTCGAGCGCCTGGGGGGCCAGGGCGAGGACCTGGCGATAGCGGACCTCGGCCTCGGCCGGGCGGCCGATCTGCTGCAGGGCCACGGCCTCGCCGAACAGATGGTGGATCTCGCTCGGCTCGAGCGCGCGCGCCTTGTCGGCCCAGGCGCGGGCCAAGTCGGGGCGATCGAACTTGTCGGCCAGCAGGCTCATCAGCCGCCAGGCCTCGACGTGGCCGGGATCGGCGGTCAACACCTCGCCATAGGCGTCCTGAGCCTCGAGGAAACGCTCCGCCTGGTGGTGGGCGAGACCCTCCTGGAAGCGGGCGTTGATCAGATCCTGCACGGTGACTCCGAATGGCGAGGGTTCTTCGGGAACCTTAATCCAGAGTCGCGACAAAGCATCCAGAGGTTGCGGCAATTTGTGGCCTTGCCGCGTGGCTGGCGACGGTCATGCTGGCGTCATGCATCCCGCTGATTCCGCGCTCGACACCGCCGCCCTGGCCTATGCCCGGGCCCTGCTGCGCAAGCCGATGCGGCGGCAGAAGATGGGCCCAGTCCTGGCCGCGGCCGCCTTCGCGGCGCTCAGCGCCGTGACCTTCGCCGCCGTGATGGTCATGGCCCCGCCGGCGGTCGTCCAGCACCTGCCGTCCGACCGCCTGGGCGACGAGGCCCGCTAGACCCCAACTGGCTAGGAAAAGCGCCAGGCCTCTTCGGCCGCGCGCTTCAGGGCCCGCGACTTGTGCAGGGTCTCGTCGTATTCGGCGTCCGGGTCGCTGTCGGCCACCACGCCGCCGCCGGCCTGGACGTACATCACGCCGTCCTTGACCAGCGCCGTGCGCAGCACGATGCAGGTGTCGACCGAGCCGTCGGCGCCGATATAGCCCACGGCGCCGGCGTAGCCGATGCCGCGCTTCTCGACCTCCAGCTCGTCGATGATCTCCATGGCCCGCACCTTGGGCGCGCCCGACAGGGTGCCGGCGGGCAGGGCGGCCATCAGCACGTCGACCGGGTCCACGCCGTCCGGGGCATCGCCCTCGACATTGGAGACGATGTGCATGACGTGGCTGTAGCGCTCGATCTTGAAGCTGTCGGTGACCCGGACATTGGCGTGCTTGCCCTTGGCCGCCGGATCGTTGCTGCCGGCGTGCTTGAGCATGGCCACCCGGCCCACGTCGTTGCGGCCCAGGTCCAGCAGCATCAGGTGCTCGGACCGCTCCTTGGGATCGGCCAGCAGTTCCTTTTCCAGCGCCAGGTCTTCCTCCGGCGTGGCGCCGCGCGGACGGGTGCCGGCGATCGGGCGGATGGTGATCTTGCCGTCGCGCAACCGCACCAGGATCTCGGGGCTGGAGCCGACCAGGTTGAAGCCGTCCAGGTCCAAGAAGTACAGGAACGGCGACGGGTTGGTCCGCCGCAGCGAGCGGTAGAGGGCGAACGGCTCCAGCGGGAACGGCGCGCGGAAACGGTGGCTGGGCACCACCTGGAAGATGTCGCCGGCCCGGATGTACTCTTTCGCCTTCTCGACCACGACCGCGTAGTCCTCGCGGCTGACCGGCGTGGTGAACTCGGCTTGGCCGTGGCTCTGGCGCGGGGCCGGCTGGCTCAGCGGACCGCGCAGGTCGGCCATCACGCTCTCGATGCGGCCCCGGGCGGCGGCGTAGGCGGCGGCCGCCGACACCCCGGCCCGGGGCCGGGCGGTGGTGACCAGGATGATCTCCTGGGCGATGGCGTCGAACACCGCCACGATCGACGGCCGGGTCATGATCCCGTCCGGCAGGCCCAGGGTGTCTTCGTTGACGTCCGGCAGGCGCTCGGCCAGGCGGACCATGTCGTAGCCCAGGGCCCCGAACACCCCGGCCGACGGCGGCGGCAGGCCGGCCGGCAGCTCGATCCGCGACTGGGCGATCAGGTCGCGCAGGCTGTCCAGCGCCCCGCCGGCCTGCGGCGTGAAGCGGCCGGCGGCGATGTCGTCGCCCTGGGCGATCTCGGCCTGGTCGCCGCGGCAGCGCCAGACCAGGTCCGGCTTCATGGCCACGATCGAATAGCGCCCGCGCCAGGCGCCGCCCTCGACGCTCTCGAACAGGAAGGCGTAGGGGCGGCCATGGCCGATCTTCAGATAGGCCGAGACCGGGGTCTCCAGGTCGTCGATCAGCCGGGTCCAGACCACCTGCGGGCTGCCGGACTCGTAGGCGGCGGTGAACGCGTCGAGCGTGGGCTCCAGGCTCATTGAGCCAGGCCCTTGGGAGCCTTTTCCTTGGCCTTGGCCGGAGCCTTGCCGTCCTCGGCGGGGAGGGCGCTGGTGTCGACGCCGATCGCCTGGCGGGCCAGGGTCAGGTTGACCTTGGTCTTCAGCTGGGTCCGGGCGGCCTCCTGGGCGGCCATGCCGAGGTCGCGGAACAGGCCCTGCGAGGTCTGCGGGCGAGCGGCCTCGGTGATCTGGGCCATCTGCTCGGGCGAGCCCGGGTGGACCTTCTCGACCAGGGCGACCAGGTAGCCGCCCTGCGGGCCGCGGCTGACGAACGCCACGCCGGGCTTGGCCCCGAAGGCGCCCATCAGCAGGTCGCGGCCCAGGCCCTGGAACTGGCGAGCGTTCTGGCGGGTGATGTTGGGCACGCGCTGCACCTTCGTCTGGGCCGAGGCGGCGACCGCTTCCAGCGACTCGCCCTTCTTGACCCGCGCCACCAGCTCGTCGGCCTTGGCCTTCATGCGCTGCAGCAGCTGGTCCAGCTGCCATTGCTGGGCCAGGGGCGCGCGGATCTCGGCCAGGGGCGGCATGGCCGAGGGGATGACCTTCTCGACGCGGACGGCGAAATATTCGCCCTTGCCGGCCTCGATCAGTTCGCTCTCGCCGCCCGAAGGCAGCTCGAAGGCGGTCTTCAGGGCGTCGGGGGTCAGGCCGGCGACCGGCTGGCCGGTCTGGTCGGCGCCGTTGGCGGCGATCGGCGAGGTGGTCAGCACCAGGGCGCCGGCCTTGGTGGCCGCGTCGATCAGGTTGGCGCCGCCGTCGTGGGCGTCCTGATAGGTCTGGGTCTGCTCGTAGGCCTTGGCCTGGGCGGCCTGGGTCTTCAGCTCGGCCTCGATGGCCGGACGCTGCGACTCCAGGCTGGGCGTGGTCGCCGGGCTGATCTTGGTCAGCTTGACCACCGAAACGCCGAGGTCGCCGTTGATCGGGGCGCTGACCTGGCCGGGGGCCAGGGCGAACACCGCGTCGGCCACCTTGCGGTCGGGCAGGGCGGACTTGGGCTTGGAGTCGATCATCACCGGCTGCTTGCCATAGGCGCTGGCGACGATGGCCGGCTGGTCGCCCTTGGCCAGGCGCTGGGCGATCACCGCGGCGGCCTTGGCGTCCGGGGCGACGATCTGGACGAACGAGCGGGTCTCGGCCGTGCCCAGGGTGTCCTTGCGGAAGTTGTAGGTCTTGACGATGTCGGCCTCGGGCACGGTCACCGTATTTTCCAGGGCCTTGGCGCTGAAGCGGGCCACCGACAGCACCCGGGTCTCGGGACGGGTCAGCTGGGCGGCGTGCTCCTTCATGAAGGCCTGCAGCTGGGCGTCGGTCGGGGCGGCCGGCTTCTCGACGGTCGCGGGATTGATCGCGAAGGCGGCCAGGTCGCGGCCTTCCAGGCCGTAGGCGGCCTGCAGGGCCGAATAGATGCGCGGGGCGCGCAGGCTGGAGGCCACGGCGCTGAACAGATGGGCCTGGGCGATGTCGTCGCGCAGCGAGGCCTCGTAGCGGGCCGGGGTCAGCTCGTTCTGGGCCAGCAGGCGCTGGTACATCACCGGATCGAACTTGCCGGTGATGGGATCGAACGGACGCTGGCCGGGCGGCAGGCTGGCCAGCTGCTCGCGCAAGGTGTCGCCGACCAGCTTGTCGGACGGGCGCACGCCCATCTTGCGGACCAGCTCGGCCAGGGATTCCTGCAGCGCCAGCTGGGTCAGCATCTTGCGGTCGACGCCCTGCTGGACGGCGACGTCCGGCGTGATGGTCTGGCCCTGGGCCTGCTGTTGCTTGCGGAAGTTCTCGAACTGCGCCTTGAAGTCCTCCGGCGACATGTTGCGCGACCCGGCCGCGATCACCCATTTGCCGGGCGGATGGCGGAACACGTCGCTGATGCCGAACACCGCGAAGCTGACGATGAGCAGACCAAACAGGACCACCGCGAACGGCGATTTGGCGAAGGAGCGGAAGCCGGCGAGCATGACTGGGAGAAACCTTCTTCGAAAATCGCGCGGATTCCACGCAGGGCGACGGAACGGACGCGCGTTGCGGGTATAGTAGAGCCCCGGGGCGCCGGGCAAGCGGCGGTGGCGCCCAAGCGGTCTTGACTTCCGTCCCGCCAGAGGCCCCAAACCGGGCGCATGACCCTTTCTCTGACCACGCCCCGGCCGCTGATCGCCGGAAACTGGAAGATGTTTGGCCTGGAAGCCTCGCTCGACGAGGCCCGCGCGGTCGCCGCGGCGGTGTCGGCCAGGCCGCCCGCCGCGCGGGTGGCGATCTGTCCGCCCGCGACCCTGCTGCACCGGATGGCCCAGGCCATGGCCGGCGAGGGGGTGATCGTCGGCGGCCAGGACTGTCATCCGACCCCTGAGGGCGCCCATACCGGCGACGTCTCGGCCGCCATGCTGGCCGACGCCGGCGCCCGGCTGGTGATTCTCGGCCATTCCGAGCGCCGCGCCGCCCATGGCGAGAGCGACGCCCTGGTCTGCGCCAAGGTCGAGGCCGCCCTGGCCGCCGGCCTGGAGCCGATCGTCTGCTTCGGCGAGACCTGCGAGCAGCGCGACGCCGGCCAGGCCGAAGCGGTGGTCACCGCCATGGCGCGCGGCTCGCTGCCCGTCTCGCTGGCCGGACAGGATTTCGCCGTGGCCTACGAGCCGGTCTGGGCCATCGGCACGGGGCGCACGCCGACGGCGGCGGACATCGAGCACGTCCACCGGGCCCTGCGCGGCGTCCTGGTCGAGCGGTTCGGCCAGCACGGCGCGACCGTGCCGATCCTCTATGGCGGCTCGGTCAAGCCCGACAACGCCCGCGAGATCCTGGCCACGCCGGAGGTCGGCGGCGCTCTGGTCGGCGGCGCCTCGCTGAAAGCGGCGGACTTCCTGGCGATCATCGCGGCGGCTTAGGGGCGCCGCCTCACACCCTCTCCCAGCGGGAGAGGGAGGGGCCCAGGCGTAGCTTGGGAGGGAGAGGGGTTACACCCTGTCCGGTTTCACACGGAGGTCGTGCCGGCACGCCGGCCGGCGGTTTACGCCCTCACCCTCCCACCGCTGCGCGGCGGGCCCCTCCCTCTCCCCACGGGAGAGGGTTCGAAATGACTTATCCTCGGCGCAGAGCCAACAAACTTCCGCGATTTCAACGCCCTGAACTTTCTCAACCCGATTTGGTCCTCACCCCTCCAGACCCGCCGTATCCTGACCTCACCTCGACGCAGGGAAAGGGCGCATGGCCAGCGACCGATGCGGCGGCGGGGGGCGATCGAGCGGGAAGCTCCGTCGGCGGTCCTTTTGGACCAAACCTCGCGTCTCTGGTGCCGGCTGGGCTCGGAACACGGATACAGCGTGACGTGAGGGCTGATTGAGCAACAGGCGGGCGGTGACGCGCTCGCGGTCCGGGACCGGGATTCGTTGACCTGGCCCGCCCGTCGGAGGCTTCAAGGCGGCGAGGTCCGAACAGGGCTCAGCGCCGCGGGCTTCCGGATAACGACCGCGCGGAGCGATCGGGCTTCGTCGAAACGGTATTCATTTCCAAACTCCGGACGATGTCCGGCGCTCCGCGTCCCTTTCCGATAGCTCAGCGGCCAGCCGCGTGAGGACGAGAGATCGTGCCGGTGATCACTTGCCCCCACCTGACCGCTGCGCGGTCTGTCCGCCCCCGGAGGGGGCGGAGCGCTCTTCCCCCTCTGGGGGAAGACGACCGCGAAGCGGTCCGTAGGGGGCAAGTGGGCGAGCCCCCGCAGCCTATGGAGAACAGTCCCTGCCCCTAGAACAGCAGCCCGTACAGCCGGCAGTCGCGACGTTCGCCGTCGCGGTCGACATGGCCCTTCAGGTAGCCTTCCTGCTCGAAGCCCAGCTTCTGCAGCACCTTCTCGGCCCGGGCGTCGCCCACATGGGTGCGGGCGATCATCCGCTTGAGGCCCAGGGACGAGGCGCAGTGGGCCAGCAGGGCGGCGGCGGCCTCGGTGGCGTAGCCCTGGCCCCAGCCCTCGCGGGCGATGATGAAGCCCAGTTCGCCGCGATGATGGCGCCAGTCCAGGTCGACCAGCTCGCAATAGCCCAGAAAGCGGCCGTCCTGACCCAGGCGGATCGCCCAGTACATCGCCCGCCGCTCCTCCATCTCGGCCACCTGGGCGGCGACCGTGGCCTCGACCTCGTCGGGATCCTCGATGGCGTCGCGGTCCCAGTGGGCCATCACCTCCGGATCGCTCATGAACGGGTAGACGAGGGGGGCGTCCTCAACGGTCAGGGGCGCCAGGCTGAGGCGTTCGGTCTCGAGGATCATGCGCGACGATGGACCCGATGTGGACTTGAGGGACGGGCTTGAGTGCGGCCGGTTCGTCCCCAGCTATGGCGCGGGCTCGTCGCAAGTGATAGAGGGGCCGCTTCGTTTTTCCCGGCGGAAGCGTCCGTCGCCCGGATCGAGATCGATTTAGACATGCTCATCGGCGTTCTGCTGACCATCAATATCATCGTTTGCATCGCCCTGATCGGCGTGGTGCTGATGCAGCGCTCCGAAGGCGGCGCCCTGGGCATGGGCGGCGGCGGCGGCGGTTTCATGACCGCCCGCGGCGCCGGCGACCTGCTGACCCGGACGACCTGGATCCTGTTCTCGATCTTCCTGATCATCAGCCTGGCCCTGACCATCCTGACCGGCCGCATGGGCGCCGGCAATTCGGTGGTCGATCGCCTGAAGCTGGACGGCCTGGACAGCAAGACCCTGAACGCCGCCCCGCTGCCGGCCGGTCCGACCGCGCCCGCGCCGACCACGACCGTCCCGGCCCCCGCGACCGCCGCTCCGGCCGCCATCGAGGCCCCGACCCCGACGATCAGCGCCCCGGCCCCCGCCGTCTCGACGCCCAAGCCGGCCGCCAAGGCGCCGGCGGCCCAAGCGCCGACTCCCAAGGTCGAGGCCAAGCCCGCCGCGGCCGCCCCCGTTCCGGTGATCAACGCCCCGGCGCCGGCCGAGCAGCAGCCGGCCCAATAGGGTCGGCGACTTTTTTACTGTTGATGAACGCCGGTCTTTTCCCCGGCGACGTCGAATCACGGCTAATCTGATCGCCCATGACCCGGTACATCTTCATCACCGGCGGCGTGGTTTCCTCCTTGGGAAAAGGCCTCGCCTCCGCAGCGCTCGGAGCGCTCCTGCAGGCTCGTGGCTACAAGGTCCGCCTTCGTAAGCTCGACCCCTATCTCAACGTCGATCCGGGCACGATGTCCCCGTATCAGCACGGCGAGGTGTTCGTCACCGACGACGGGGCCGAGACCGACCTGGACCTGGGCCACTACGAGCGCTTCACCGGGGTGTCGGCCACCAAGGCCGACAACATCACCACCGGCCAGATCTACAAGACGATCATCGAGAAGGAGCGGCGCGGCGACTATCTGGGCGCCACCGTCCAGGTGATTCCCCACGTCACCAACGAGATCAAGGACTTCGTCCTGTCGCCGGCGCTGGACGAGACCGGCGAGAAGGCGGTCGACTTCGTACTGGTCGAGATCGGCGGCACGGTGGGCGACATCGAGGGCCTGCCGTTCTTCGAGGCCATCCGCCAGCTGCGCCAGGACCTGCCGCGCGGCCAGAGCTGCTACGTGCACCTGACCCTGCTGCCGTTCATCAAGACCGCCGGCGAGATGAAGACCAAGCCGACCCAGCACTCGGTCAAGGAACTGCGCTCGATCGGCATCCAGCCCGACATCCTGCTGTGCCGCTGCGAGCAGGACATCCCGGTCGAGGAAAAGCGCAAGATCGCCCAGTTCTGCAACGTGCGGCCCAGCGCTGTGATCCAGGCGATGGACAGCTCGTCGATCTACGCGGTGCCGATCGACTATCACAAGGAAGGCCTGGACGCCGAGGTGCTGGACGTGTTCGGCATGAGCGACGCGCCCAAGCCGGATCTGTCGCGCTGGGAGGCGATCGACCAGACCGTCAACCACCCCGACGGCGAGGTGACCATCGCGGTGGTCGGCAAGTACACGGTTCTCAAGGACGCCTACAAGTCGCTGATAGAGGCCCTGCACCACGGCGGCCTAGCCAACAAGGTCAAGGTCAACCTGGACTGGGTCGAGAGCGAGACCTTCGAAGGCGATCCCGGCGCGGCCGCGGCCCGGCTGGAGAACGCCCACGCCATCATGGTGCCCGGCGGTTTCGGCGAGCGGGGGGCCGAGGGCAAGATCCGCGCCGCCCAGTTCGCCCGCGAACGCAAGGTGCCTTACTTCGGCATCTGCTTTGGCATGCAGATGGCGGTCATCGAGACCCTGCGCAACGTCGCCGGCATCAAGGACGCCTCGTCCAGCGAGTTCGGCCCCACCGAGCGTCCCGTGGTCGGCATCATGACCGAGTGGATCAAGGGCAACGAGACCGTCCAGCGGCGCGGCAACGACGACCTGGGCGGCACCATGCGCCTGGGGGCCTATGAGGCCGTCCTGACCGCCGGCAGCAAGGTCGCCGAGATCTACGGCACCACCGACATCAGCGAGCGCCACCGCCACCGCTACGAGGTCAATATCGGCTACGCCCACCTGATGGAGGACGCCGGCCTGAAGCTGACCGGCCGCTCGCCCAACGGCGTGCTGCCCGAGATCGTCGAGCGCGAGGACCATCCGTGGTTCATCGGGGTGCAATATCACCCCGAACTGAAGAGCCGTCCGTTCGCCCCGCATCCCCTGTTCGCCAGCTTCATCGCGGCGGCGAAAGAGCAGGGGCGGCTGGTCTAACAAGCGCGGTTGCATCCTCGAACAGTTTCGGGCATAAGCGCGCCCTCACGCGGCGGCCTGGGCATTGCCCGAGTCGCCGCTTCCGATTTTCACGCTCAGCGAGCAGAGTCACTTCGATGGCCGTTCCTAAAAGAAAAACTTCGCCTTCTCGCCGGAACATGCGCCGGTCGCACCACGCCCTGGGCGCCAACTCCTTCGTCGAAGACAAGGACTCGGGCGAACTGCGCCGTCCGCACCACGTCGACCTGAAGACCGGTCTGTACAACGGCAAGCAGATCCTGACGCCGAAGGAAGACTAGGTCTCCGCCTTCGCTTCCGCCCCGGCGGGAGACGGCGATAGAGCTTGAAAGGCGGCGGTCCCCGGACCGCCGCCTTTTCGCTTTTCGGCCCAGCGACAAAACGCCTCCCTGGCGCCCGCCGACCTGGATTTCGACATCGCGGTCGAAAAACCATGTTATTCTGGCGGGCAGGGAGATCCGCCCATGCTCACACGCCGAAACCTCACGGCGGGACTGGGATTGTCGCTGATGGCCGAGCAGGCCTGGGCTCGATCCGCGACGCCCGCGGCCTTGCTGCCGGCGTCGCTGCAGACGCCGCCCATGGCGCAACCTTCGACGCCGCCGCCTGCTCCGCTGGCGCCGACCGAAGGCGAGCCCCCCGCGGTCTTCCTCGACACGGCCCTGGATGCGACCGACCGGATGACGGTCGAGGTCTTCATCAACGGGCAGGGGCCGTTCAACTTCGTCGTCGACACCGGCGCGGACCGCAGCGCGCTGTCGACGACGCTGGCCGAACGCCTGGCCCTGGAGCGCGGTCCCGACGTGATGCTGCACGGGGTAGGGGGCTCGGCCCTGACGCCCACGGCCAAGGTGCCGCTGATGGTGGCGGGCGATTCGCGCATGAAGGACGCCGAACTGCCGGTGCTTACGCCCGAGCGGCTGGGCGTGGACGGCCTGCTGGGCGTCGACATGCTGAACGACCGCAATGTCATCATGGACTTCCGCCGCAACCGGCTGGAGGTCCGTCGCAGCTCCGCCATGCCGGTCGCCTATCCTGGCGCTCGCGAGGTCTCGGTGGTGGCCGACGCCCGGTTCGGTCGGCTGGCGGTCGCCAACGCCCGGGTCAGCGGCGTGCGCTGCGTGGCCTTCATCGACTCCGGCTCCGGGGCCAGCATGGGCAACATGGCCCTGGCGCAGGCCATCAAGCTGCGGGTGCGCCGCAAGCCCGAACCCGCCATGGCGGTCCGGCTGATCGGCGCGGCGGGCGAGGCGACGGTCGGCGAACTGCGCGTCGTCCGCTCGATCGAACTGGGCGCCCTGCGGATGACCAACCTGCCGCTGGTGCTGGCCGACCTGCACATCTTCGACGTCTGGAACCTCAACGGCCGGCCCGCCGTGCTGCTGGGCGTCGACGTGCTGAGGATGTTCGCCCGGGTCGAGCTGGACTTCGGTGCGGACCGGGTGAAATTCCGTCTCGGCAAGGGCTGGGCGCCGCCGATTCTGCAGGCGTAGCGCCCACCGCTCGGCCGATGTCCGGTCGGCGCCGGTTGCGATTGGCGGCCCGCGCCGCTAAGGGGAAGCGCCTTTTGAAAGGGGAGCTCCCATGACCGAGATCGTCGACATCATCGCCCGCGAAATCCTGGACAGCCGCGGCAATCCGACGGTCGAGGTCGATGTCGTCCTGGAAGACGGCGCCTTCGGCCGCGCCGCCGTGCCCTCGGGCGCCTCCACCGGCGCCCACGAAGCGGTCGAAAAGCGCGACGGCGACAAGTCCCGCTACGGCGGCAAGGGCGTCAAGGCGGCCGTGGATGCGGTCAACGGCGAGCTGTTCGACGCGCTGTCGGGCGTCGACGCCGAAGACCAGCGCCGCATCGACAACCTGATGATCGAGCTGGACGGCACGCCCAACAAGAGCCGCCTGGGCGCCAACGCCATCCTCGGCGTCTCGCTGGCCACCGCCAAGGCCGCCGCGGAATCGGCCGGTCTGCCGCTCTACAAATATGTCGGCGGCGTCTCGGCCCGCGTGCTGCCGGTGCCGATGATGAACATCATCAACGGCGGGGCCCACGCCGACAACCCGATCGACATCCAGGAATTCATGATCCTGCCCACCGGCGCGGCGACCTTCGCCGAGGCCCTGCGCATGGGCGCCGAGATCTTCCATGGCCTGAAGAACGCCCTGAAGGACGCCGGCCATAACACCAATGTCGGCGACGAGGGCGGCTTCGCCCCCAACCTGGGCTCGGCGGAAGACGCCCTGGCCTTCATCGTCAAGGCGGGCGAGGCGGCTGGCTACAAGTCTGGCGAGGACTTCGTCCTGGGCCTGGACGTGGCCGCCACCGAGTTCTTCAAGAACGGCAAGTACGAGCTGGAAGGCGAGGGCAAGAGCCTCGACCCGGCCCAGATGGTGGACTACCTGGCCAATCTGGCCGGCAAGTTCCCGATCCTGTCGATCGAGGACGGCATGTCGGAGGACGACTTCGAGGGCTGGAAGCTGCTGACCGACACCCTGGGCAAGAAGGTCCAACTGGTCGGCGACGACCTGTTCGTCACCAATCCCAAGCGCCTGCAGATCGGCCTGGACAAGGGCCTGGCCAACTCGATCCTGATCAAGGTCAACCAGATCGGCACCCTGTCGGAGACCATCGACGCCGTCGATCTGGCCCACCGCAGCGCCTATACCAGCGTCATGAGCCACCGCTCGGGCGAGACCGAGGACAGCACGATCGCCGACCTGGCCGTCGCCCTCAACTGCGGTCAGATCAAGACCGGCTCGCTGGCCCGCTCGGACCGGCTGGCCAAGTACAACCAGCTGCTGCGCATCGAGGAAGCCCTCGACGATCAGGCCGTCTATGCCGGCCGCGCGGTGCTCAAGGGCCGCTAAGCGACCGATCGGCTCTCCATGCCTCGTCGCCCGGGTCAGGACGGCGAGGCATGGCCACGCTGTCTTGTGATGCTATCGCGGCGTCACAGGGGACTTATCGTCCGCCAGTCGGCCCAGGGCGCGCACGTCGTCCAGCGACAGGTCGGCCTTCTTGACGACGTAGGCCGTGGCGGCGACGTAACGCTGAGAGTATTGGAGGTCGGCGGTGTTGTCGGCGGTGATGCTCGGCCCAGAGCCTCCGAACAGCCCCTTGTCCAGGTAGCTACCGTTCGCGGGACGGACAGGCTGGCCAGGCAGGGGGACCTCGCCCATCACCAGATCGCTGATCTTGCCGCTGCGGGACCGCCAGCCGCGGCCGTCCACCTGTTCCAGGCGCTCGGGGGCGTTGGCCAGGGTCAACAACATGATCTGCATGGTCAGGCTGGCGGCCTTGTCGGCCTTGGCGTTGGATTCGCTTTCCGCGCGGCCGAGCCCCAGCCCGAACGTCATCCAGCGGCCGGAATCCTCCCACAGCGTGGCGAAGGCCTCCTTGTCGAGCGGCACCCGCAGCCCGTCTCCGAAGTCCAGCTTGGGTGGGTCGCCCTTGATGACGCTCGGCTCGGGACCGTCGCCGACGACGGAGCGTTCGCGCCGTGGCTTGGCCGCGCCGCCATGGGCCAGGGCGGGCGTCATGCCGGCGCCGACGAGAGACAGGATGAAAGCGCGACGTCCGAACATGCGACCCCCCAATTTTTGGTTACCGCTAACATAACGCCGATACCGACTTTTCACAAAGCCTTGCACGCGGCGATTCGCGACGTTCCCGCCGCCGGTCGCCCGATCCGGAGGCGCCGGCGCCTCCATTCACCAACAATTTTTCTAAAGACTGCTTCGAGGTCCTGCCGCAGCGCCGCAGAAAACCCCGCGAAACGGCCGTTTATATGCTGCGACGCGGTATCTAGATGCCCTTGAAACCATCTCAAATGAAAGCGTTAGCAGGCTGCTTGCGAGGACTTGCCGCCACCGCGGCAAACCCCCCGTTTAGTAAGGCGTTAAGCATGATCGGGCAGGGTAAACTTCCCCTCCTGGGAATCGCTGATGTTCGCCCGACTGCAATCTCTCCTGCCGACCGCGGCGCTCCTTCTGCTGATCACCTACTTCGTGTTTCACGCCCTGACGGGGGAGCGCGGCCTGTTGTCGACGTCGCAGCGCAACGCAGATCTCGCCGCCAAGACGCTGGAGTTGAAGAAGATCCGCGCCGAAAGGATGGACCTGGAGGCCCGTGCTCGTCTATTACGCAGCGGCAGTTTGTCGGCGGACCTCCTGGAAGAACGCGCGCGTTCGCTCCTGGGATACGCCGATCCCAGGGACTATGTGATCCGCACCCCGCGCTGAGCGTTTGGTGGGAGACCAGGTCCTCGGCGTCTGCCGGCGGATCAGGCGAGCCTGGCCCGTTTCGGGTTTGACAAAGGGTCCCCATCTACGCGGAACCGAAGGTTCATTCGGCCGGTGGGCGCCCAGGAGTAGGCCGCGATGAAGATTGGCCAGGGAGAGTTGAATGGCGCGTACGCGCAAGGGTGAAGCCCCGGCGGGGAAGGCTGATGCCACCGGTGTCAACGCCTTCGTCGGCAAGGACGAGCTTCTGAAATTCTACCACGACATGCTGTTGATCCGCCGCTTCGAGGAGCGCGCCGGCCAACTGTACGGCATGGGCCTGATCGGCGGCTTCTGCCACCTGTACATCGGTCAGGAAGCCATCGCCGTCGGCATGCAGTCGATCAAGGTCAAGGGCGACCAGATCATCACCGGTTACCGCGACCACGGCCACATGCTGGCCGCCGGCATGGATCCGAACGAAGTCATGGCCGAGTTGACCGGTCGCGCGGGCGGTTCGTCGCGCGGCAAGGGCGGCTCGATGCACATGTTCGACGTCGAGACCGGCTTCTACGGCGGCCACGGCATCGTCGGCGCCCAGGTGTCGCTAGGCACCGGCCTGGCGCTGAACAACCACTATCGCGGCAACGGCAACGTCGCCTTCGCCTATTTCGGCGACGGCGCGGCCAACCAGGGCCAGGTCTACGAGAGCTTCAACATGGCCCAGCTGTGGAAGCTGCCGGTCGTGTACGTGATCGAGAACAACCAGTACGCCATGGGCACCAGCGTCGAGCGTTCGGCGTCGGAGACCGCCTTCCACAAGCGCGGCGCCTCGTTCCGGATCCCGGGCGAGGAAGTCGACGGCATGGACGTGATCGCCGTGGCCGAGGCCGGGGCCCGCGCCGCCGAGCACGCCCGTAGCGGCCAGGGTCCGTTCATCCTCGAGATGAAGACCTATCGCTATCGCGGCCACTCGATGTCCGACCCGGCCAAGTACCGGACCAAGGACGAGGTCGACAACGTCAAGCAGACCCGCGACCCGATCGACCACCTGAAGGAGCGCCTGGCCAAGGCCGGCGTCACCGAGGACGACCTGAAGGTCGTCGACGCCGAAGTGAAGCGCGTCGTGGCCGAGGCGGCCGAGTTCGCCCGCACCAGCCCCGAGCCCGATCCTTCCGAACTCTACACCGACGTATACCTGGAGGCCGCCCAGTGACGGACATCCTGATGCCCGCCCTGTCCCCGACGATGGAAGAGGGGACCCTGGCCAAGTGGCTGGTCAAGGAAGGCGACACCGTCAAGGCCGGCGACGTGATCGCCGAGATCGAGACCGACAAGGCGACGATGGAAGTCGAAGCCGTCGACGAAGGCGTGATCCAGTCGATCCTGGTTCCGGCCGGGTCGGAGAACGTCAAGGTCAATACGCCGATCGCCAAGCTAGCGGGCGAAGAGGGCGCGGCCGAGCCGGCCGCCGCTCCGGCTCCGGTCGCCAAGCCCGCCGCGGACGAAGCCAAGTCGGGCGAGCCCGAGAAGGCCCCGATTCCGTCCGCCGGCCCGATCTCGGCCGCCTCGACCTTCGCCGACCCGGAAATCCCGGAAGGCACGCCGCTGAAGAAGATCACGGTCCGCGACGCCCTGCGCGACGCCATGGCCGAGGAGATGCGCCGCGACGACAAGGTATTCCTGATGGGCGAGGAAGTCGCCCAGTACCAGGGCGCCTACAAGGTCTCGCGCGATCTGCTCCAGGAGTTCGGCGACAAGCGCGTCATCGACACGCCGATCACCGAGCACGGCTTCGCCGGCCTCGGCGTCGGCGCGGCCATGGCGGGCCTCAAGCCGATCGTCGAGTTCATGACCTGGAACTTCGCCATGCAGGCGATCGACCAGATCATCAACTCGGCCGCCAAAACGCTCTACATGTCGGGTGGCCAGATCAAGTCGTCCATCGTGTTCCGCGGTCCCAACGGCGCGGCCTCGCGAGTGGGCGCCCAGCACAGCCAGGACTACGCGGCCTGGTACGGCAACGTCCCCGGCCTGAAGGTCGTCGCGCCCTATGACGCGGCCGACGCCAAGGGCCTGATGAAGGCCGCCATCCGCGACCCGAACCCGATCGTCTTCCTCGAACACGAGATGATGTACGGCCACGAGTTCGACATCCCGGACGTCGAGGACTGGATCGTGCCAATCGGCAAGGCCAAGGTCCGTCGCCAGGGCTCGGACGTCACCCTGGTGGCCTACAGCCGCATGGTGGGCTTCGCCCTGCAGGCGGCCGAGGAACTGGCCAAGGAAGGCATTTCGGCCGAGGTCGTCGACCTGCGCACGATCCGCCCGATGGACCACGACACGATCCTGGAAAGCGTCAAGAAGACCAACCGTCTTGTGACCGTCGAGGAAGGCTGGGGCCCGATGGGCGTCGGCGCCGAGATCGTCGCCCGGATCACCGAGTTCGGCTTCGACTACCTGGACGCCCCGCCGCTGCGGGTCCACCAGGAAGACGTGCCGCTGCCCTATGCGGCCAACCTGGAAGCCCTGTCGCTGCCGTCGGTCCCCAAGATCGTCAAGGCGGCCAAGACGGTCTGCTACCGGTGATCATCCGGCCCGTTCACCTAGGCCCTGGCCTGTGTGGACGGGCTCGGAGGCCGTCATGACCCAGACCCTCAACGGCTCCTGCCACTGCGGCGCGGTGCACGTGCAGCTCGACCCCGGCAAGCCGGTGGCCGAGCTGGCCCTGCGGGCTTGCCAATGTAGCTTCTGCCGTCGGCAAGGATCGCGGACCACCAGCGATCCGGGCAGCCGGCTGCACATCACCGCCGCGCCGGGATCGCTGACGCGCTACCGGTTCGGGCGGCGGGCGGTGGACTTCCTGATCTGCCGGGAATGCGCCGTCTACGTGGCGGCGATGATCGAGGACGAGGGCCAGGCCTACGCCACCATCAACGTCGTGGGGACCGACCTGCCGGGTTTCGCCGATCGCGCGCCCGAACGGCTGGACTATCACGACGAAACGGACGAACAACGCCTTGCCCGTCGCAAGGCCAAATGGACGCCGACCGTTCTGGTCGAAGCCGTCCCGAACGCTTGAGGAAGAAGCTCAATGTCGATCGACATCCTGATGCCCGCCCTGTCGCCCACCATGGAGGAGGGGACCCTCGCCAAGTGGCACGTCAAGGTCGGCGACACCGTCAAGGCCGGCGACGTGATCGCCGAGATCGAGACCGACAAGGCCACGATGGAGGTCGAAGCCGTTGACGAAGGCGTGATCGAAGCCATCCTGGTCGACGCCGGGACCGAGAACGTCAAGGTCAACGCCCCGATCGCCAAGCTGGCCGGCGAGGGCGAGAGCCCCGCGCCCCCCCCTTCAAAGGAGGCACCGGCCAAGGCCGCGCCGGCCGCTGAGGCGCCGAAGGCGGCTCCGGCTCCGGCCGCGCCCGCCCAGGCCGCCGGCGAGACCGCCGCTCCGGCCAAGCCGGCTCCGGCCGCAGCGCCGAGCGGCGACCGCGTGTTCGCCTCGCCGCTGGCCCGTCGCCTGGCCTCGGCCGCGAACCTGGACCTGAAGTCGATCGCCGGCACCGGTCCCCACGGCCGCGTGGTCAAGGCCGACGTCGAGGCCGCCCAGAAGGGCGGCGCGCCCGCCGCCAAGGCCGCTCCGGCCTCGGCTCCCGCCGCCTCGGCCCCCGCCGAGCCGCGCAAGGTGCTGTCGCTGGAGCAGATGGGCATCCCCGCCGGCTCCTACGACCTGGTCCCGCTGGACGGCATGCGCAAGACCATCGCCCGCCGCCTGACCGACAGCTTCCGCGACGTGCCGCACTTCCCGCTGACGATCGATCTTGAGATCGACGCCCTACTGGCCGCGCGCGGCAAGATCAACCACCTGCTGGAAGGCCAGGGCGTCAAGGTCTCGGTCAACGACATCATCATCAAGGCCGTGGCCGTCGCCCTCAAGCGCGTGCCGGAGGCCAACGCCTCGTACACGCCCGAGGGCATCGCCCTGCACCACCACGCCGACATCGCCGTGGCCGTGGCCATCGACGGCGGCCTGATCACCCCGATCGTCCGCGCCGCCGAGACCAAGGGCCTGGCCCAGATCTCGGCCGAGGTGAAGGACCTGGCGGCCCGCGCCAAGTCCAAGAAGCTGAAGCCCGAGGAATTCCAGGGCGGCACCTTCTCGGTCTCCAACCTGGGCATGTTCGGGATCAAGGCCTTCGCCTCGATCATCAACGAGCCGCAGGGCGCGATCATGAGCGTCGGAGCGGGCGAACAGCGCCCGGTGGTCAAGGACGGTCAGCTGGCCGTGGCCACGGTGATGACCGTCACCCTGACCTGCGACCACCGCGTGGTCGACGGCGCGATCGGGGCCAAGTTCCTGGCCGCCTTCAAGCCGCTGATCGAAGAGCCGCTGACCCTGATCGTCTAACTCGGGCTGGGGAGGGCAGGGATGTCCGTCTACGACTATTCCGCCAAGACGCTGGACGGCCAGGACGCAAGCCTGGCCGACTATCGCGGCCAGGTGCTGCTGATCGTCAACACGGCCAGCAAGTGCGGCTTCACCCCGCAATATGAGGGGCTGGAGACGCTGTACCGGGACTATAAGGACAAGGGCTTCACGGTCCTGGCCTTCCCCTGCAACCAGTTCGGGGCCCAGGAGCCCGGGAACGCCGAGGAGATCGCGAACTTCTGCTCGCTGACCTACGACGTGACCTTCCCGGTCCTGGCCAAGATCGACGTCAACGGCCCGTCGGCCCATCCGCTCTACGCTTATCTGAAGCACGAGCAGAAGGGGCTGCTGGGCACCGAGGCCATCAAGTGGAACTTCACCAAGTTCCTGATCGGCCGCGACGGCGAGGTCGTCGAACGCTTCGCGCCCACCACCAAGCCTGAAGACCTCAAGCTCGCCGTCGAGGCGCTGCTGTAACGCATTGAACTCCCATGGGACCGGCTTGCAGGCTGGTCGATCGACGCCGCTCGGCTCCCCCCGAACGGCGTCCAAGCTAGGGTAAGAAGACCATGTCCACGGAATTCGACGTCGTCGTCATCGGGGCCGGCCCCGGCGGCTATGTGGCCGCGATCCGCGCCAGCCAGCTGGGCCTGAAGACGGCGATCATCGAGCGCGAGAACCTGGGCGGCATCTGCCTGAACTGGGGCTGCATCCCGACCAAGGCGCTGCTGAAGTCCGGCGAGATCTACGAGCAGCTGTCGCACCTGTCCGGCTACGGCCTGTCGGTCGAGAAGGCCTCGTTCGACTTCGCCAAGATCATCGACCGCTCGCGCGGGGTGGCCAAGACCATGTCCTCGGGCATCGCCTTCCTGATGAAGAAGCACAAGATCGAGGTCGTCGAGGGCGAGGCCAAGCTCGAGAAGGGCAGCCCGTCGCCCAAGGTGGTCGTGGCCCTGAAGGCTGGCGGCAGCCGGACGATCCAGGCCAAAAGCGTGATCCTGGCCAGCGGCGCCCGGGCCCGCGACATCCCGGCGATCGGCGCGGTCTCGGACGGCGACAAGATCTGGACCTATCGCGACGCCCTGGCGCCCAAGGCCATGCCCAAGTCGCTGGTGGTCATCGGCTCGGGGGCCATCGGCATCGAGTTCGCCAGCTTCTACCGCGCCCTGGGCGCGGAGGTGACCGTGGTCGAGGCCGTCGACCGCATCATGCCGGTCGAGGACGCCGAGGTCTCCAAGGCCGCCCAGAAGGCGTTCGAGAAGCGCGGCATCACCTTCCGCATCGGCGCCAAGGTGACCAAGGTCGAAAAGACCAAGGACGGCGTGTCGGTGGCCGTCGAGGTCGGCGGCAAGGCCGAGACCCTGACGGCGGCCGTGTGCATCGTCGCCGTCGGCATCGCGCCCAACACCGAGGGCCTGGACGCCATCGGCCTGAACATGGATCGCGGCCACGTGGTCACCGGCAAGCATGGCGAGACGAACGTGCCGGGCCTCTACGCCATCGGCGACGCCGCCGGCCCGCCCTGGCTGGCGCACAAGGCCAGCCACGAGGGCATCCACGCGGCCGAGCACATCGCCGGCTACAAGACCCCGCACGTCAACTCGCCGATCCCCGGCTGCACCTACGCCAACCCGCAGGTCGCCTCGGTGGGCCTGACCGAAGCCGCGGCCAAGGCTGCGGGCATCGAGGTCAAGGCCGGCCGCTTCCCGTTCCGCGTCAACGGCAAGGCCGTGGCGGCGGGCGAGATCGAGGGCTTCGTCAAGACCGTGTTCGACGGCAAGACCGGCGCCCTGATCGGCGCGCACATGATCGGCCACGAGGTCACCGAGATGATCCAGGGCTTCGTCACGGCGATCACCCTGGAAGCCACCGAGGAAGACCTGCACGGCATCGTCTACGCCCACCCGACCATGTCGGAAGCCATGCACGAAGCCGCGCTCGACGCCTACGGGCGGGTCCTGCACATCTAGGCTGGGCCTATCGGCAAGACAGAAGGGCGGCGCTCCACGAGCGCCGCCCTTTTTCGTTCACTTACGGAGAAGGCCTACGGCCGCTTGCGCAGTTGAGCGTCCACGCTCCATTCGCCCGGTCCGGCGAAGACGAGATAGAGGAAGAGGAAGCAGAACAGGATCGCCGCTTCGCCGCCGTTCAGGGCCGGCCAGAAACCTTTCGAGAAGTGGGCCAGGAAATAGGCCACGGCCATCTGGCCCGAGAGGACGAACGCCACCGGACGGGTGAACAGGCCCAGCACCAGCAGCGCCCCGCCGACGATCTCCAGCCAGGCGGCCGCCACCAGCATCGGCGGCAAGGGATCCGGCGCGCCGGGCTGTGGGCCGGGGAAGTGGAACAGCTTCATCAGGCCGTGTTCCATGAACAGCAGGGCGGCGATGATCCGCAGCAGGCTCAGGACGCGAGGCGCCCACAAGGTCAGTCGTTCCAAGTCGTTTCCTCCGTTGAAAGATCCGCGACGAAGAAAGCCGCCGCCCGCACGCTAGCCGCCTGGTCCGAAACGAAAAAGCCTCGACGAGCCCTGGCCCGTCGAGGTTTCGAAGGAGACGACGCCGAGGGCGCGCATCACGCGGCCCTGGCGTCCTGGTCGGCCATCCGCTGGATGGCGACATAGTCGGTCTTGCCGCTGCCCAGCACGGGCACCTGAGGGACCTTGAGGATCTTGCGCGGCACCGCCAGCTCGGGCGCGCCGATGCTCTGGGCATGGGCGACCAGCGAGGTGACGGCGGCGTCCTGGCGATCGGTGACCAGGACCAGCTTCTCGCCCTTCTTCTTGTCGGGCATCGAGATCACCGCGTGGCGGCCATCGGGCCAGACGGCCGAGGCCAGGTCCTCGGCGGCGGTCAGGGAGACCATCTCGCCGCCGATCTTGGCGAAGCGCTTCACCCGGCCCTTGATGGTGATCCACAGGTCGTCGGTGACGGTGACCACGTCGCCGGTGTCGTGCCACCCGCCCTCGGGCGCGTCGACGCCGCCATCCTCGCGCAGATAGCCCGACATGATGTTGGGGCCGCGCACCAGCAGGCGGCCGCCCCCGGGGATGCCCTCGACCGGCTCGACCTTCCACTCCTGGCCGGGCAGCAGCCCGCCCACGGTGCCCCGGCGATTGTCGTCGGGCTTGTTGACCGCGATCACCGGCGAGGCCTCGGTCGCGCCGTAGCCTTCCAGCACCGGCACGTTCCCGAACTTCTCGTTGATCAGGTTGTGGGTCTCCTCCCGAACCTTTTCGGCGCCGCAGACGATGAACTTCAGGCCGGCCAGCTCGTCGCCTTCGGAGGCGCGAGCGTATTGGTTGACGAAGGTGTCGGTGGCCAGCAGCACCGAGGCGCCGGTGTCCTTCAGCAACGACGGGATCTGCTTGGTGTGCAGTGGCGAGGGGTACTGGAACGCCTTCATGCCGGTCAGCAGCGGCAGGATCACCCCGCCTGTCAGGCCAAAGCAGTGGAACACCGGCAGCGGGTTGAAGAACACCCAGGCCGGATCCAGGTCGATGTGGGCGGCGATCTGCATCGCGTTCGAGACGAGGTTAGCCTGGCTCAGCACCACGCCGCGCGGCGCGCCGAAGCTGCCGGAGGTGAACAGCACCACGCCGGGATCCGAGGGCTTGGCATTGGCCCGCAACCGTCGAGGGAAGGCCCCGGCGACGGCCGCGAACAGCTTGTCGCCGATGCCGATCGTGCCGCGAACGTCCTCAAGATAGGTGATCGTCGCCTTCGCCTCCAGGGCGTCGACGATGTCGTGCAGCTTGCCCAGCTCGATGAACTTGTGGGCCGTCAGCACACGCTTGACGCCGGCCAGCTGACAGGCGGCGCGCAGGTTGCGCAGGCCGGCCGTGAAGTTGAGCATGGTCGGCACCCGCCCGAAGGCGTGCAGGGCGAAGAAGGTCACCACCGCCCCCGACCCGGACGGCAGCAGGATGCCAACATGTTCGCCCGGCTGGGTCATGGCCGCGATCTTGCGGCCCAGCGCGAAGCTGGCGCGCACCAGGTCGGTATAGCTGAGCGGATTGCGATCCTGGTCCTCCAGGATCTGCTTCTTGGCGCCATACTTGTCGCGGGCGTCGAGCAGGGCGTCGAAGAGGGCCTTCTGGCCATCCTGCGCATTGAAAACTACCGGCATGCCGGCGAAACCTCCCGGAAGCGCGCTGTCGCGCCCTCGTCTGATTGAAGCGGGACCCTAGCGACGGCGTGTGGCTTTGCAAACACCCGTTACGCGCGCGGAAGCGCACCCGTCCTTCTAAAATGCACTCGAACCCTTGTCGTTCAAGGACTGGGGGACGGAGCCCGCAGGGCCGCCTCGACCGCCTGAAGCCAAGGGACCCGCACCGAATCCGTCTCCAGGTGCAAGGCGTGGCGGGCCTTGGGGTAGCGGGTCTCGACGCAGCGCGGCAGGGCGGCGCAGACCGCGCTCTGGGGCTGGGGCAGGGTTTTGGCGTCCTGGCCGGCGTCGAGCATGACAACGGGAGTGCGCACGCGCTCCAGGTCGCGGCCCGTCGCGTCCACGGCGTCGTAGAAGGCAGCGTACCAAGCCAAGCTTGGCGCGCCCATGCGCAGGTCGGGATTGGCCAGCCGCCACGCCTGCTGCACGGCGCCGCGCTGGCGGTCATGGGTCAGCCGAGCGGCGAAACCGTCGGGCCCCTCGCGCTTCCAGCCGCCTTGGCCCGGATAGCGCAGGAAGCCCAGCTTCAAGGTCCGGGCCCAACGGGCGAGGCGGATCAGCTCGCCCTTAGGGCGCGGCAGGTCGGCGACGTCGAAGTTGGGCGAGGAGAGGATCAGGGTGTCTGCCTGCAGCCCTTCCTCCAGAGCCCGCAAGGCGACCAAGCCGCCGTCGCCGGCTCCCAGGATCGCGAACGGGTCCCGGCCCTTGGGCCGGATCACCGCCTTGACCATCGCCTTGGTCGCCGTCACGTCGGGCGCGAAGCTGGTCGCGTGGCCCAGGTCGCGCCATGGCGTGGCCCGCTCGGACCCTCCCTGGCCCTGCCGGTCCAGGATCCAGACGACATAGTCGCGATCGTTGAGGTCGCGGGCCGTCTCGAACCAGGTCTCGGCCGACTCGCCATAGCCCGGCAGGATCAGGATCTGCCCTCTAGGCGCGCCGTGGGGCGCGGAGACGCCGTAGCGTTGCACGAGGTCGTCGCCGACCTTCACATAGCCCCAGGCCCAGCCGGCCGGCGGCTGGAAACGCACATCGAGGGAAGGGGGCGTGCGGCTTTCGGCGAAAGGCGCGCGGGCGCCCTGGTCGCCACAGGCGGCGAGCAACCAGGCCACGAGCGGAACCCAGGCGAAAACGGGGAGGCGGCGACGCATTCCAGGCACTCATTTCGCGCCTTTGCGTCACATGCAAGAACGCATGCTTGATCCGGAGGCCAAGAAGGCCGATCTAGGCCGTTATGGTCACCCTGATCGACACGCTGAACGCCCGCGCTTCCGAGCCCCGCTCCTCCGAAGACCGCGCTGTCCGCCACCCCGAAAAGCAGAACCGCCCCGACACGCCGGTCCTGCGCAAGCCCGAGTGGCTGCGCGTCCGCGCGCCCGGTTCGCCCGGCTACAACGAGACCCGGGGCATCGTCCGCGACCACAAGCTGACCACGGTCTGCGAAGAGGCGGCCTGCCCGAACATCGGCGAGTGCTGGAGCCAGAAGCACGCGACCATGATGATCATGGGCGAGATCTGCACCCGGGCCTGCGCTTTCTGCAACGTCTCGACCGGCCTGCCCAACGCCCTGGACGCCGACGAGCCGCGTCGGGTGGCCGAGGCTGTGGCCAAGATGGGCCTCAAGCACGTCGTCATCACCTCGGTCGATCGCGACGACCTGGCCGACGGCGGCGCCCGGCACTTCGCCGAGGTGGTGCTGGCCATCCGCGCCGCCGCGCCCGGCACGACCATCGAGATCCTGACCCCCGACTTCCTGCGCAAGGACCGGGCCGAGAACGTGGTGATCGACGCCCGCCCGGACGTCTTCAACCACAACCTCGAGACCGTGCCGCGGCTCTATCTGAAGATCCGCCCCGGCGCCCGTTACTATCACTCCCTGCGCCTGCTGGAACGGGTCAAGGAGCGCGATCCCTCCCAGTTCACCAAGTCCGGCCTGATGGTCGGCCTGGGCGAGACCAAGGAGGAGGTCATGCAGGTGATGGACGACATGCGCAGCGCCGGCGTCGACTTCATCACCATCGGCCAGTACCTGCAGCCGACCCGCAAGCACGCGGCCATCGACCGCTTCGTCACGCCCGACGAGTTCAAGGCCTATGAAGCCATCGCCCGGGCCAAGGGCTTCCTGATGGTCTCGGCCAGCCCCCTGACCCGGTCGTCGCACCATGCCGGCGAGGACTTCGCCAAGCTGCAGGCCGCGCGGCGGGCGCTGGACGCCCAGTCCGCAGGCGCCAAGAGCGCCTAGTCTTGCACCGTCACGTCGTCACCCGGGTGCTGCCCTATGCGCCCGAGCAGCTGTTCACGCTGGTCGGCGACGTCGAGGCCTATCCGCAGTTCGTGCCGTGGATCACGGCCATGCGCACCTGGAACGGCCGCGCCGACGCCCAGGTCTCGACCGTCGACGCCGAGGCCCAGGTCGGGTTTTCGTTCCTGCGCGAGAAGTTCGCCACCCGGGTGCGGCGCGACGCGGCGGCCCTGAGCGTGGACGTCAGCCTGCTCTACGGCCCGTTCAAGCGCCTCTCGAACCAGTGGCGCTTCCTGCCGCACGAGGCTGGAACGAGCGTGGAATTCGTCATCGACTTCGCCTTCAAGTCGAAGATCCTCGACGCCATGCTGGCCGCCAATCTCGACCGCGCGGCCAATACGCTGATCGGCTGTTTCGAGGATCGGGCCCGGGCGATCTACGGGCCGCGGCCCTAGCGGCCCTTGAAGGCCGCCGGACGCTTCTGCAGGAAGGCGCTGACGCCCTCGACAAAGTCGTCCGTCTTGCCGGCGGCCTTCTGGGCGTGGCGCTCGGCGTGCAGCTGTTCCACCCAGTCGGCGTCCAGGCTGTCCCAGACCAGCTTGCGGATGATCGAGAGGGCGGCCGGACCGTTGGCCAGCTCCCGGGCGATGGCGGTGGCGGCGCTCATCAGCTCGCCGTCGGGCACGCAGCGGTTGATCAGACCCCATGACAGGGCCGTGGCCGCGGGGATCTTGTCGCCCAGCAGCATCATCTCCATGGCCCTGGCCTTGCCGACCAGGCGCGGCAGCAGATAGGTCGAGCCGCCGTCGGGCGCCAGGCCGATGCGGCGGAACGCCTGCAGGAAGTAGGCGCTCTCGGCGGCCACGACGATGTCGCCCAGCAGGGCGAGCGAGCAGCCGATGCCGGCCGCCACCCCGTTGACCGCCGTCACGATCGGAAGCGGGAAATCGCGCAGCAGGCCGACCAGCGGGTTGTAGGTGCTTTCCAGCGCCGAGCCGGCGTCCGGCTTGCCGTCGATGTCGGGCTCGCGGCCGGCGGCGCCGCCGCCCGACAGATTGGCGCCCGAACAGAAGCCGCGGCCTTCGCCGGTCAGGATCACCGCCCGCGCCTCGACCTTTCTGGCCGCGATCGAGCCGAAGGCGTGGGTCAGTTCGCGGGCCATGTCCAGGCCGGCGGCGTTGAGGGTGGCGGGATCGGACAGGGTGATGACGGCCAGGCCGTCGGCGGCCTCGAGCCGGATCTTCTCGTAGGTCATGGTGTCCTCCCAAGGCCTTGTCGCCGCGCCCGGAGTCTAGGCGCGGCTAACCTTGGGGAACGCCAGGAAAATTATCGGAAGGCGAACTCGCCCGTCGGAGATCAGGCCGCGTTGGCCGAGTCCGGCGTGCTCTCGGCGGCGGTGACGCGGTTGCGGCCGCCGCGCTTGGAGGTGTAGAGCGCCGCATCGGCCCGTTCCATGACCGAGTGGCCGGTCTCGCCCGGACGACGCTCGGCGAAGCCCGACGAGATGGTGATCGCGCCCAGGTCCTCGTTGGTCGAGCGACGCTTGAGCATGCGCGAGGACACCTCCACGCGGATCTCTTCCAGGGTGCCGGCGACCAGGGCGGCCGACTCGCGCGGGAAGATCATCGCGAACTCCTCGCCGCCGTAGCGGGCCGCGAAGCGGGGCGGGGCGGCGACGCGGCCGATGACGCTGGCGACATAGCGGATGACCTGGTCGCCGGTCTGGTGGCCCCAGGTGTCGTTGAAACCCTTGAAGTGGTCGATGTCGAGCACGGCCAGGCAGAGACTGGCGCCGGCCTCGTCGGCTTCCGAACAGGCGCGGTCCAGCTCCTCGTCAAAGGCCTTGCGGTTGGCCAGGTTGGTCAGGCCGTCGGTGGTGGCGTCGCGGCGGACCTGTTCCAGGTGCTCGCGCAGACGGTCGACCTCGGCGGTGGACTCCGCCAGCCGGGTCTCCAGCGACTTGTTTTCCTTCTGGACGCGGCGGGTGGCCTCGGCCAGGCCGCTGACGACGGTCTTGATCTTGTCGACGTCCTGCGAAGCGTCCAGCTCCTTGGCCGCGCCGTTCAGCGTCTTGCCATAGGTGGCGTTGCTCTTCTGGGCGTCCTGGATGGCCTTGGAGACCGACTCCAGTTCCTTGCTCAGCAGGTCGCCGGCGTCGCGGATCTGTTCGTTCAGCTTGGCCTTGGGCAGGTAGGTGGCGGCCAGCTCTTCGCTGACCAGCTCGGTCAGCGGTTCGCCCAGCGAGATCAGGCGGGTCAGTTCGCGGGCCAGGGCGCCGTCGGGATCGGCGACGAAGTGGGTCCACAGCTCGAAGTTCAACGCGGTCGGCCACACCTGATGACGTTCCATCAGGCTCAGGGCGCGGCCGGCGATCTTGTAGGCCTCAGGGCCGCGCAGCGTGGTCTCGACGTCCGACATCTTAAATTCCCCCAACAGCGCCGCATCGCCCGGATGCGCGCTTGGACGCCCAATCTAGGCCGAAGAGTTCAAACGCCGCGTTAAGAACGAACGGTGTTCTCTTACGTGTCCCCACCAACGTCGGCATTGTTATCATCCACAAGACGAGCCTCCGGGGCGCCCGGAGGACCCTGATCGTGAGCGCGACCGCGAATTTCAACCTGGAATCGTCCAGATCGTCGCTCTTGCGGATTCTCTCCGCTCGAAAGGCCGCGAGCCTGCGACAAAGCGTCCCGACGGCGGAACGTCGCGCCGTCAGGTGGGGACATGTGGTCGTCAGCCCAGCTTCGACGAAATGAACGCGCCGCCGGCGGCTTTACCCGCCGCGATTCCCATGATCGAAAGCCGGGATGGGCCAGACCACGCCGCTGCGGATCGTCGAGGAGACCAGCATCCTGCCCGCGACAGGCGCCGCGGTCTTCGAGCAGGCGACGAGCGCGCCGCAAGGCCCCTTGCGGCTGGAACTGCCGGAGCGGGAAGGGGTGGCGACCGAAGCCTTTGGGCTGGGCGGGCCCGCGCTAGCGGCTTGGCCGTTCGAACATCGCCCGCCCTCCGCTCGAACCGTTTCGCTGTGCCTGACCCGCGATGTCCTGCACCTGCCGGGCTTTGGCGCGATCCTGTCGCCGGACGGGACCGTGCTGAAGGCGTCCGCCCGCGAGGCCCTGGAGCGATGGCCCGACCTGTCGGGCCTGCCCGGCGCCCGGGTGGAGGAGGGCGTCACCCGCCTGGCGATCCCGGACACCCTGCCGACCCTCGATCGAGCGGCCGTGTTCCTGGCCTGGGGCGGCGTCTTCAACTACGGGCACTTCGTGCTCGACTGCCTGCCTTCGCTGGTGGCGCTGGACGAACAGGGGCTGCTGGAGCGCTATCCGCCGATCGCGCCGCCGCTGAAGGCGTGGCAGCGGGACTTGATCGCCATGGCGGTCGGCAAGCCGGTCCGAGAGGTGAAGGCCGATCTGGTCCGCATCGGCGCGGCCGTGCACGCCACCAGCATGGACCACTATCTACATGGTCCGGGAGACCTGCTGGGACGGACGCGGGCGCGGATCCTGGCCAGGGCGCCGGCGCCTCGAACGCGCGGACGACGGGTCTATTTTTCGCGTCGAGGCCATTCGATGCGGGTGATGGTCAACGAGGCCGCGCTGGAGGCGGCGTTGCGCACGCGCGGGTTCGAGATCGTCAGGCCCGAGCGCCTGAGCGTGGCGGACCAGATCCAGTTGATGCAGGAGGTGGACGTCCTGGTCGGGCCGACGGGCGCGGCGATGGCCAACGCCCTGTTCGCGCCGGCGGGCGCCAGGATCGTGGAGATTCAGCCCCAGAACTTCACCAGCCAGTGGGTCTGGGCGGCCAGCCGATGCGCGGAGGCGGAATGGCGCGGCTATGTCTGCGCCTCACCGGTCGACCCGCGGACGGTGGCCTGGCGCCATCGCCTTCGCCGTGGCTTTCGTTTCGGCTACGCGCTCGCGCTGGACGACTTCCTGGCCTTCGTCGACGCGGCGCTCTGAACGAAAAAGGGACACGCGCGCCTCGCGTGTCCCCTTGATCCTAGTCTTCGCTGTCGCTGACCGGCGCCAGGCGCGGTGGGGCGCGCATCAGGAAGGCGGGGGTGTCGTTGCCGAAACCCACAACGCGACGGTCGTCGTCGTCTTCGCGGCCGCGCACCGGCTGGACGCCGCGCACCGGCAGCGGCGTGTTGGCGCGCGCGGGGCGCTCGGCTTCCACGCGTTCAGGGGCGCGTTCCGGAGCGCGCTCGGGACGAGGCGCGCGTTCGGCCTCGACGCGGGGCTGTTCGCTCCGCTCGGGACGGCGATCACGGTCACGGCCGCGTTCGCGGCGAACCGGGCGATCGCCCTCGGCGCGTTCCGGGCGCGGGGCCCGTTCGGCGGCGGGAGCGGCTTCGACGATCGGCTGCTCGGCGACGGCGTCCTGTTCGACGCGCGGCTGGCGGCCGCGGTCGCGCGAGGACCCACCACGATCGCGGCGGGGCTTCTCGCCGGCGGGCGCTTCGACTTCCGGAACCTCGGCGGAGGCGACGACGACCGGAGCGGCTTCGCCGCGCGGCTTGCGCGAACGCGCCGGACGCTTGGCCAGGGCTTCGCCGGGCGCCGAGGGGATCGGCTCGCCGGCGATGGCGGCGCCGAGATTGGCGGCGGCGACGTCCGAGGGCTCGGTCGGGGCGCGGTTGCGATCGCGGTCACGACCCCGTTCGCCGCCACGCGAGCGGTCGCGATCACGGCCGCCGCCGCGCTTACTGTCGCCTTCGCGGCGCACGGTCACCGCGTTGGAGTAGTCCAGGTCGAGCTTTTCTTCCTGCGGGGTCGAGCCGATCAGCTTGACCACCTTGTCGAAGCCCTTGTCGTCGGCGGGGGTCACCAGCATGTAGGTAATGCCCGAACGCCCCGCCCGGCCGGTGCGGCCGATGCGGTGGACATAGTCGTCGGCGTGGTGCGGGACGTCGTAGTTGAAGACGTGGCTGACGGCCGGGATGTCCAGGCCGCGCGCGGCGACATCCGAGGCCACCAGGATCTTCAGGGCGCCCGAACGGAAGTCCGCCAGGGTCTTCATGCGCTGGCTCTGGTCGAGGTCGCCGTGGATCGGAGCGGCGTCGAAGCCGTGGCTCTTCAGCGACTTGGCGACAATGTCGACTTCGGTCTTGCGGTTGCAGAACACGATGCCGGTCTCGATCTGGGCCTTCTCGATCAGGGCCCGCAGCGCCAGGCGCTTGGCCTTGGGATCGGAGGAGGGCACCTTGACCATCAGCTGGGTGATGTTCTCGTTGGTCGTCGCCGGGCGAGCCGCCTCGATCCGCACGGGATCCTTGAGGAACTGCTTGGTCAGGCGGGTGATTTCCGGCGGCATGGTCGCCGAGAAGAACAGAGTCTGCTTCTTGGGCGGCGTCATCTTGAAGATGCGCTCGATGTCCGGAATGAAGCCCATGTCGAGCATGCGGTCGGCTTCGTCGACCACCAGGAACTGCACGCCGGTCATCAGCAGCTTGCCGCGCTCGAAGTGGTCGAGCAGCCGGCCGGGGGTGGCGATCAGCACGTCGACGCCGCGGTCGAGCTTCTTTTCCTGGTCGCCGAACGACACGCCGCCGATCAGCAGCGCCCACGAGAGCTTGGTGCCCTTGGCGTACTTCTCGAAGCTGGAGGCGACCTGATCGGCCAGCTCGCGGGTCGGGGCGATGACCAGGGCGCGCGGCATGCGGGCCTTGGCGCGGCCGTTCATCAGCTTGTCGATCAGGGGCAGGGTGAAGGCGGCGGTCTTGCCGGTGCCCGTCTGGGCGATGCCCAGGACGTCCTGTCCGGCCAGGGCCACCGGGATGGCGGCGGCCTGGATGGGGGTGGCGGTCGTATAGCCGGTGTCGGCGACCGCTTGGAGGGTCGTGGGCGAAAGCCCGAGTTCGGAAAATTCTGTCATGTCATTCTGGCTGAAATTCAGAGCCACCCGTATTTGGGCGAACGGGTGGCGCGGATTCGCCTGACCTGCTCCGAATCTGGGGATAAATAGGCCTTGGCCCGCCAAAGTCAATCGTCGGCGGTTTGCGCGGACAGGGCCGGGCTCAGGTCGCCGCTGGCCGCGACCGCAACGCCCGCAAGGCCCAGCCACGCGGCCATCAGCCGCAGTTCGGCGGCCAGGGCGGCGGGCGTCTCGGCGTTGGCCATGGGCTCGCGATGGGCCGACAGCACCCTGAGCAGGCCGGCCTTGCGGTCGGCCTTGAGGTCGACCCGGGCGGTGATCGCCTCGCCCTGCAGGAACGGCAGCACGTAGTAGCCGTGGGTGCGCTTGGCGGCGGGAGTGTAGATTTCCAGCCGGATCCGGATGTCGAACAAGCGCCCGGCCCGTTCGCGGAACCAGATCAGGTTGTCGAACGGCGAGAGCAGGGCGTTGGCGACGACCTTGCGCGGACGCCGGGCGCCGGGCGCCAGATAGGCCGGCTGGTCCCAGCCCTCGACGGCCACCGGCGTCAGGTCGCCGGCCTCGACCAACTCGGCGACGCCCTGGCGCGCGTCGGCCAGGCCCATGCGGAAATAGTCCCGCAGGTCGCGCTCGGTGGCCACGCCCATGGCCGCGGCCGCGCGGCGCAGCAGGACGCGATGGGCCTGGGCGCGCGAGGGCGTCGGGGCCGACCAGACGGCCTTGGGCAGGACGTCCTGCGGCAGGCCGTAGACGCGCTCGAACGTCCCGCGCCGGGTGGCGGTGGTCAGCTCTCCGGCCCAGAACAGGCATTCGGTCGCCCGTTTGGCCTCGCTCCAGCCCCACCAGCCGCCCTGGCCGCGTTCGCCCAGCTCCAGTTCGCCGGCCGACAGGGGGCCGCGCTCGTGGATGGCCGCCAGCGCCTTGTCGATGAACGGCCGGTGTTCGGCCAGGAACCGAGCGACGCCCTTCCAGACCCCCACGCCCTGGCGGGCGTCCTCCATCCGCCAGCGCAGCAGGGGCTGCAGGTCCAGCGGCATCAGCGAGGCCTCGTGGCCCCAGTATTCGAACAGCACCGGCTTGCGGCCCCAGGCCAGGTCCTCCAGCAAGGCGCGCGGATAGGCGCCCAGGCGCGAGAACAGCGGCAGGTAGTGCGAGCGCGAGACGACGTTGACGCTGTCGATCTGCAGCAGGGCCAAGCGCTCGATCGTGGCGATCAGGTGGCGCCGCGTCGGCTGGACGGGACGGGCGTCGGCGAAGCCCTGGGCGGCCAGGGCGATGCGGCGGGCTTGCTTGTGCGACAGGGTCTCGACCATGGCCCGACTGAGCATGGCCGGGCGTGCGGTGACAAGCCGCCGGGCCGTGCGCTGCTGACGGAGGACGTCACCAAGGTCGGCAAGGCGGCCCCTCCCAGAAAAAGAAAAGCCCCGCCGGACGGGCCGGCGGGGCGTTGCAGGGGAGGGATATTCTCTAGAACCGGTACGAAACCCCGGCCATGTAGGTGGTGCCGTACTTCTGGTAGTCGATGGTGCGGCGCGGATCGGCGTTCTCGTAGGTCTTGAACGGCTCGTCGGTGATGTTGTTGGCCTGCAGCAGGATCGACAGGCCCTCGAGCGGGCCTTGGCGGAACTCGTAGCCGATCTGGGCGTCGAGCACGGACTCGGTGTCGACGGTCCGGTAGATCCGGGCGGCGCTGAGGCCGGCGACCTCGCCCAGGAACTTGCTGCGGTAGCGGTTGCTGATCCGGGCGTTGAAGCCGTTGTTCTCGTAATAGAAGGTGGTGTTGATCACCGTCTTGGACAGGCCCGGCATGTCGATGGGCGCGGTGTTGTCGTCCAGCTTGACCGAGCTGTCGGTATAGGAGCCGCTGATGATCAGGCCGAAGTTGCGCAGCGGCTCGAAGAAGATGTCGCCCTGGATCGAGGCAGACAGTTCGATGCCGCGGATATAGCCGCCCTTGCCGTTCTGCGGCGCCTTGGCCAGGCCCTTGGGGGTGCCCAGCTGCGCTTGCTGGGTCGGCGTCAGCAGCGACAGGAACGGCGAGAAGTCCTCGATGGTCGAGGCGCCGGAGTTCACGAAGTTCGACAGCTTCTTGTAGTAGGCGGCGGCCGAGACATAGGCCGAGCGGCCGAAGTACTTTTCCAGCGACACGTCGACGCCGTCGGCGATGTAGGGCCGCAGCTGGGGATTGCCGCCTTCGGTGCTGAAGTACGACGTGTTCGGGTCGGTCGAGGTGAGGTTCGACAGGTTCTGGTTGAACGACTGGCTGGCGCGCAGTTCGTCCATGCGGGCCCGGGCCAGGGTGCGGGCCGCGCCGAACCGCAGGAAGGTCTCGTTGCTCAGGTCGAACGTCAGGTTCAGGCTGGGCAGGACATAGGTGTATTTGTCGCCGCCGTCGTTGCTGGTCGGATGGGCGGTGTCGGCCGGATTGACCCGCGTGCCGGTCGAGGACTGGTCGGTGTGGACCACCTGCAGGCCGGTGTTGCCGGTGACCGGAATGGATCCGACCGTGCTGTCGATGTCGAACTTGGCGTAGGCGACCTGCACGTCTTCCTTGACCGCCCAGTTACGGGTCTGGACCGCCGGGCTCTGGTCGGCGACCAGGGTGTAGACGCCGTTGTCCAGCAGGTAGGTCGGGTCATAGGCCAGCATGGCCTTGATGCCGATCAGGTCGAGGCTGACCGTGCCGACCAGCGCTTCCTTGGGGATCGGCCGGCTCAGCGGCGCGCCCTGGGCGATGGTGCCGCCGAAGGTCAGGAAGCTTTCGTGCACTTCCTTGGACTTCTCGCGGCGGCTGGCGTTGTAGCCGAACTCGACCTTGTGGATCGGGCCCCAGGCCAGGTCGCGCTTGGCGCTCAGGCGGACGGCGTTCAGCTCGTCCTTGATCGCCGGGGTGTTGTAGAAGCCCGCCTGGGTCACGGCCCCGCCCGTGGCGGCCCCGCCGTTGGCGCCGGCGCCCCAGCCCTGGGGGTCGGTCAGCACGAACAGGGTGGAATTGGTGTAGTCCAGGACCGAGCCGAAGGTGGTGCCCGCGCCCGGCGTGGTGTTGAAGGTCAGGGTGTCGGTGGCGCCGACGCCTGAGGGACCCGTGCCCGAATAGGATTCGAAGATCACGTCGCGACGCTTGGCGTCGGAATGGCTAAGGTCGGCCGCCAGGGTCCAGCCGTTGTCGGTGTCGTAGGCGATGTTCCAGCCGGCCGACTTCAGGGTGGTGTGGCGGGTGTTGAGGTCGTTGCGCATGACCCCCTTCACGCCGGTGTAGGTTCCGTTGGTGATCAGGCCGTCCTGAGCGGTGTAGCCCGGCTGCAGGCTGGCCGAGCTCCAGAACAGCGGCAGCTCGATGCCGCGCAGGATCTGCTTTTCGCGGAACTTCGAATAGTAGAGGTCCAGCGAGCTGCGGAACTTGTCGGTCGGGCTATATTCCAGCACGCCGATCACGCCGGTGCGCTTGAGGTTGTTGGACTGCACGTACGGCTTGGCGCCGCCGATGACGAGATCGCCCGAGGCGGTGGTCGGATAGCCCCAGGCGTTGAAGCGGCGGCTCTGGGTCGGGGTCGAGATGTCGGAGACCGCGACGGCGACGCCCAGGGTGTCGTTCAGGAACTGGTCGACGAAGGTGGCGCTGAGCCGGTGGCCGGTGTCCTTGGCGTCCGGGTTCAGCTTGTCTTCGCTGTTCATCTCGTAGCGAGCATTGGCCGACAGCACCGTCTTGCCGTACTTCAGCGGGCGGATGGTCTGCAGGTCGGCGGTGCCGGCCAGGCCCTGGCCGATCAGGGCGGCGTCGGGGGTCTTGTAGACCAGCACGCCGCTGAGGATTTCCGACGGATACTGGTCGAACTCGACGCCGCGGTTGTCGCCGGTCGAGACCTGCTCGCGGCCGTTCAGCAGCACGGTGTTGTAGTCGGGGCCCAGGCCGCGGATCGAGATCGACTGGGCGCGGCCGTCCAGGCGCTGGGCGGTCAGGCCGGGCAGGCGGGCCAGGGATTCGGCGATCGAGGTGTCGGGCAGCTTGCCGATGTCCTCGGCCGACACGGCCTCGACGATCGAGCTGGAGGACTTCTTCAGGGCGATGGCGTTCTCGATGCCCGCCCGGATGCCGGTGACGGTGATCTCCTCGACGGTGTCGGGGCTCGGCGCGGCGGCGTCCTGGGCGTGGGCGGCGCCGGCGGTCGCCAGCAGCAGGGCCAGGCCCGTGGCGGCTCCGCTCATCAGTCGCGTTCGGCGCGGCGTGGAATTGGTCATCAGAGGCTCCCTCCCAATCGGCTCCCGCGGTTCCGCCGCGGTGATCCAAGTTTCGTTGTGAAAATTACTGCAAATAAATGCCTTCCATTGCAACTGGAAAAATGGACAAAATGTCATGTGCTGCTTTTTCCCTGCGGTAAGCGATAAGTTCGCAGTGGATTTTCCGAGCAAACATGGGTTTCCGGCATGCCGGATGGGTGATTGACACGCTTGCCGTGTTTCTGCAAATTATTGCAAATCAATGGATCGGCAGGCGTTGACCGGTTCTGGAACAAGACAGAGGGGCAGGGGGCTTGGGGATTCGAAGGGCATGGGCGAGTCGATCGGCGAGCGCCGCGTTCGCCGTCGCCATGGCGGTGGGCGGCGGCCTGGCCGAGGCCGCGCCGGCCGTTCGCGCCGCCTATCTCGACCGCCCGCCCCAGGATGAGGTGATCTACTTCGTCCTGCCCGACCGGTTCGCCAACGGCGACACGGCCAATGATCGTGGCGGGCTGGCCGGCGATCGCCTGAAGACCGGCTTCGATCCGACCGACAAGGGTTTCTATCATGGCGGCGACCTCGCCGGCCTGACCGCCCGGCTCGACTACATCCAGGGCCTGGGCGCGACGACCATCTGGCTGGGGCCAATCTTCTGGAACAAGGTTGTCCAGGGGCCGCCGGGCCAGGAGTCCGCCGGCTATCACGGCTACTGGATCACCGACTTCACCGACGTGGACCCGCATTTCGGCACGCGGGCCCAGTTGAAGACCCTGGTCGACGCCGCCCATGCGCGCGGCCTCAAGGTCTATCTCGACATCGTCGCCAACCACACGGCCGACGTGATCCAGTATCGCGACTGCCCCGTCGCCGGCTGCGACTACCGATCCAAGGCCGACTATCCGTTCGTCCGCCAGGGCGGCGTCGCGGGGGCGGCGATCAATGACGGCTTCCTGGGCGACCAGGCCGAGCGGCGGACGGCGGAGAACTTCGCGCGGCTGACGCGGCCCGACTTCGCCTACAGGCCTTACGTCCCCAAGGACGAGGCGAGCGTCAAGAAACCGGCCTGGCTGAACGACCCGATCTGGTACCACAACCGCGGAAACAGCCGCTTCACCGGTGAAAGCTCGACCTATGGCGACTTCTCGGGCCTGGACGACCTGGCCACCGAGAACCCGCGCGTGGTGCAGGGCTTCATCGACATCTACGGCCAGTGGATCGACGACTTCGGGATCGACGGCTACCGGATCGACACCGCCCGCCACGTCAATCCCGAGTTCTGGCGAGCCTTCGTGCCGGCCATGCTGGCCCGCGCCAAGGCCCGGGGGATTCCGAACTTCCACATCTTCGGCGAGGTCGCCGAGACCGAGCCCGGCATGCTGGCCAGGTTCACCCGGGTGGACGGCTATCCGGCCGTGCTCGACTTCGCCTTCCAGGGTGCGGTCGCCGATGTCGTCAACGGCAAGGCCGGGACTGACGTCCTGGCGCACCTGTTCGCGCAGGACGCCCTCTACGAGGGCGGGGAGGCGGCCACGCTGCAGCTGCCGACCTTCCTGGGCAATCACGACATGGGCCGGATCGGCCACTTCGTGCGGCTGGCCCGCCCCGAGGCCTCGGACGAGGAGATCACCCGGCGTGTGCTCCTGGCGCACGCCCTGCTGATGTTCACCCGCGGGGTCCCGGTCCTCTATTACGGCGACGAGCAGGGATTGGTCGGCGAGGGCGGCGACAAGGACGCCCGCCAGGACATGTTCGCGACGACGGTCGCCGCCTACGCCGCCGACCGGCGGGTGGACGGCGGCTCGGCGGCCGGCGATCATTTCGCGACCGACGGCGCGCTCTACCCGGCGATTTCGGCCATGGCCCGGCTGCGGACCGCCGAGCCGGCCCTGCGGCGCGGCCGCCAGGTCGTGCGAGCCGCCGGCGACAAGCCGGGCCTGTTCGCGGTCTCGCGGATGGCGGAGGCCCGCGAGGTGCTGGTGGCGTTCAACACCGGCCTGACGCCGATCACGGCCCAGGTCGAGGTCGATGCGACCTCAAAAGCCTGGCGCTCCGCCCATGGATCTTGCGCGGCGGCCGCCACGGCGCCGGGCAGCTATCGGGTCGAGATCGGCCCGCTCGACTACACGATTTGCGTTTCGGAGACTGGCCAGTGACGGTCGAGACCCTTTCAAAACCGTCCATCGGCCCGGCCCACGACCGCGACTGGTGGCGCGGCGCGGTGATCTACCAGATCTATCCGCGCAGCTTCGCCGACTCCAACGGCGACGGGGTGGGCGACCTGCCCGGCGTCACCGCCCATCTGGAGCACGTGGCCTCGCTGGGCGTGGACGCCATCTGGCTGTCGCCGTTCTTCACCTCGCCGATGAAGGACTTCGGCTACGACGTTTCAAACTACGAGGATGTCGACCCGATCTTCGGGACCCTGGCCGACTTCGATCGCCTGGTCGAGCGGGCTCACGCCCTGGGCCTGAAGGTGATCATCGACCAGGTGTTCTCGCACACCTCCGACCAGCACCCGTGGTTCAAGGCCAGCCGCCAGGACCGCACCAATCCCAAGGCCGACTGGTACGTCTGGGCCGACGCTAAGCCGGACGGCTCGCCGCCCAGCAACTGGCAGTCGGTGTTCGGCGGCCCGTCCTGGACCTGGGACGCGCGCCGTCGCCAGTATTACCTGCACAACTTCCTGTCGGCCCAGCCGGACCTCAACGTCCACAGCCCGCAGGTGCAGGACGCCCTGGTCGCAGCCTCGCGGTTCTGGCTGGAGCGCGGGGTCGACGGCTTCCGCTTCGACGCCATCAACTTCGCCATGCACGACCAGGCCCTGACCGACAACCCGCCGATCCTGGGCGGCGAGGGCAAGCGCACCCGGCCGTTCGATTTCCAGCACCACTTCCACAACCAGTCGCACGACGACATCCCCGCCTTCCTGACCCGGCTGCGCCAACTGGGCGAGTCGTACGGCGGCCGGTTCATGGTCGCCGAGGTCGGGGGCGAGCGGGCCGACAGCGAGATGAAGCTGTACACGCAAGGGCCCGACCGCCTGCACAGCGCCTACGGCTTCCTCTACCTCTACGCCGAGACCCTGGCGCCGGCCCTGATCCGCCAGGGGGCGGCCCTGTGGCCGGGCGGCGAGGGGCAGGGCTGGCCGTCCTGGACCTTCTCCAACCACGACGCGCCGCGGGCGGTGTCGCGCTGGGCCCGGGGCCGCGACCCCAAGGCCTTCGCCGAGATGTCGCTGCTGCTGCTGGTGTCGTTGCGCGGCAACGTCTTCCTCTACCAGGGCGAGGAGCTGGGCCTGCCCCAGGCGCAGGTGCCGTATGACCGGCTGCGCGACCCCGAGGCCATCGCCAACTGGCCCGAGACCCTGGGCCGCGACGGGGCCCGCACGCCGATGCCGTGGATCGCCGTCGCCGCCCATGCCGGCTTCTCCAAGGTCGAGCCCTGGCTGCCGGTTGATCCGGCCCATATCGACCTGGCCGTCGACCGCCAGGAGCGCGACGCCGACTCCACCCTGAACCTGACCCGCCGGGTCGTGGCCCTGCGTCGCCGGCTGCCGGGCCTGCGGACGGGCGACATGACCCTGGTCGACGCTCCCGAGCCCCTGCTGGTCTTCCTGCGCGGCCAGGGCGCGGACCAGGTGCTGTGCGCCTTCAACCTGGGCTTCGAGGCCGCCGATTGGGCCTTGCCGGACGGCTGGCGCGTCGTCGAAGGCGTCAACCTTGGGGAGCAGGGAGCGCTGCCGCCGATGGCTGGCCTGGTGGCGCGGCGAGGTTAGTCGCGGACGGGGACAGCTCTGGGACGGGGACAAGGCGCATGCGCCTGTCCCCAACTCTGGACGCGACTTGACCGCCTCACGCGGCGGGCCGCTGAAGTTCGGGGAGGGACACGGAGCGCCCGGGCGGGGCCCGGAAGCTTTGTAGAAGATACCGTTTCGTCCAGGACCGACGCTCCGCGCAATCGTTGTCCGGGAGCAAGCGGCGGTCGGCGGTGTTGACACCTCGCCGCTCGAAGCCCCCGACGGGCGGGCCGGATCCATGTTCCGCGCTCGCCCAGAACCAGATGGACGAAAGTCGCCCCCTGGCGGAGCCGCCGCCGACGAGCGCGCCCGCTCGAAGGCCTGTGAAGAGTCGATGGCGGTGACCCACAACGGCAGGCCGACACAATCGCTTTACGTAGCCAAATTGTCTGAGTAATGTCGTGGGCGCCTGACGGTGATGGGGGATGGGTGAAACAAGGTCTGTCTCTTGCGCTCGTCTGCCCGGTCGGCGGCGGCGCCGTCGGTCGCCGTGCCGTGAGGGTCAATACCCACAATATGACCTTGATGGCGCGCCGAGTCCGTCGTCCAGACCGAGACTGGCCTGTCCATGCGGCCTTCGTCGGCTAATTAATCAGATAAATAGTCGCGCCAGACAATGGCGTAACCAACCAGACCGAGATTTCGGTTAAACAGGGAGAGAGACAAATGAAGATTCAAGCAGCGCTTCTGGCCGCCGGCAGTCTCATTCTCGCCTCGGCCGCCTCTGCGCAGACCGCCGGCACGCCCATCCTCGCCGCGACGGCGGATTGGACCATCTACAGCGCCGGGCCGCACCGGTCCGTCGACGACGCCAAGGTCGAGGGCGGCAAGGCGGTGGTGGCGCAGGCGACCGGGATGGGCGGCATCTGGGAAGTTGGCGCGATCCGCCCGGTCGATGGCGCAATCGCAAAAGGCGACCATGTCGTAGCGAGCGTCTGGGTAAAATCCGACGTGCCCGCCAAGGTCGTCTTCCGCGTCGAGACACGGACGGCCGCGGCTCGCGTCGGCGAACGTTCCATCGATATCGGGACCGAGTGGTCCCGGCAAACGCTCGATTTCGTGGCTACGGACAATTATCCGGTCGGCGCCACGCAGGTCGCGCTTCTCCTGAATTCGGGGAAGCAAACGATCGATCTCGGACCCGTTTCCGTCGTCGATAAAGGCGGCGAGTAGAATTTTCGATTTCGAACAGGTCGGGCGTCGGTGACGGCGCCCGACCTGGAATAGAAGGGCCGGCGGGCCAAACCCGCCGGCCTTCTTATCGGTAGGTGGATAAAGCTCTCCGACGAGATCCTTGCGCAGGTCCGGCGTTGGAAGCGGACATGCCGCCTAAGGATCGGACTATTTAAATGTTCGCCTTGGGCGAAAGTATGCTGCTAGCGTCCTGCCGACAAGCGGACCTTCATCGGGCCGACCCAATGCGGGGGCATTTCTATCGAGCTGTGATAGTTTGCGACTAGATAAACGCAACGCATGTTGCGGAGAATGGGGGTATCTCACACCTGGGCTGGATATCGGAGGCCGGCGCGTGATGCCGACCTCCGCCATTAGCTAGTACAAAAAGTCGCCCGCCTGCACCGATCCCGCACCGTTTAATTGCAGCAACATATCATTCGTGGCGTCAAGATTTGCGTCGATGAAGACATAAGTCGATCCGCCGGACGAGAGCCAATTCACGCTTGCCGAGCCGATGTGCAACGCGGTGAGATCGATCTTGTCGACCCCGGTCTGGAAGTCGAAGATCGAGTCTGGAGTCGCGACGGTGCTGTCGCTCGTCACGGTGAAGATGAAGCGATCCGCGCCGCCGCCTCCGGCCAGCCAATCGCCGCCGCCGCCGCCCTGGATGGTGTCATTGAGGCCGCCGCCGATCAAGATGTTGAAGTTTGCGTCGCCGACCATGTTGATGCTGGTCACGCCCGCTCCAACGACCAGGTCAGAAGCCTGTATCGGCGCGGTGGAGCCGATTTCCAAATAGGCACCGTCCACCGTGTTGGAGAAGAGGAAGGTCCCTCCGCCGGAGCTGAGCAGCGAAATCGAGATGATGCTGGATATGGCGCTGATGTCGAGGTGGTCGGTTCCGCTCTCGAAATCGTGGAGGATGTCGTAGCCGCTGGCCGCCGAATCTTGCAGCGTCTTATAGAGGAAGGTGTCGGCACCGGTTCCGCCCCAGAGCGCGTCCGCGCCGAGGCCGCCGACCAAGAGGTCGTTTCCGGCGTCGCCATATAGCGAATCCTCACCGCCGATGCCCTCGATCCAGTCGTTGCCGCCTTGGCCATGTACGGTGTCGGCGCCGTTCGCGTTGTAGTTCGCCAGGCCTTCCAACGGATCGCCCAGGATGTGGTTGTCCCCGGCCGTACCAGAGAGATTGTCGTTGAAGTCCGATCCGGTGAGATTGACCACCACGGTCGTATGGGCACTGGTAAGGGTCTGCCATGCGCTGGACGAATGGGAGCCATTGGCAATCTTGTAGACGTCGCCAGCCGCGTCGCCGGTGTTCGCGCTGGTGTTCAGTAGATCGACTGTGAGCCCCGTCGGAGCATTTTCGTAGTCGATCCAGTTGGTCCGGGCACCGAGCACGATCGTGTCGGCGCCGCCTTCCGGAATGAAGGTGTCGGCGGCCTGGGCGCCGTTGACGGCGGTGATCGCCCCGACGAGGACGTCATTGCCGGTCGAGCCCGCATAGCCTTCCGACGGGTCTCCAATCAGAAGGTGGCCTAGGCCGTCATCCACGCTGTAGAGGGTGTCATTATAAGCGCTGCCTTCCAACGACTGCACGTTGGTCCAGGTATCGCCCGTGGCCGCACCGCTGCTGGCGATCGAGGAATCCAAGGAGAGGATCACCGCGCCGGTGTAGGCGTAGGAGATCATATTTCCTACAGGATCGAGAATCGAGTTCTCGGTCCCGCCACCATCGAAGTGGCTGATGCCGTTACCAGCGAAGAAGCTATCGTTGCCCGTGCCACCGACCACCCAGATTGCCGCGGTGGAAGAAAGCTGGCTGACGAACAAGTCGCCATAGTTCGACAGACGGAAGTGATTGACGCCGCTAACCGTGTCGCCAACGGCCCAGCCGGTAGAGCCGCCCAGTTGACCCGCATAGTCGATGATCTGGTGCGTTCGAAATCCGCGAGAGTCGTAGAAGGCGGGTGCGTTCACGTAGCTGACTTCATCGCCAGCACCACCAAAGAAGGCATCTGCGCCCGCGGTGGCCAAAAAAGTCGTCATGAATGGGGCTCTTTCACATGCTCGCTACAGCCTCGCGCCGAAAGGGCGGGAGGCCAGGCGGTGCAGCCTTCCACGGCGGAATTTCACGCGCAATCTCGAACTTGCCACCTGAGGGTGCGTAGAGTTTCAAGATCTTGGTGCAACCTCTTGCGCGCAATCTAACGGATCTCGCAAACGGACCTTCCCACGGTCTTAGTTGGGTCGTAAGCGGCCTCCAGCCAGCCGCCGCCCGCCTCTACCCCCCGCACGACTCGCGGATGATCAGGTCCGTCGGCACGCGTTCGGACCGGCTGGCGCCCTGGCCGCTGGCGTCCAGCAGCTTGGAGACCATCAGCCGGCCGGCCTTGGCGGTGTCTTGCGAGATGGTGCTGAGCGCCGGGCGCGAATAGCGGGCGAACGGCACGTCGTCATAGCCGATCACCGAGACGTCGTCGGGGATCGACCTGCCGGCCTGCTGCAGGGCGCGGATGGCCCCCAGGGCGATCAGGTCCGAGGCGGCGACCACCCCGTCGAACGCCACGCCGCGCTGGATCAGGGAATCGACGCTGGCCTCGGCCGATTCCACCTCGAAATGGGCCGGCACGATCAGTTCGGGATCGACGCCCAGGCCGAACTGCTCGACCGCGTCCAGATAGCCGCGATGGCGCTGCATGGCCTCGGGGGCTTCGGTGTCGCCCAGGAAGACGATGCGCTTGCGGCCCAGGCGGGCCAGGTGCAGCGTGGCGCGCTTGGCGCCCAGCGGATTGTCCGAGCCCACCGAGCAATAGGCCTGGTCGGGCAGCTGCGCGCCCCAGACCACGAAGCGACCCTCGGTCTCGGCCAGGCGGTTGAAGGCGGTGTGCAGCCAGCTCTGGCCCAGGAAGATCACGCCGTCGGCGCGGCTGGTGGTCATGGCCGCCGACAGGTCCTCGAAGCTGGTCGGGGCCACGTGGCTGATCATCAGGTCGCATCCCCGCTCACGCGCCGCCTCGCCGACGCCGGCCAGCAGTTCCAGGAAGAACGGGTCCGACAGCCGGCCCTCGCGGCCCTGCGGGCGGGGCACGACGATGGCGATCGTGCCCTCGGCGCCGATCGGGCCCGCCGGCATGTAGCGGCGGAACGGATAGTCCATCTCGCGCGCCAGCTTCCAGATCAGCTGCTTGGTGCGGGTGTTGACCGCCGGGCTGTCGTTCAGCGCCCGCGAGGCCGTGGAGATCGACACTCCGGCCAGCCTGGCCAGGTCTTCCAGCCGCGTCGCGCCCTTGGTCACTGTCCCGCCCCGCCATCAAAAATCTTGCATGCCGCCGTTGCTGCAAATTTTGCCGCAAATCTTTTCAGGACCTTTGTTAAGGCGCCGCGCCGGTGGTTTTCAAGCGCCGTCGGCCAGGCGTCGGCGGCGTCACTCGCTCAGCTCTGAAAATTTCTGCAACTTTTCGCCGGATCGGCAGCGGCCGATTGCGCCCGTCCTTGCGGGGTTGGTGTTACATTTCCTGAACGAATGCCGACATTATCCCGTCAATGCTCGGAAATGTCGTTGCCAGCCGGATCGGCGCATGCGCAAATAGGTCACCACAAAGCGCTGAAAAAGTTTGCGCAAAGTTCCGGCCAACGGAGCTTGGAAAGGGGGAGCGATGGCGACCAAGGCCCGGCTGAACGGCTTCCAGATCTGGAACATGTGCTTCGGGTTCTTCGGGATCCAGATCGGTTTCGGCCTGCAGAACGCCAACACCTCGCGAATCTTCCAGGGCCTGGGCGTCCAGGTGGACCACCTAGCCATCCTGTGGATCGCCGCCCCGGCCACCGGCCTGCTGGTGCAGCCGGTCATCGGCTATCTCAGCGACAAGACCTGGGGGCGCCTGGGCCGGCGTCGGCCGTACTTCTTCTGGGGCGCGATCCTGACCAGCGCCGCCCTGCTGGTCATGCCCAACGCCCCCGTCCTGTGGATCGCCGCGGCCGCCCTGTGGGTGATGGACGCCTCGATCAACATCACCATGGAGCCGTTCCGGGCCTTCGTCGGCGACAACCTGCCCGACGAGCAGCGCGCCACCGGCTACGCCATGCAGAGCTTCTTCATCGGCACGGGCGCGGTGCTGGCCTCGGCCCTGCCGTGGATCCTGACCAACGGGTTCTCGGTCAGCAACGTGGCGGAAGGCGGCGGCGTGCCGCCCTCGGTGCATGTCGCCTTCTACGCCGGCGCGGCGGGGCTTCTGCTGTCGGTGCTGTGGACGGTGTTCACCACCCGCGAATACAGCCCCGAGCAGCTGGCGGCCTTCGAGGCGACCGAGCGGGCGCGCAAGGGCGAGGCCCTGGTCGCCGTCGTCGAAGCGCCGACCCGCCCCGTCCGCGCCTACCTGGCCGGCGGCCTGGCCTGGACGCTGGCCGGTCTGCTGCTGGCCGCCGCGATCTTCGCCACGCGGCTGGAGAAGGAGCTCTACGTCCTGGCGGCCATGGTCGGCCTGTTCGGCGTCGCGCAACTGGTCGCCGGCCTCCTGCGGCGCGCCGGCCAAACCACCAACGGCTTTTCCGAAGTGGTCGAGGACCTCTTCCGCATGCCCGCCACCATGAAGCAGCTGGCGGTGGTGCAGTTCTTCTCGTGGTTCGGCCTGTTCGCCATGTGGATCTACACGACCCCGGCCGTGGCGGCCTTCCACTATCATGCCGCCGACACGAGCTCGCGGGCCTATAACGACGGCGCGGACTGGGTGGGGGTGCTGTTCGCCATCTACAACGGCGTGGCCGCCCTGGCCGCCCTGGTGATCCCGCCGCTGGCCCGCGCCGTCGGCCGCAAGGCCTGCCACGCCCTGTGCCTTGGCCTCGGCGCGCTGGGCCTGGCGGCGATCCCGCTGATCCGCGAGCCGGGCCTGTTGTGGATCCCGATGATCGGCGTCGGCTTCGCCTGGTCGTCGATCCTGTCGGCCCCGTACTCGATCCTGTCGGGCGCGCTGCCAGCCGGCAAGATGGGGGTCTATATGGGCCTGTTCAACTTCTTCATCGTCATCCCGCAGCTGCTGGCCGCGACCCTGCTGGGCCTGCTGCTGCGGACCTTCTTCGGCGGCGAGGCGATCTGGGCCCTGGGCCTGGGCGCGGCCGGGATGCTGGTCGCCGCCGCTTGCGTGTTCCTTGTCCGCGACGTGGGCGAACCCCGAGCGTCGCGCGCCGAGGCCCCGTCGCCCCAAGCGCTGTCCAAGGCCTGATCCGCGTCCTGACCGACGCCGTCCTTTCATGAGGTAGTTCCATGCGTTGCCTGAAGAAGCTCGCCCTGGCCTCGGCGGCCGTGACGGCCCTTACCGCGGTCGCCCACGCCGAGACCCCGACCACCTGGGCCTACGCCGCCAAGACCGGGGTCGGCGCGTCGTACGAGGCCTATGTCGACGGCGCCTACAAGGACGGCGGCCCGACCAGGGCGGTGTCGAAGGTGTGGTTCTCGATCGCCGACGGAACCCTGACCGAGACCATGTACGGCCTGATCCACGAGGCCCAGATCAAGCAGCTGCGGGTGGCGGTGAAGACGTCGACCGGCCTGGCCGTCGAGGGCGCCGACACCACCTCCAGGACCGAATATCTGCACGTCGACGCCGCCGGCCGGCCGCTGTCGCCGGCCTACAAGGTGACCACCACCGACAAGCAGGGCCGGTTCGAGATCGAAAAGCGGATCTTCACCGATCCCGACCAGAACGCCCTGTTCGTGCGGGTGACGGTCCGCGCCCTGAAGGGGCCGGTGACCCCGTTCCTTGTGCTGGAGCCGCATATGGCCAACACCGGCGGCGGGGATGCCGGCGCGGCCAGCGCCTCGGCGCTGAGGGCCTACGAGGGCAAGGCGTTCCTGAGCCTGAAGGGCGCCCGGTCGTTCGTGAAGGCCGTCGCGACGCCGCTGGGAAGCGACGCCCTGTCGGCCGTGAAGGCGGCGACCCTGACCGGCGGGGCCTCGGCCAAGGGCGCGATCGTCCTGACCGCCGAGCTGCCGCGGCAGGCCTCGGGCGAGGCGACCTACGACTTCGCCCTCGGCTTCGGCGGCGACGCGGTCGCCGCAGACCAGGCCGCGTCCGCGACCTTGAGCACCGGCTATGACGAGGTGCTGGCCCGCTACAACGGCGAGGGCGACCGCGTGGGCTGGGAGGACTATCTGGCCTCGCTGACCGAGCTGCCGCGCCTGCGCAAGGCGTCGGAGGACGGCGGCAAGCTGGTCCAAGCCAGCGCCCTGATGCTGAAGGTGCAGGAGGACCGCACCTATGCCGGCGCCCTGATCGCCTCGCTGTCCAACCCGTGGGGCGACACCGTCGACGCCTCCAAGCCCTCGACGGGCTACAAGGCCGTCTGGCCGCGCGACTTCTACCAGTGCGCCATGGCCTTGGCGGCCCTGGGCGACAAGCAAACGCCGCTGGCCGCCTTCCATTACCTGCCGCAGGTGCAGGTCAAGGCCGACACCAAGGGCAACAGCGGCGTCGGCGGCTGGTTCCTGCAGAAGACCTGGGTGGACGGCACGACGGAGTGGGTCGGGGTCCAGCTGGACCAGACCGCCATGCCGATCATGCTGGGTTGGAAGCTGTGGAAGCTGGGCTGGCTGCCCGAGGCCGACCTGAAGGCCTATTACGGCAAGATGATCAAGCCGGCGGCCGACTTCCTGGTCGACGGCGGCAAGGTCGGGATCGGCTGGAACCACGAGGCCATCACGCCGCCGTTCACCCAGCAGGAGCGCTGGGAAGAGCAGGGCGGCCACTCGCCCTCGACCACGGCGGCCACCATCGCCGGCCTGGTGACAGCCGCCGACATCGCTGACCTTGCCGGCGACGGGGCCAGCGCGGCCCGCTATCGCGCCACGGCCGACGCCTATTCGGCCAAGGTCGAGGCGCGGATGGTCACCACCAAGGGGCCGTTCGGCGACGGGACCTACTATGTGCGGCTGAACCAGAACGAGGACCCGAACGACCACGCCCCGATCGGCGCCGCCAACGGCCAGATCGCCCCGCCCAAGGACCAGGTGGTCGACGGCGGCTTCCTGGAGCTGGTCCGCTACGGCGTGCGCCGGGCCGACGACGCGGCCATCGTCGGCAGCCTGCCGGAGCTGGACGACACCAGCCGGGCCGACCTCTACCGCGTGCGCTACGACTTCAGGTTCCCGGGCGTCAAAGGCGAGTTCCCCGGCTGGCGGCGCTACGACGTCGACGGCTATGGCGAGGACGCCCAGACCGGCGCCAATTACGGGGTCGGCGGAAAGATGTCGCCGGGCCAGCGGGGCCGGGTCTGGCCGATCTTCACCGGCGAGCGCGGTCACTACGAGCTTGCCCTCGCTAGCCTGAACGGCAAGCCGAGCGCCGCGGCGATCCGGAAGATTCGGGATCGCTACGTCAAGGCGATGGAGCTGTTCGCCAACGAGGGCCTGCTGATCCCCGAACAGGTCTGGGACGGCATCGGACCCAATCCGCACGGCTATGCTCGTGGCGAAGGCACCGACTCAGCTACACCGCTGGCCTGGTCGCACGCCGAATACGTCAAGCTGCTGCGCTCCGTCAGCGACGGCCAAGTGTGGGACCGCTACGACCCGGTGGCCGCGCGTTACGCGAAGTCGGGGTCGTAACTTCCCGATTTCCAGGCGCTTTCTGCGCAGACAGACCTCGGAGACCGCCATGGCCGACACCCCTGCTTTCCGGAACCGGGCGTCGGCGGTGCTGCCCTTCGCGCTGGCCGCCGCCGCGACGCTCGGCGTGGAAACCGCCGGCGCGGTGGAATGGTGGTACGTCGCCCAGGGCCAGGACCGGGTGATGCTGGTCGACGTGTCGTCGATCGCGCGCGAACGCGGCCTGCTGTCCTACTGGAACACCCAGGTCATCGCCGACGGCGCCGGAGACGGGGTGCGCATGACCAAGAGCTACATGGCGGCCGACTGCGCCAAGGCCCGTGGCGGATGGGCGATGAACGTCCGCTATGATCGTGACGACCGCCAGATGGATGTCGACAGCCTCGCCAAGCCCGTCCTGGCGGCGGTGGAGCCCAGCACCCTGGGCGAGGCCGAGCTGAACTTCGTCTGCGCCGATGCCGCCGGCCGGGAAGCGGAGGGCGCCTTCGCGGTCGCGGTCGATGTCCGGACCTTCGCCGACGCCTTGATCGCCGCCGACGACGAGGCGCCCCGCGCCGTGTACGATCGCCTGGCCGCCGACCCGGCTACGCCGATCGTCCGCTCCACCGCGCCGGGGACCGAAACCTTCGGCCGCCGCCAGACGGCCAAGGCGGGCCAGCCCCTGGTTCCGCCGCGCGACTACGCCAGGGGGATCGAGGTTCCGAAGGCGGCGGACTATCCCGCGGCCAGCGCCGGCGACGCCTATGACGTCACCTTCGAGGGCCTGGAGGCGGGGGAGATGACGTTCGAGGTGCGCGGCTATGGCGTCGACGACCTGATCCATCCCGCCATGGGACAGAGGGAACGCTTCCCCGTCGACCTCAAGACGATCCAGATCCGCGACCTGGCCATCCAGGTCGAAGCGGTCTCGACCGACGCCATCACCTATCGCGTGCGGGTCGAAAAGCCGGCGTCCTAGACGCTAGCCAAGGGCAGTTCGAACAGCGCGCCCTCGAAGGCGTCGGCGCCGCGGCCGATCTCGGCGATCGCCGCCGACATCCGGCCGTCTCGGCCCAGCGCCGCGTCGGCCAGGCTGACCAGCAATGGGTTCGGCGTGGCGTAGGCCGCGGCGGTGCGCAGGGCCTGGGCGATTTCGCGCTCGGACCGCTGCGGCGCGCGCTGGCAGGCGATGACGAAGGCTGCCGCCGTGGAACGGCTGACCCCGGCCCAGCAGTGGACCAGCATCGGCCGGGCCGCGTCCCAGGCGGCCGCGAAGTCCAGCAGTCGGGCCACCAGCGCCGCGTCGGGCGGCGTGAGGCCTTCGCGGGGTTCGGCGATGTCGTGGAAGGCCAGCCGCAGGTGGAGGCCTTCAGCGACCGGCCAGACCTCGGCCGCCGAGGCCGGCGACAGCAGGCTGACCAGGTGCGAGGGCCGGTGCAGGGCGCGCGCGGCCTCGACCTGGCTGAGCGGGCAGACCAGCAGGGTCATCGCGCCGCCAGCACGGCCGAAACCCCCAGCAGCACGCCCAGCTCGCAGGCCTGCTCGACCCCGCCCAGCACGTCGCCGGTGTGGCCGCCGATCAGCCGCCGAGCCGTCAGGGCCAGGGCCGCCGCCAGGGCCGCCCCGACCGCCGCGCCCGCCAGGCCGGGCCAGCCCAGCAGCGCCAGCGGCCAGAGGCCGAGGCCAGCGGCGACCAGCAGCTCGAACGGCCGCACGCCGTCCGGCGCGGGCTTGTACTTGGCCTCGTCGCGATCGCTGACGTGACGGCCTAGCACCATGACCGCCACGGCGGCGACCCGGCCGGCGCCGTGGGCGGCGACCAGGGCCAGGGCGGCGGTCGCCAGGGGCAGGGTCGCCAAGGCGGCGACCTTGAGGGCCAGGGTCAGTCCCAGGGCCAGCACGCCATAGGTTCCGACCCGGCTGTCCTTCATGATCTCCAACCGCCGGGCCGGGGTCTGGCCGCCGCCCAGGCCGTCGGCGGTGTCGGCCAGGCCGTCCTCGTGGAAGCCGCCGGTGACCAGCACCCCCGCCGCCACGGCCAGCAGGGCCGGCAGCGGGCCGCTCCACAGCTGTCCGGCCGCCAGCAGCACCCCGGCCCCGATCGCGCCCACCAGGAGCCCGACCAGTGGGAAATAGCGCGCGGCGCGAGTGATCCAGTCCGGCTGGAAATCGGCGAACGACGGGGCCGGCAGGCGGGTCAGGAACTGCAGGGCGCAGAAGAACAGCTTCAGCTGGCGCGGCATCAGTTCGGACCCGCCTCGATCCCGGCCAGGACATCGGCGAGCGCGGCGACGTCGGTCAGCAGGTTGGCGGCCGCGACCAGCAGCGGGGCGGCCAGGGCCGCACCCGTGCCTTCGCCCAGCCGCAGGTCCAGGTCCAGCAGCGGCCTAACGCCCAGGGCCTGCAGCATGGCCGGATGGCCGCGCTCGGCCGAGCCGTGGGCGAAGACGCAGTAGTCGAGGGCGGCGGGGACCAGGCGGACGGCGGCCAGGGCGGCGGCCGTGCTGATGAAGCCGTCGATCAGGGCCACCCGCCGCATCGAGGCCGCGCCCAGCACCGCCCCGGCCATCATGGCGATCTCGCAGCCACCGAACTGGGCCAGCACGTCCAGCGGCGCGGCAGCGTCCGAGCGCTGGGCGGCGCGGGCTATGCCGGCCTGCTTGCGGGCCAGGCCCTCGGCGTCGTGGCCCGTGCCCAGGCCGACGCAGGCGTCCAGCGGCGCGGGGGCCAGGCGGTGCATGACCAGGGCGGCCGACGAGCTGTTGCCGATACCCATCTCGCCCAGGGCGATGACGTCGGCCCCGTCGGCCGCCGCGGCGCGGGCGATGTCGGCTCCCCGGGCGATCGCCGCCAGCACCTCGTCCGGGGTCAGGGCCGGCTCGCGGGCGGCGTTGCGGGTCCCGCGCCGGACCTTGGCGGCGACCAGGTCGGGGTGGCCCGGCAGGTCGGCGTCGACCCCGGCGTCGACCACGCGGACCTGGACGCCCGTGGCCCTGGCGAAGGCGCTGACGCTGGAGCGGCCCGACAGGAACAGCCCGACCATGGCGGCGGTGACGCTGGACGGATAGGCCGAGACGCCCTCGTCGGTCAGGCCGTGGTCAGCGGCGAACACATAGAGGTCGGTGCGGGCGATGCGCGGATCCGGCCGGTTCTGGACCAGGCCGATCCGCACGGCCAGGTCCTCGATCCGTCCCAGCGACCCCGGCGGCTTGGCCTTGCCGTCCAGCAGGGCCCGCAGGATCGGTTCGAGGGCGGCGTCGACCGGCGCGATGGCGGCGGCGAGGGCGGGCAGGGTCATCATGGCGCGGTCCTGGATAGACGAGGCGGGGTCATCGGGCGAGCACGGCGATCAGGCCGATCGCCAGCGGGATCAGCCAGAGCAGCAGGCAGGCCTGGCGGTAGAGGCGCAGGCCGCGTTCGAGGTCGGCGGCGGTGGGCCGCGGTCCGTCGCCGAAGGTCGGCCGCGCGGTCGGGACGCCGTCATAGACCGCTTCGCCGCCCAGCTGGACGCCCAGGGCGCCGGCCATGGCGGCCTCGGGCCAGCCGGCGTTGGGCGAGGCGTGCCGGCGGGCGTCGCGGAGCATGATCCGCCAACCAGTTCCGCCGACGAGGGCGATCAGCCCGCCCGCCGCCCGCGCCGGGATCAGGTTCATCAGGTCGTCGGTCCGCGCCGCCGCCCAGCCGAACATCCGCCAGCGCTCCTCCCGGTGGCCGACCAGGCTGTCGGCGGTGTTGACGCTCTTGTAGGCGAAGAGCCCCGGCAAGCCGCCGACCAGCAGCCAGAAGGCCGGGGCGACCACGCCGTCGTTGAAGCTTTCGGCCAGGCTCTCCAGGGCGGCGGCGGCCACGCCCTCGGGATCGAGCCCGCCGGTGTCGCGGCCGACGATCATCGCCACGGCCACGCGGGCGCTCGGCAGGTCGTCGGCCCGCAGCGGCGCCAGGACGGCCGCGACATGGTTGTGCAGGCTGCGCTGGGCCAGGCCGACGGTCGCGATCAGGGCGAACAGCGCCAGCGCCGGCAGGCTGACGCCCAGCAGGCCTTGCACCGCGCCGCCGAGCAGGACGGAGGCGGCGACCAGCAGCACGACCAGGACGACGCCCAGCAACCGGCGCCGCCGGTCGGACGCCGCCGGCTGGTTCCAGCGCCGCTCCAGGGCCTCGATCAGCGCCGCCGGCCAGGCCACGGGATGTCCCGCCAGCCGGTTCAGCGCGGCTGGATAGCCCAGCAGCGCCTCCAGGCCCAGGGCCAGGGCGACGACCCAGGGCCAGGGCGCCGTCTCAGCCATCCACGCGGCCGACCAGCTCGATCAGCGGTCCCCAGGCCCCGGAGACTATGGCGGTCCGTACGCCGTAGGCCCGCTCCAGCACGGCCGGCGTCAGGGCCTCCAGCGGCGGGCCGTCGGCGATCAGGGCCCCGTCGCGCAGCACCAGCACCCGGTCGGCCAGGCGCAGGGCCACGCCCAGGTCGTGCAGGGTCATCACCACCCCCTGGCCGGGCTCGGCCGCGAAGGCGCGCATCAGGTCGACGGCGTCCAGCTGGTGGCCGGGATCCAGCCCGGCCAGCGGCTCGTCGGCCAGCAGCCACGACGGCTCGCCGGCCAGCACCCGGGCCAGCAGGGCGCGGGCCCGCTCGCCGCCCGACAGGGTGGTGACGTCGCGTCGCGCCAGGCCGGTCATGCGGGTGCGGACCAGGGCGGCCTGGACGGCGGCGTGGTCGGCGTCGCTGAGGCCGCGGGCTCCGCTGTGCGGGGTGCGGCCCAGGCCGACCAGGGTCTCGACGTCCACCGCCCAGGCCACCTCCGGCGTCTGGGGCAGGAAGCCGATGCGACGGGCGCGCTGACGATGCGGCAGGGCCAGGATCGGACCGTCGTCCAGGCGGACCTGGCCGGCGTCGGGGCGGCGCAGTCCGGCCAGGCAGGCCAGCAGGGTCGACTTGCCCGCGCCGTTGGGGCCGACGATGGCCGTGACCTGGCCGGCGCGGAACCGCGCACTGACGCCCGCCAGCACCGTGCGGCCGCCCAGGGCGACCGTCAGGTCGTCGGCGGCGAGATCGCTGGCGCCAGTATCAACATCTTTCGTCATGCCAGCCTCCGGCGCATCGCGATCAGCAGGGCCAGGAAGAACGGCCCGCCGACGGCGGCCATGGCCACGCCCAGGCGGACTTCGGCGGCCGAGGGCGTCAGCCGCACCAGGATGTCGGCGGCCAGCACCAGGGCCGCCCCGGCCAGGGCGCTTGGGGCCAGCAGGGCGCCCGGCTGGTGACCGACCAGCGGCCGCATCAGGTGAGGGGTGATCAGGCCGACGAAGCCGATCATGCCGGTCACCGCCACGCTGGCGCCCGAGGCCAGGCCGACGCCGACCGCCAGCAGCACCCGCGTCAGGTTCAGGTCGATTCCCAGCGCCTTGGCCCCGGTCTCGCCCAGGGTCAGGGCGTCCAGCGCCCGACCCAACATCAGCATCAGGCCCGAGCCGACGGCGATGAAGGGCAGGGCCCGCCAGACGTCGTCGGCGCTGCGGTCGGCCAGCGAGCCCAGCAGCCAATTGATGATCTCCTGCGCCGCCCAGGGGCTTGGGGCCAGGCTCAGGGCCAGGGCGACGCCGGCGCTGGCCACGGTGTTGAGGATCACCCCGGCCAGGATGAAGGTGATGGTCCCGCCGGTCCCGCCGGCCAGGACCAGCATCACGGCCACGCCGAGGCTGGCCCCGACCATCGCCGCCGCGAACAGCAGCCAGGGCGTGGACAGGCCCAGGCTCAGATACATGGTCATCACCGCGCCCAGGGCGGCCATGGACGACACGCCCATCACGCCGGGGTCGGCCAGCGGGTTGCGGGTGTAGCCCTGCATGACCGCGCCCGACAGCCCCAGGGCCGCGCCGACCGCGATGGCCAGGATCGTGCGAGGCAGCCGCAGCTCGAAGATGATCGCCCAGCGCGGGTCGTGGGCCGGCTGCGACCAGGCGCTCCACGGAACCCACACCCGGCCGGCTGTCAGCGACAGGCCGCCCAGCAGCAGGACCAGCAGGCCTAGGCTGGCCAGCAGCAAGAGGCGCCGGTTCATGCGGCCGCTCCCAGGACCTGCCGGCGCGCGGCGGCCAGGGCGGCGGCGGTGTCCACCAGGCCCGGACCGCCGCAATAGAGCAGCCGCTCGGGAAACACCGCCCGGGTCATGCGCGACGAGATGCTGGCCAGGGCCGGGTGGTTGAGGACCTTCTCGGCAAAGGTCGGCGCGTTGGGCGCGGCCTGGCCGGCCAGCAGCACCTCGGGCGGATCGTCCAGCAGGCGCTCCAGCGAGACATTGCCCCACTTCTTCAGGCCATAGCGCTGGGCGACGTTCACGAAGCCGGCGCGGCGCATCATCTCGTCGACCAGGGTGCCGTGGCCGGCGGCGAAGCCGTTGGGCTGGAAGACCAGGGCGGTGATCGGCCGGGTCCCCGGACGTGGCGCGCTGCTGGCCATCGCCGCCTCGACCCGCGCGATCAGCGCCTCGCCGCGGTCGGGATGGCCGACGGCCTGGGCGATGCGGCGGATCTGGACCTGGTTCTCGACCCAGCTGTTGGGCACCTTGAACAGCTCGGTGCGGATGCCCAGCCGCGTCAGCGCCGCGCGGGTGGCGGGCGAGGAGTGGGCGGCGGTCAGCACCACGTCGGGCCGCAGGGCGATCACCTCCTCGGCGCTCTCGTAGGTCATCGGGTAGGTGAGGGCCAGCCTGGCGATACTGGATTGCTGCGGGTCGCGGGCGTAGTGGCTCAGCGCCACGACCTGCGAACGGTCCGCGACATGGACCAGCACAGAGTCCAGGCAGGGGTTCAGCGAGATGACGCGGGGCAGGGCGCGGGCGTTCGCCGCGCCGCCGACCAGGCCTGTCGCCAGGCCCGTCACAAGCCCGGCGCCGACCGCCGCTCGCCGGGTGAGACGGGTCAAAACTCGACCCCGCGCTGAGCCTTGAAGCCCTGCTCGAACGGATGCTTGACCAAGGTCATCTCGGTGACCAGGTCGGCGATCTCCAGCAACTGCGGCTTGGCGTTGCGGCCGGTCAGGCAGACATGCTTGTCGTTGGGCCGCGCCTTCATCGCCGCCACCACCTCGTCGATGTCGAGATAGTCGTAGCGCAGGGCGATGTTGATCTCGTCCAGCAGCACGAAATCCAGCTTGGGATCGGCGATCATCTGCTGGGACACCCGCCAGGCGGCCTGGGCGGCGGCGATGTCGCGCTGGCGGTCCTGGGTGTCCCAGGTGAAGCCCTCGCCCATGACCTCGTAGCGGACCTGGTCGGGGAACTTGCTGAAGAACAGGCGCTCGCCGGTCTTCCACTTGCCCTTGATGTACTGGACGACGCCGACCTTCAGGCCCCAGCCCAGGTGGCGGGCCACCATGCCGAAGCCGGCCGAGGACTTGCCCTTGCCGTCGCCGGTATGGACCAGCAGCAGGCCCTTCTCGAGGGTCTTGGTCTGCATCATCGCATCGCGCTCGGCCTTGAGGGCCTTCATGGCTTGGGCGTGCTTGGTATTGAGATCGTCGCTCATCGGAGGTTCTCCAGGGCGTCGGCGAGGCGGAGCCAGTCCGGCTGCGGGCCGGGCAGGCCGAAGCGGATCAGGGTCTCGTCCCAGGGGAAGGGGCGGGTGAGGATGCCGGCGCGGGCCAGGGCCTCGAAACGGCGCGGCGCGTCGGCGGCCCGGACCAGGCGGAACAGCGTCGTCCCGCCGACGATCTCGAAGCCGGCTTGGCGCAGCAGGACGTCCAGGCGGGCGGCGTCGTCCGCCAGGCGCAGGCGGGTCTGGGCCGCCCAGGCGGTGTCGGCATAGGCCGCGAGCCCGGCGGTGATCGCCGGACCGGAGACCGGCCAGTCGCCCAGCGCCTGGCGGACGCGGGCGGCCAGGGCCGGCTCGGCGACCAGGAAGCCCAGGCGCGCCCCGGCCAGGCCGTGGAACTTGCCGAACGAGCGCAGGACGACCAGGCGCTCGCGGCCTGGCGCGCCGGCCAGCGGGGCGACGGACAGCGCCGGATCGACCTCGACGAAGGCCTCGTCGACCAGCAGCGGCCCGTCCGTCAGGGCCAGGACCTGACCGGGCGGCAGGGCCTGGCCGCTGGGATTGTCCGGATTGACCAGCACCCGCAGGTCGGCCGTCGAATTGCGGGCGTCGACGACCTCCGCGCCCGCGACCTCCCAGGCGTCGGCGTGACCGCCGTAGGTCCGAGCCGAGATCGCGACCCGCGCCGCCGTCAGCAGGCGCGGCAGCAGGCGGATCAGCGCCTCGCTGCCGGCCGCCGCCACGACCCGGGCCGGATCCGCGACCCCGAACGCCCTGGCCGCGACCCGTTCCAGCGCCCGCAGCGACTCCGGATCGGGCAGGCGCGACCAGGCTTCCGGCGCCAGCACCGGGACGGGATAGGGATGAGGGTTGATCCCCGTCGACAGGTCCAGCCACGGCGTCGGCGCGTTCGGCCAGGCCGCCCGCGCCGCGCCGAGGCGTCCGCCGTGGCCGAGGAAGGCCGCCGGCGCCGCCACGGCTAGAACCGCGCCCGCACGCCGGCGAAGGCGCCGCGACCCAGGGTCCCGTAGCGATAGAGGGTCTCGTAGTGCTGGTCGAACAGGTTCTCGACCCGGCCGTAAAGCTCGAACGTGTCGTTGATCGGATAGGCGATCCGCACGTCGGTCAGCACATAGCTCTTCAGGCGGCGGGTGTTGGACGCATTGTCGAAGCTGTGGCCGACATACTGCATCGTCACGCCGCCGGTCAGGCCGTTCGGCAGGGTCAGTTCGGCGTCCGCCGAGGCGGTCTCGCCGGCCCGACGCACCAGGTCCTTGCCGTAGTTGGAGCCGGGAGAGCGGTTGACCGGGTCCATGCTGGTGTAGTTGCCGGAAACGGTGAGGACCGAATTGACCTCGTACGCGCCTTCCAGCTCGACGCCCTTGGTCCGGGCCTTGGCGATGTTGGCGTAGAAGCCGAAGGACGGAACCGCGATGCTGGACAGGAAGTCGATCTGGTTGGTGGTGTCGCGGTCGAAATAGGTGATCGAACCGCGCAGGCGGCCGTCGAGGACGGCGTGCTCGACGCCCAGGTCCCAGCTCTTGGCCTCCTCGGGCTTCAGTGCGGTGACGATGTCGCTGTACTTGTACCGCAAGGTTTCGGAGCCGTACGGGCTGTACAGCTGGTACAACGACGGGGCCTTGAAGCCCTCGCCATAGTTGGCGCGGAAGACCGTGGTCCCGCCGTCGGGGCTCCAGGTCGCGCCGGCCTGGTAGGTGGTGGCGCTGCCGAAGGTGTCATGGTCGTCGTGGCGGACGCCGCCGGTCAGGGTCAGGCCCTCGACCGGCTTGGCCCGCAGCTGGCCATAGACGCTGTCCATGCCGGTCGCGTGGCGGTCCGAGGTGGGGCTCGGGTCGAAGCTGGAGGGGGCGGCGGTGCGGAACCAGGTGCGCTCGGTCTCGGCCCCGAACACCGCGCGCCAGGCCGGGCTGATCGTCCAGGTGCCCTGGTATTCCAGGCTGTTGTCCGTGCCCTTGGCGTCGAAGGTCTTGGTGGTGACGGCCTGGTTGGGGTCGTAATTGTCGCGGTCGGTCTGGGTGTACGAATAGCCGATGCGGCTGTTCAGGGCGCCGTCGAAGTTCGACAGGCGCGCGCCCAGATAGCTGACCAGTTCCTGGGTCCTGCCGTATTCGGCGGTATCGGCGAAGGCGAACGCCGGGGCCGGGAAGCCGTCGAATTCGTTGCGGCCCCTGGCGTAGGACAGGCGGGCGTCGAAGCTGGCCCAGTCCGTGACGTTCAGGTCCAGCCGGCCGCTGACGGCGGCGTTGTGGTAGCCGTCCTTCTCCTTGCCGCCCAGGGCCTGGTCGAAGTTGGAGACGCCGGCGGTGGTGTAGGACCCCGCCGCCAGGCGCCAGCCGCCCCAGGCGCCGCCGGCCCCGACGCCGACCCGGGCATAGGCCGTGGCGCGCGAGCCGCCCTCGACCGTGGCGTCGCCCGACAGCGGGCCGTCCGGCGTCTTGGTGATCATGCTGACCACGCCGCCGATGGCCTGGCTGCCCCAAAGGGTCGATTGCGGGCCGCGCAGCACCTCGATGCGGTCGACGTCGCCGGCCAGCAGGGTGGCGAAGTTGTAGCCGCCGCCGGTCGCCGACGGGTCGTTCAGCTTGACGCCGTCGATCAGCACGGCGGTCTGGTCGCTCTCGGCGCCGCGGATGCGCACCTGGGTCGAGCCGCCGACGCCGCCGTTGCGGGTGACGGTGACGCCCGGGGTGCGCGACAGCAGGTCGGAGACCACCACCACCTGGCGCTGGCGCAGGGTCTGCGCGGTGATCACGGTCATGCTGACCGGGACCTCCGACAGCTTGTCGGCGGCGCGTCCGGCGGTGACGACCACCTGGTCGACGGCGTTGGCCTCGTCCAGGGGCTCGGCGGCCAGGACCTGGGTGGGCAGGGCCAAGGCCGGAAGGGCCAGGGCGGGCAGGGCGGCCACCAGGGCCAGGATGGAAATCGGGCGCATGTTCAAGTCCTCCGTGCGCGGCAACGAAGGCTGGCCCGGAAATCCGGACCGGCCTGACGATGTCGCCTCGGGGGAAAGAACCCCATCGTACGGCGCACCCCGGCCGGACGAAGGACGACCGCGACGGGCAGGTCTCCTGGCTCGCGGGTCAAGGCCGGTGCGCGTCGCCTTCCCAATCGTTCCCTTGAAGAGGACGGTCAGTGGCTTAATGACGCGCGGGCTCGCCGCTTACAGTTGCGGGGGCAGCCCGGGTTTCGCACCCGAGTTCCCTTTTCATCCTCTTTCGAGGAACCTGTCGCGAGAGCTGCACTATATGTTGCGTCGCACACGGTCAATCTGGCTGGCCATCTGGAGCGCGTCTTGCCGTTTACCCTCGTCCTGGGCGGAGCCCGATCCGGCAAGAGCGCCTTCGCCCAGGGGGCGGCGGAGGCCCTGGCCACGGACGGCCGCCTGGTGATGATCGCCACGGCCCAGGCCTTTGATCCAGAGATGGCCGAGCGCATCGCGCGCCATCAGGAGGACCGGGGTGCGGCCTGGACGACGCTGGAGGCGCCGCTCGATATCGCGGGTGCGTTGGCGCCGTTGGGCGCGAACGACGTCGTCGTGGTCGACTGCCTGACCCTGTGGCTGTCGAACCTGATGCTGGGCGAGCAGGACGTGGCGACGGCGGCCGCCGGACTGGTCGAGGCGGCCGGACGATTTGAAGGGACGCTGTGGCTGGTGTCCAACGAGGTCGGCTTCGGCGTCGTGCCGGACAACGCCCTGGCCCGGCGGTTCCGCGACGAGGCGGGGCGGCTGCACCAAGCCCTGGCCCAGGCCGCCGACGCGGTGACCTTGGTCGTGGCCGGGCTGACTCTGCGCCTGAAATAGGCGTTGGGGCGGGGATGGACGCCGCTCTATCCCCGCTGGCGGCGCAAAGAACTCTAGCCTTTCCAACGCCCTGAAAAATACTCAGCGTCACAAGTCCTCGGACCTCAAACCTCCCGCACAATCATCGCTGTCTCCATCGCGGGGGAGGGCTCTTGGTACCGGCCCAAGCAGGCGATGGGGGTGGAACCGAGCGGGGCCGCCTGGGCCTGGCGATCGGACCGCGGCGGG